>DASTIX010000069.1:0-20349 GCA_035717165.1 Candidatus Dormiibacterota bacterium
GAGGAGCGGAGCGAGCGCATCCGTGATGCGTGAGCGAGCACCGCAGAAGCTGAACTCGAAGATCGGGCGCATGGGCGCCGAAGATCCGTCGAGGTCTTCCTCGCCCGAACCTCAGGCTCTAGCCGCGTCCTTCAGCACGGAGATGTACTGCGACGCCGCGACCGCGGCGGTCGTGCCATCACCAACCGCGGTCGCGATCTGCTTGGTCAGCTGTGCGCGCACATCGCCCACAGCCCACACGCCTTCGACCGAGGTCTGCATGTTGCGGTCGGTGATCAGGTATCCGCCGGCGTCGTGGTCGACGTGCATCTTGAGCAGCGATGAGTTCGGCACGAAGCCGATGAAGATGAACACTCCACCGACCTTGAGCTCCTTCATCGTGCCGTGCTGCTCGTACTGGATCGAGTGGACCTTGCCATCACCGGAAATCTGCTTGACGTGCGCGTCGAAGATGAATTCGATCTTCTTGTTCTCTCTCGCCCGCTCGACGAGTATCGGCTGCGCCCGCAGCTCGCTGCGCCGGTGGAGGATGTAGACCTTCGATGCATAGCGCGTGAGGAACTCGCCCTCCTCCACGGCGGCGTCCCCACCACCGATGACCGCCAGCTCCTGGCCCTTGAAGAAGGCGCCGTCGCAGACCGCGCAGTAGCTGACGCCCCGGCCCCAGAACTCCTTCTCGCCCGGGACCTCGAGATAGCGCGGGAGACCGCCCGCCGCCATGATCAGCGCAGGAGCACGGAGCTCCTCGCCGGACTCGAGGCGCACGACCTTGCTGTTGCCGTCGACGTCGATCTCCTTCACCGGCTCGAAATCGCGGATCTCGACCCCGAACCTGCGCGCGTGCTCGCCCATCTTCATGGCGAGCTCGGAGCCGAGGATGGAGTCGAAGCCCGGGTAGTCTTCGACGAGCTCGGTGTTGAGGAGCTGACCGCCAAGCGGTCCGCGGTCGAGGATCACCGTCTTCAGGTTCATCCGCGAGGTATAGAGGGCGGCCGCCAGTCCGGCGGGGCCGCCGCCGACGATGATCACGTCGTAGTCGCTCATTCCGCTAGTAGGAATTATTCCCAGGCCGGGTTGTATTCCTGCAGCCACACCTTCGGATAGGCGCGCCTATCCGGGGTCGGCGCCTGCATCCAGGGCTGATAAAGGCGACTATCCGTGCTGGTAACGAACCCCGAACCCTCCGCGTGGCGCGTGGCAGGCGATGTTGTCGAACGGGCACCCGATCGAGCAGGCGCCGCACTCGATGCAGTTGCCGAAGCTGACCAGGTTCTTCTTCTGCTCCTCGTTCCACTCGTAGACGCCGGCCGGACAGAAGTGGTTGCAGTACTTACCCGTGCACTTGGACAGGCACACGTTCTGGTTGATGACCTCGATGTGTGGCTTGCCGGTGTCCTCGTTGTACTTGACGGTGAACAGCTTGTCGGTCAGCTTCTCCATCAGCTCGCTCCGAAACGCTCCCACACCCGGCACATCAGCCGCACCGCGTTGATGTAGTCGGCGGCGTGGATGTTCTCGTTGGGTGCGTGGATGCGATTGTCCGGGCGCCCGACCCCGACTGGCAGCACCGTGGGCACTCCGAGGTCGGAGACAACCGGGTGCATCGGTCCTGTCGCCGGCATGAACGGCCACAAGACAGGCTCGCCGTGCATCTCGCGCACCGACTCGATCACCGTGCGCGCTATGGCGGAGCCGGGGTCCGAACGCGCCGGCTTCTCGCCTTCGCCGGCGATGATCTCGACCTTCTCGAACCCGTGACGGTCGAGGTGCTTGCGCAGCAGCGTAAGGATCTCGTCGGGATCCTGGTCCGGAATGAGCCGGAAGTCCAGCTTGGCCGTCGCCTCCGCCGGCAGCACCGTCTTCGAGCCCGGACCCTGGTATCCCGTCGTGACGCCGGCGATGTTGCACGTCGGCAGGAAAAGCATCTGCTCGATCACCTGCTCTGGCTTGGGGTCGCGCACGAGCTTTTCAAAACCGACGAGCTTGCGGCGCTTCTCGACCTCGGGGTCGATCGTGGCCATCATCCGCCGGTCGTTTTCGGTGGGCTTCACCACCTTGTCGTAAAAGCCGTCGATCTTGATGTTCAGATTGCGGTCGCACATGCTCGCGAGCGCGTCGACGAGGTAGTGCGCCGCCGACGGATAGATGGATGCCCAACCGGAGTGCTGGTCGAAGTCGAGCATCTTCACGCGCAGCTGGATGTACAGCAGACCCCGGCATCCGAACTGCAGCGTCGCCCGGCCGGCGTCATCGAACGACGATCCCGACTCCCACAGACAGCCGTCGGCGCGCAGCTTGTCGGCGTGTTCGTGCGCGATCTTCTCGAAGGTCTTGGAGCCGATCTCCTCCTCGCCCTCGATTAGAAAGCGGAGCGTGACCGGGACTTCGCCGAGCTCCTTCAGCGTCTCGAGCGCGTGGATGCGCGCCATCACGTCTGCCTTGTCGTCCGCAACGCCGCGGGCGATGATCCGTCCGTCCTTTTCCGCCGGCTCGAACGGAGGCGAGCTCCATAGGTCGATCGGGTCGACGGGCTGGACGTCGTAGTGCTCGTACAGAAGGAGCTTGCGGCGACCTGAGCCCTTCACCTCTGCATACAGAGCGGGCATGCCGCCCGCCTCCAGCGTCTCCACGCGGTCGGTGAAACGAGTCAATCGATTGGCCAGCCAATCGCGCGCGGGCTGGACCGCCTCACGTCCGTGGTTGGAGATGCTGGGAAAGCTGCACAGCTCTTTCAGCTCGTCGAGGAAGCGGCGCGAATGCTTCTCGACGTATGCGTCCACAGCGCTGGTTGAGATCACGACCTCATCGTAACCTTCAACGGATGGCGGACGCCTCAGCCGACTTTCACTTCTCGCCCCGGCCCAACCGCGCCTCGGAGATCAACTGGCACACATGGTCGTCCGAGGCCTTCGAAGAGGCGAGGTCGAGCCGCAAGCCAATCCTTCTTTCCATCTCCGCCGTGTGGTGCCACTGGTGCCATGTGATGGACGAAACGACGTACTCGCATCCCGGCGTGATCGAGCTGATCAACACCGAGTACCTGCCGATCCGCGTCGACAACGACGTGCGACCGGACATCAATCAGCGCTACAACATGGGCGGCTGGCCGACGACCGCATTCCTGACCTCGTCGGGCGACATCCTTACGGGCGGCACATATCTCCCACCGGAACAGATGGCGAGCGCGCTGTCGCGGATCGCGATCTACTACCGGAACAACCAGGCGGAGATCGCGACGCGGGTGCTCGAAGGACGCAAACGTTCAGCGTCGATCGTCGCTCGGAGCGCCGGGTCTCTGGACGCGGGACTCGTCGACGTCGTTGTCGACGCGGTCAAGTCCGCGTACGACCCGGACTACGGCGGCTTCGGCGTCTCACCGAAGTTTCCGCAGACCGACGCGCTGCTGCTCCTGCTCGAGCAGTCGAAGCTGCGCGCCGACGAGGAGCTTCGACGCATGGCCGTACACACACTCGAGCAGATGACCTCCCGCGGCATGTACGACCACGTCGAGGGCGGATTCTTCCGTTACTCGACGACGCAGGACTGGACCGTGCCGCATTTCGAGAAGATGCTCGAGGACCATGCGGGCCTGGTCGAGGCCCTGCACCTCGCCGGCATGACCGACGCGCTGCACAAGACGACCGCCTACCTGGACCGCGTACTGCGCGATCCGTCGACCGGGTTGTACGCGGGGAGCCAGGACGCGGACGAGCACTACTACTCGCTCGACGCCGAGGGAAGGTCGAAGCTCACGGCGCCCTACGTCGATCGCCGGATCTACACGGCATGGAACGCTGCGTTGGCGATCGGCTATCTCGACGCCGGCCTCCGCGCGAAGGATTTGCTCGACTCGTTGTTTGCGGCCGCGTACCGCAAGGGCGAAGGCATGACCCACGCCGAAGGCGTCGGAGGCCAGTTTGCCGACCAGGCGTGGTGCCTGTGGGCGGCGGTGCGGTCGGGCCGCATCGACATCGCGCTCGACCTCGCCGCGCATCTCGAGGAGAGGTACGCCGACCGCGAGTTCGGCGGTTACTTCGACCGGACGGCCGGCGACGAGCTGGGCCGGCTTGGCGAACGGATCAAGCCCATGGCCGAGAACTCGATCGCGGCGATGGCGCTGATCGAGCTCGACACGTTGCTTGCGGATCCGGCCACGCCTTACCGCGAGCACGCCCGGCGTGCGCTCGAGTCGGTCGCGCAACTGCCTCGCCAGTACGGCCTGATGGCCGCGGTGTTTGCGCGGGCCCTCGACCGCCTTCCCCACGCGATCAAGGTCACGACCACGAATCCGGAGCTGGCGCGAGCCGCGCGCGCCTCTCATCCCTACGCCGTCATCGACTGGAGCGGCGACGCCCGCGCCGTGATCTGCGTCGGGACCATATGCTTGGCGCCGGTGTCGACACCAACCGCTGTGGGTGAAGCGATCGCAGAAGCCGCGACGACCAGTGCCCGAAAGCCGTAGTCATTTCGCGCGCCGCGTCGACAAAGCGCTCAAGGACGAAAAGCTTCAAGGCGCGCTGATCCACGCGATGACCGGCCTCCGCGGCCGGCGCAACGTCGCGTTCGAGTCGTTCGATTTCAAGCAAGGGCGAGAGGAGCTCAAGCGCCGCCGCCAGGCGAACCTCGATCGACTGCCCGAGCTGGTCGAGCAGTTCACCCAGCGCCTTTCCGCGGTTGGTGGCGTCGTCCATTTCGCGAACGACGCGAATGAGGCGCGCGAGATCATCGGGCAGATCTGCTTCAACGCCGGCACCTCGCTGCCGGCGGGCAAGCGGATGGTCGTGACCAAGAGCAAATCGATGGCCACTGAAGAGATCGAGCTGAACCGTTACCTGGAGCAGCTCGGCATGGAGGTCGTGGAAACCGACCTCGGCGAGCGCATGGTGCAGCTGACGCACACGCACCCGTCGCACCTGATCGCGCCCGCGATCCATCTGACGAAGGAGGACGCGGCTCGCGTCTTCGGCACCGAGCCGACCGTGGAAGCGATCCAGCAGCACGCACGCGAATCGCTCCGCGAGAAGTTCATCGAGGCGACGGTCGGCATCTCCGGCGCGAACATCGCCATCGCCGAGACGGGGACGATCGTGCTCGTCACCAACGAGGGCAACGCCGACCTCACGACGACGCTGCCGCTCGTCCACGTCGCGGTGTTCGGCATCGACAAACTGGTCGCAACCCTCGACGACGCGGTCGCGATCCTCCGCATGCTGCCGCGCAGCGGCACCGGACAGCTGATCAGCAGCTACGTCAACTGGATCACGGGACCGTCGCGCTCCGCGGACATCGAGCAGTCGCTGACCATCGGCGTGCACGGGCCGCGCGAGATGCACTGCGTGATCCTCGACAACGGTCGCGAAAAGATGCTCGACGATCCGATGTTTCGCGACGCGCTGACGTGCATCCGTTGCGGCGCCTGCTCCAACGCGTGCCCGCCGTTCATGGCTGTCGGCGGCCATCGCTTCGGAGGCCACATCTACAACGGCCCCATCGGGCTCGTGCTCACGCCGTTTCATCACGGCATCGAGGACGCCGACCTCGCCAACACGCTGTGCGCGCAGTGCAACGCGTGCCAGGAGGTCTGCCCGGTCGACATCCCGCTCCCGCGCCAGATACTCGAGCACCGGCGCCAAGGCCGGAAGTCCGTGCGCAAGCGCGCGGTCATCGAGATGTGGAAGCGGCCGCGGCTCGCCGAGGCAATGCTGCGGACGGCCGCGCCCTTCACCTCCCGCCTCGCCTCGAGGCCCTACCGCGACCGGTTTCACGCGGGCTCGGGGACGGGCGAGCCGCTGACCGTTTTCGCCTCCTGCCTCGGGGATCGCGCGTGGCCGCAGGCGAGCTCCGCGCTGGAGCGCATCGCCATCGCGGCGGGCTATTCGGTTGGATTTCCCAAGGAGCAGTGGTGCTGCGGCCTGATCGCCGCCAACGGCGGTGACTTCTCGACCGGACGCGACCTGAGCCGGCGGCTCGCCGTCAGCCTTCGAGATTCCAAGGGCCCAATCGTCACGCCGTCCACGTCGTGCTTCGGCGCCTTCACGATCGACGCCGCCGAATGGGGCGAAGCGCCCGACGAGGAGGTGCGGTCGCGGATGCGCGACGCGACGCGCTTCGTCCTCGAGCTGCTCGAAAGCAAACCGGGCCTTGTCGACGCCGAGCGGATGAGCTTGAAGATCGCCTACCACGACTCGTGCCAGTCGCTGCGCCAGCTCGGCCTGAAGGCCGAACCGCGGCGCTTGCTCGACCTCGCCGGCTACGAGGTCGTGGACCTTCCCGACATCGCCAACTGCTGCGGATTCGGCGGGACGTTCAGCCTCGACTGGCCGGACGTCGCCGAGCGGCTCGCGCGGTGGAAGCTCGACGCGATCGCCAAAACCGGATGCGAGGTCGTCGCGTCGGACAACCCGGGATGCCTCATGCACATCGCTGCGGCAGCCCGGAAGCGCGGCATGAAGCTTCGCGTGGCGCACGTCCTCGAGTTGGTCGCTGAACACCTGGCTTAATCGCGGGCCCGCTTCTTTAACCTAAGGGGTGCCGTGAAGATCAGTCTCGTCTCGGCCAATCCGGCCGAGCTGAACGTCGACGCGCTCGCGATCCCGGTCATCACCGGCCAGAAGCTCGGCGCGGCGGCGCTCGATCTCGACAAGGCGATGGGCGGCGTGCTCAACGAGATGGTCGTCAACGCGGAGTTCCGAGGCCGCATCCACGAGGTGCTGCCGATACCGGCGCAGGGCCGGATCACGCCACGCCGCGTGATCCTTTATGGACTCGGCGCCCTGCACGACCTCGACGGTCAGCGACTGCGCAGCGCCCACCACGAGCTCGTGCGGGCGTCGCGTACGTGGGGCTACAAGCGCATGGCGATCCTCCGCACCGAGCCGCTCGGCGAGGACAGCCTCAAGGCCGTCGTCGAGGGATGCGTCCTCGGCACGTTCGAGCGCCGATCGCGCCAGACGGGCGCGGCCCCCGAGCGGCGCGAGATCGACGAGGTGCTGCTCGCCGGCTTTGGGAGCGGGCGCGAGCGAGAGGTCATCGCCGCGCAGGAAAACGGCGAGGCCACCAACCGCGCGCGGGAGTGGCAGAACGCGCCCGCCAACGAGCTGACGCCGGACGCATTTGCGCAGGAGGCGACGCGCATCGCGCAGCGCCACAACCTGGAGATCGAAGTCCTCACCCCGGCCGAGCTGAAGGCCGGCGGGTACAACCTCCTTATCGGCGTCGGATCCGGCTCGGCCAAGCCTCCGCGCCTGATTCGGGTGCACTACCACGGCAGCCACCAGGTTTCCAACTACAGCGGGCCGGTCCTCGCGCTGATCGGCAAGGGCATCACGTTCGACACCGGCGGCATCTCGCTCAAGACGGCCGAGCACATGAGCCGGATGAAGGGCGACATGGCCGGCGGCGCCGCGGTGCTGTCCGCGATCGACGTGATCGCGTCGCGCAAGCTGCCCATCGACGTGATGGCGGTGATCGCCGCCGCGGAGAACATGCCCGGCCCGACCGCGCAGCGCCCCGGCGACGTGCTCGTGAGCGCAGACGGCAAGACGGTCGAGATCGTCAACACCGATGCCGAGGGCCGGCTCGTCCTTGCCGACGCCCTCACGCATGCGCTGCGCAACGGAGCGACCCACATCATCGATCTCGCCACGCTGACAGGCGCCGCGACCGTCGCGGTCGGGCATGCCGCGAGCGCGGCGGTCGCCAACGACGATGAGTTCTGGTCGATCGTCGACCGGGCGTCGCGCGAGGCAGGCGACCGAGTCTGGCGGCTCCCGATCTACGCCGACTACCGCGTGCTCCTCCGCAGCCAGATCGCCGATCTCAAGAACGCCGAGTACGGCGAGGCCGGGACGATCATGGGCGGGATGTTCATCGGCGAGTTCGCGGGCGGCAAGCCGTGGGCTCATATCGACATCGCCGCGTCGTCGTGGAACACCAACCTGGAGCTCACGACCGTCCTCCGCGGGCCGAGCGGCGCCGGCACCAGGCTCTGCATCGAGCTCGCCGAGCTGATGACCCCGAAGCCGACCGATTCGTGGCCGCCGCCATCTGCACCGGAACGGACGCGGGCCGCTGGGCGTTAACCCTAGGTGGCGATCCTCGAAACGATCCACTCGCCCGCCGACCTCCGCGCTCTAGACGCCGCCCGGCTGCCGCAGCTCGCTGAAGAGATCCGCGCCTTCCTCGTCGAGCAAACGTCGCGCACCGGCGGCCACCTCTCTCCCAACCTTGGGGTGGTCGAGCTCACCTTCGCCCTGCATCGCGTGTTCCAAAGCCCGAAGGACGCGATCGTCTGGGACACGGGCCACCAGGCGTACGTCCACAAGCTCGTCACGGGCCGAGCCGCCGAGTTCGCGAAGCTGCGCCAGGCGGGAGGACTCTCCGGCTATCCGTCACGCAAGGAGTCGGAGCACGACCTCGTCGAGAACAGCCACGCCTCGACATCGCTGAGCTACGCGCTCGGGATCGCCGAGGCCCGGCTGCGCAAGAAGGTGCCCGGTTTCGTCATCGCCGTCATCGGCGACGGCGCCCTGACCGGCGGCATGGCGTACGAGGCGCTGAACCAGATCGCGCACCTCAAGCCGGCCAACCTGATCATCGTCATCAACGACAACGGCCGCTCTTACGCGCCGACCGTCGGCGGGCTCGCGAGTCATCTTGCCCAGCTGCGTGTGGATCCGCGCTACGAGAAGATCAAGGAAGACATCTCGCGCCTCCTCCGTGAGCTGCCCCTCGTCGGCTACTCGGCCGACCAGGCGGCTTACCGCGTGAAGGAAGGTCTGAAGCAGCTGCTTCAGCCCTCGACCATGTTCGAGAGCCTCGGCATCAAGTACGCCGGTCTCGTCGACGGCCACGATGAGGCGGCGCTGGAAGAAGTCCTGACCCGCGCGAAGAAGCTGCGAGAGCCGGTGGTCGTTCACGTCGTGACGGAGAAGGGACACGGCTACGGACCCGCGGTCGAGGATGAGGTCGACAAGCTGCACGGCGTCAGCGCATTCGATCCGCTGACCGGCCGGCCGAGATCGACCGAGCTGACCTACACCGACGTCTTCGGCGAAGCGCTGATGACCGCGGCCGTGCGCCGGCCGGAGGTGTGCGCGATCACTGCGGCGATGGCGTCTTCCACGGGGTTGCTCAATTTCGCGAAGGAGTTTCCCGACCGGTTCTTCGACGTCGGCATCTGCGAGCAGCACGCGGTCACCTTCTCAGCCGGGCTCGCGATGGCCGGGATGCATCCCGTCGTCTGCATCTACTCGACGTTCCTGGCGCGCGCGTTCGACCAGACGATCATGGACGTGGCGCTGCACAAGCTACCCGTGACCTTCGTCATCGACCGCGCGGGCGTGACGGGACCGGACGGCGCATCCCACCACGGGATCTTCGACCTCTCCTACCTGCGGATGATCCCGAACATGAAGATCGCCGCTCCGAAGGACGCGACCGAGCTCTGCGCTCTGCTCGAGACCGCGCTCGCCACCGACGGACCGGTGGCGATCCGCTATCCGAAAGGCCCCGTTCCCGCGACGCCCGACCTGCCGGTGGAGCCGCTTCCGGTCGGCCGGTGGGAGGAGGTTCGCAAGGGCGACGACGCGGCGATCTTCGCGATCGGGAAGATGGTCGAGGTCGCGGTCGAAGCCGCCGAGCGGCTCGAGACGCAGGGCATTGCCTGCGCGGTCGTCAACGCGCGGTGGATCAAGCCGGTCGATCCGCGGATCGGCGACTGGGCGCGCACCCACCCGGTGGTCGTCACTGTCGAGGACAACGTCGGCGCGGGCGGGTTCGGCGGAGCGGTGCTCGAAGCGCTGGCGCCGCTTGGGCTGGCCGGTCGCGTCCGGACGGTGGCGCTTCCGGACGAGTTCCTGCCGCAGGGCAAGGCGTCTGACATCCTCCGCGAGCACGGCCTGGACGCGGCCGGAATCGCCAGGGCGGTCTACGAGGCCGTGAAGGGACCGATCGCCGAAAAGACCGAAACGGTCTAGAGCTTCTTCCTGCCGGCGAAGCCCTCGCCGATGCGGTGCCAGTGCTCGACCCGCTCCTCGCCGAGCTTCCAGCACAGCTCGATGAGCTCGCCGTCCCGATACGACGGAAAGTCGATCAGACCCTCGAGCGGCCCCTTGAGCTGGATGCCCAGGCTGTTGAGGTTGAGCACCGCCTTGAGCAACTCTTCCTCGGCGCCGTTGACCGCATCTCGCGCTTGCTGCTGGCGCTCGCGGTCGTCCCCGTTGGCCCCGGGACGCTTCACCGCGTAATCGGCCATGCGCAGCTGCTCCTCGAGATCGGGGCGCAGTGCCGACAGCTCGGCGATCTGGGCAACGATCGCCCTGACGCGCGGCAGCTCGCGGTTCGCCTCCTCGACGGTGTACGTACGGAGCCTCTGCACGGGTCAACGATACTTCCTTCGATGGACGCCACGGCCTCGCGACAGCGCCTGGCCGAGGCCCGCGTCGGGCGCCTGGCGACCGTCGACACGCAAGGCCGTCCTCACGTCGTGCCGATCACATTCGTCCTCCACGACGAGACGATCTTCTTCGCCGTCGATCACAAGCCGAAGCGCACCACGGACCTGCAGCGCCTGCGCAACATTGCCGCCAACCCAGCGGTTTCCGTGCTCGTCGACCACTACTCCGACGACTGGGAAACCCTGTGGTGGGTGCGCGCCGACGGCAGCGCGAGGGTGCTCGCCGCAGGCGCCGACGCCGATCAGGCGCTCGATCTCCTCGCCGCTCGCTACCCGCAATATCGCGCCACACGACCTTCAGGTCCAGTCGTCGCCATCGCGATAGAAAGGATCTCGGGTTGGAGCGCCGGCGAGAACCCAGGCTGTTAAGATCACCACGAGACTTGACAAGACGACACGTCGCGTCTAGTCTCGTGCCGTGCCAGACGCCGCAACTCGCGATCGGATTCTCGACCGTGCGCGCGTGGTCCTGGCCATGGGCGGGCGCGCGACCATCGGCGATTTCGCGTCCGCCGCCGGCGTCTCCCGGGCGACCTTCTACCGATCGTTCCGGTCCAGGTCTGAGCTCCTCGAGGCGCTGAGGCGCGAACCCGAGCCCGACTCGAGGGACCGAATCCTTCGCGCCGCGCTCGACCTTGTCGGCTCTCGCGGCCTCGCCGCCCTCTCGATGGATGAGCTTGCGGACCGCGCCGGCGTCTCGCGCGCGACGCTCTACCGGATATTTCCCGGGAAGTCGGCGCTGTTCATCGCGATCGTCGAGGCCTTCTCGCCGCTCGAGCCGGTGATCGAGGTGCTCACCCGGCGGCAAAACGATCCGCCGGAGATCGTCATCCCGGCCGTCGCGCATACCGTCTTCCGCACGATCTATGGACCCGGGGACAACCGAGCCGGCCTTCTGCGCGCGCTGTTCTTCGAGGTCAGCAGCCTCGCGCCCGGGACCGAGGAGGCCGCCCGCGTCGTGATCACGAGGGTCGTCGGGGCGGTCGTGCAGTACCTCGTCGGGCAGATGTCAGCAGGGCGGCTGAGGAAGATGCATCCGCTGCTGGCTCTGCAGTCGTTGATGGGCCCGATCTTCTTTCACCTGTTGACGCGACAGGCTGCCGAGCAAGTGCTCGGGCTCGAGATGGATGGAGAGGAGGCGATGGCGGAGCTGGCGCAGACCTGGCTCCGCGGCATGCAGATCGAGGAGAAAGACGATGAGTGAGACCTACGCGGTCAGCGTCCAGGACGTGTCCAGGTCGTTCGGCGCGCTCAAGGCGCTGAACGGGGTGACTCTCGAGGTCCGCAAGGGCGAGATCTACGGCTTGCTCGGCCCCAACGGCGCGGGCAAGACGACGCTGATCCGCTTGATCTGCGGTCTCCTCGCGGCGGACGCCGGCACCGTCACGGTGCTCGATCAGCGGATGCCCAACGTCGCCGTGCTCAGGCGGATCGGCTACATGACCCAGCAGGCGGCTCTTTATCCGTCGATTTCGGTGGAAGAGAACGTGAGGTTCTTCGCGGCGATCAACGGTGTCGAGGACGGGGTCAAGGAAGCGCTCGACCTTGTTCAGCTCTACGACCGCCGTAAGTCGGTGGTCGCAACGCTGAGCGGAGGAATGCGTCAACGGTGTTCGCTGGCATGCGCGCTGGTGCACCGGCCGGCGCTGTTGCTTCTCGACGAACCGACGGTTGGCGTCGATCCTCAGCTGCGCGTCCAGTTCTGGGAGGCGTTTCGACGCATGGCCGCGGACGGCACGACCATGATCGTCTCCAGCCACGTCATGGACGAGGCGGATCGCTGTCAACGCCTCGGCCTGATCCAGTACGGGCGCCTGCTCGCGGAAGGAACACCGGCGGAGATCCGCCGCCAGGGAGGCAGCGACAATCTCGAATCGGCCTTCCTTGCACTCGCCGGAAGGAGGAGCGAGTCATGAACGGCCACCGCGTCCGTGCGATCACCCGACGTCTCCTGCAGGGCTTTCGCCGAGACCGTCGCACGCTTGCGCTGCTCTTCGTCGCGCCGATCGTCATCCTGGGACTGCTCGGCTACCTCATCCGCGGCTCGTCGAGCGCGCCGCAGGTCGGGGTCGCGAACGAGGACTCCGGACCGCTCGGCGCAATGGTCGCCGAGTCGCTTCGAAGCTCGAGCCACATCAAGACCGTCGACATCAACGCGGCCGACGGCGATGCCAAGCTGAAGGACGGCTCGCTCGTCGCCTACATCGTCTTCCCGAGTGACTTCTCGCAGCAGGCGCAGTCCGGCAACATCGCACCGGAGGTCCACCTCGAGGGTTCGCAACCTGGCCAGGGCGCGCCGGTGATCCAGGCGCTGCAGGCGTCGATGATCTCGCTAGCGTCCCAGGGCCCGGGCCGAAGCCTGAGCTTCCATCCGACGGTCACATACCTGTACGGAGGGCCCGACTTCGACACGCTGGACTACTTCGGCGCTGCGTTCATCGGCCTGATCGTGTTCTTCCTGGTCTTCGTGATCACGATCGTCTCCTTCCTCAACGAGCGCTCCCAGGGCACGCTCGAGCGGCTGATGGCGAGCCCGCTACGCCGCGGCGAGATCGTGCTCGGGTACATGCTCGGGTTCACAGTGCTCGCGCTCGTGCAGGCGGTCGAGGTTCTTGTCTTCGCGCTTGCGGTCTTGAAGATCCACAACCAGGGTTCGGTGCTTCTCATCTTCTTCATGGAAGCGCTGATGGTGATCGTCGCAGTGAACCTCGGCATCTTCCTCAGCATGTTCGCGCGGTCGGAATTCCAGGCCGTTCAGTTCATCCCGCTCGTGATCGTGCCTCAGTTCCTGCTGTGCGGCATCCTATTCCCCGTTTCGTCGGAGCCGCAGGCGCTCCAGTACATCTCCAACGTCCTGCCGCTCACCTACGCCGTCAACGGGATGCGAGACATCATGGTCAAGGGAGCGGACCTGACGTGGACATCGCTCCAGGTCGATCTGGCCGTCGTCGCGGCGTTCGGTGTTCTGTTGATCGCCGCCGGCACCGCGACCCTCAGACGAAGCGTTACGTAGTCTGGGAGCCGCCATGGTCCTCGTCTGCTCTCGCAAATGCGGCAGCAAGCTCTTCCGCGCCCTTTTCGCCGAGGTCGAGATCGATTCGTCGGGCGAGTTTCAGGACTACCGCCTCACGCAGTCGGGTTACGTCTGCCTGAGCTGTGGCGCGCCGGCCGTCGACCTCGGCGAGGTGCCGGCGGAGCTCGAGGCCGATGCGCGGGCGGAGGAGGCTGAAACGACGCAGATCGCAGACGTGCTCTGCCCAGTCTGCGAGACGATGGTGCAGCTCGACGTCAACATGGAGTGCCCGAACTGCGGCTCTCCGCTCGAAGTCGCTTAGCTGAGCGAGGCCGTCCCTACCAGGATCGCGAGCATCGCTCGGACCGCCGCCGGATCTCTTTGAGCCAGCGCAGACCTCAACGCGCGTACGGCTCGTGGAGTGTCGAGATCGTCCGACAGCGCGGCATTGAACTCCGCCATCAGCGAGCGATCCGGTGGGCTCTCGGTCTTGCCTGAACGCTCGGAATCGGCCAGAAACTTCCGTATCCGCTCCATCAAGCGCGCGTTCCTCGCCAGGCCCGCCCAGTCGAACGACCAGTCGCGCGCGTAGCGGTGCGACACCAGGTAAAGGCGCACCGCGGCGGCGGGCGCGCGCTGCAGCGCCTGGCTCACCTTCACCAGGTTGCCGAGCGACTTGCTCATCTTGCGGCCGCCGTACCGGACCATCCCGGTGTGCATCCACGCGCGCGCGAACGGCCGCTTGCCGGTCAGCGACTCCGACTGCGCGCGCTCCGATTCGTGATGGCTGAACTGCAGGTCGCGGCCGCCCCCATGGATGTCGATCTGCGGACCGAGATAGCGCATCGCCATCACGGAGCACTCGATGTGCCAGCCCGGCCGGCCGTCGCCGAACTTCGACGGCCACGCGGGCTCGCCCTCGCCTGAGCGTCTCCACAGCGGGAAGTCGAGCGCGTCGCGCTTCCCATCCGGTCCGACGTGACCGAGCAGCCCTTCGTCGCGAAGCTTGGCGAGCATCGATCGTCGCGAGCGGTGAGACAGCCGGCCGTAGCTCGGGTATCTGTCAGCCTCGAAGTACAGCGCGTCTGTTTGATACGCGCAACCACGCGAGTGCAGCTTGTTGGTGGCCGCAACGATGTCCGGGATCTCGTCCGAAACCTGCGGCATCACATCGGGCGCGCGCCATCCGAGCGTGGTCATGTCGCGTAGATGCACCTTCGTCTCGCGGTCGGCGAGCTCGCGCCAATCGACGCCGTCGCGCTTGGCACGCTCGAACAGCGGGTCGTCGACATCGGTCACGTTCTGCACGTATTTCACGCGCTGTCCCTGCGACTCGAGGAAGCGCACGAGCACGTCGAAGATGGAGAACGTGAAGGCGTGCCCCATGTGACCCGAGTCGTAGGGCGTCACTCCGCACACGTAAAGCGTCAGCGGCCGGCGCGCGGGCGCGAAACGAACCGCGCGCCGGCTCAGCGTGTCGTGGACGCGAAGAGCTTTCGTACTACGTGCGTGGGGCCGCGACCGCGGCATCGGAACGGAGAGCTTCGACCTTGTTGGTGTCCTCCCACGGCACGCGGAGGTCATCGCGACCGAAGTGACCGTACGTCGCGGTCTGGCGGTAGATCGGCCGCAAAAGATTCATGTTCGCGATGATCGCCGCCGGCCTCAGGTCGAAGTGCCGGCGCACGAGCTTCAGCAGCTCATCCTCCGATTTGTTGCTCGTGCCAAAAGTCTCGACGGCGATCGAGGTCGGATGTGCGCGCCCGATCGCGTACGAAACCTGCACCTCGCACCGGTCCACGAGACCCGCGGCGACCAGGTTCTTGGCGACGTGGCGCGCCGCATAAGCGGCGGACCGGTCGACCTTGCTCGGGTCTTTGCCGCTGAACGCCCCTCCCCCATGGCGCGCAACCCCGCCGTAGGTGTCGACGATGATCTTGCGGCCCGTGAGTCCCGCGTCCGCGGCTGGACCGCCGAGGACGAAGTGACCGCTGGGGTTGACCATGATCTTCGTCTGCGCATCGACGACCTGGCCCTTGAGCACCGGATCGATGACGAGCGAGCGGACGCCGTCGGCGATCTCCTTCTGCGTCGCGCTTGCGGCGTGGTGCGTCGACACCACGATCGCCTCGATGCGCTTGGGCTTGCCGTACTCATATTCGACTGTCACCTGCGTCTTGCCGTCGGGTCGAAGGAATGACAGCTTGCCCGACTTGCGCACCTCCGCGAGCTTGCGGGCGAGGCGGTTGGCCAGCGAGATGGTCAGCGGCATCAGCTCGGGCGTCTCGTTGCACGCGAAGCCGATCATCATCCCCTGGTCACCCGCGCCCTGCAGCTCGAACGGGTCCGCGGCGTCGCCGCCCGCGCGCTCTTCGAGGGAGTGGTTGACGCCGGCGGCGATGTCCGGTGACTGCTCCTTGAGGTAGACCTGGATGAGCGCGTGGTCCGCGTCAAAGCCGATCGCCTCGTCGTTGTAGCCGATCGAGCGGATCGTGTCGCGGATCGTGCGCTGAATGTCGAGATCGGCGTGCGTCGTGACTTCACCGATGACGACGCACAGGCCCTTCGTGATCGCGGTTTCACAAGCGACGCGGGCGTGCGCGTCCTGCTCGAGCATGCCATCCAGTACAGCGTCGGAGACCTGGTCGCAGACCTTGTCGGGATGGCCTTCGGTGACGGATTCGGACGTGAGCAGAAATGAGCGGGAAGAACTAAAGGATGTGGTCACAAGTCCGGATGATAACCAACCGGTCTGCTACGAACCGTTGTGGTGCCGACTGTCCTCAGGCTCCTGGCCGAGGAGATGCGCCTGCAGCGCAAATATGTCGTCGAGCACCCGATCGATGCGCCTGCCTTCGAGGCGATGGTCCGCGATCACGCCCGCATGGTCGAGATGGCGACGAAGCGACGTCCCGAGCGGGCCATCGATGCGAGCCTGCCCCCTGACCTGAGCCTCCTCGAGCAGCTGCAGGCACCTGTCGAGGGCGAGCTGTCTTGACTTGTGCGCCCGGACGTTCATTCCGCCCCGAGCACCTCCACGCGCCCGGCATCGGTGACGCGAACGTGCACCGGGTTCAACGGAGGCAGCGAATAGCCCTGCGACGGCCGGCCGTCGGGCTGGAATGCGGCCGGGTGGCATGGGCACGCCAGGTACGACCTGTCGCGATCCCACCACAGCTCGCAGGGAAGGTGCGAGCAGATCGAAGACACGGCGGTGACCGTGTCGCCGTTACGGAACACAAACGCGCGAACCGCACCCGCCGCGACGAGCGTGCCGTGACCTTCGCGGAGGTCGCTCATCGCCGCCACGTCGATCCATCGACCATGCTGTGGATCGATCGGGTCGCCGCTCTTGGCGAGCACCGGCTGCTCCGTGACGCGGCCGAGGATCGTGCCACCCGCGGCCCCCGCCGCCAGGCCGAGGCCGGCGACCAGCGCGGCACGGCGCGTGATCCAGCCTTCGCGCGGCGTCTCCTCGAGCGCCCGCTCGAGACGCTTGCGGAACGCGGGATGCATGCGCTGGGGACCCTGGCGAGCTCCCGCAAGACGCGCCGCGGCCGTGATCGCGGCCTTCTCCTCGGCGTCGCCTCCGCGCAGCTTCAGGCGCCGGCCACGCAGCAGGTCAGAGACGATCTGCTCGATTCGGTTCTCCGGCTTGCGGTTCATCGGTCGAGCCGCACCTTCGCGGCGGCGCGCAGCGCGCGCAGCTGCATCACCTTGATCGCACCGACGGTCGATTTCATCTCCGCTGCAACTTCCTTAAGTGAGTACCCGTGCAGGAAACGCAGCTCGAGGACGCGACGGTAGTTGTCCGACAGCTGAGCCAGGATCTCCTGGACGGTCTGCGCTCCTTCCTCGTTCGGCGGCTCGGGCGGCGGCACCGACAACGCCAGGTCCTCGCGCAGCTCCGCCTCGGAAAGACCGAGTCGCGTGCTCCAGAACGCCCCGAGGACAGACCGGGCCGTCGCAAAGAGATACCCGCGAATGGCGCTCGCCGGTGCACCCTCGCGCAGGCGCGGTATCGCCTTCAACGCGACCTGCTGCGTCAGGTCTTCGGCGTCGGCGCGGTTGCCGACCCGCGCGTAGATGAAGGCGTAAACCAGCTCGAGCTCGTCGAGCGCGATGTCGGTCGCGCGTGGCGCGATCGGAAGCTCGAGGATTTCAGCCGGTTCGCTGGCGGTCTCTTCCGGCCCCATCTACAACCTGAGCACTACCGCACGAGGTTACAAGGGCAGGCCGGGAGTTCATCCCAGCCTGCCGCTGTTTCTATGCGTGCTTCGGCAGGGCGGGCCGGCGGCGCCGCCAGACGATGAAACCGAGACCGACCAGAACGAGGAACGGCCCGATCGCGCCAAGGCCGGTCACGACGTAGTTGATCGTGGTCATGAAGTTGTGGGCGCCCTGGTTGAGCGCGGTCACGAAGCCCCAGCTGTCTCCCGGCGCCGTCTGCGCCGGCGCGCCCGACTCGGTCAGCGTCACCGAGACGGTGCTGTACGACGTGTTGTCGTCCAGGTACTTGATCTGGCCCTTGAGCTGCTCGATCTGCGCGGTGATCTGGCCGATCTGGTTCTGCACCGCGATGATGTCGTTGATGTTCTGCGCCTTGGCCAGCAGCGCGCGCATCGCGTCGAGCTGAGCCTGGGCGTTGACCAGGCGGGCGTTGAGGTCGACGTACTGCGCGCTCACGTCGGTGCCGGTGATGTGCTCGCTCTGAACCTTGCCCACCTTCGAGAGCTGGTCGATGGTGTCGTCGAAATGCGCGGCCGGGACCATGAAGCTGATCACACCGGTGCGAATCTGGGTGTTCTCCGGGTTGTCCGTGGGCGACGCCTGGGCGTCGGTGCCCGCGATGTAACCGCCCTCGCCCTCGACCAGCGAGCGCACCGATGCGAGCTTGGAGTCGAACAGCCCTGAGCCGACGGTGATGGCGAGCTGCGCGGTGCGGATCACCGGCGGACCCTGAAGTGCCGGGACGGTCTGATTCGGCACGGTAGTCGTGTCACCGGGCTGGACCGAGGTCTTGGACGGCAGGCCGCCCTGATTGACGGGCGCGGGCCCGCCTGAGCGGGTGCTGTAGTTCGCGGTGCCTGAACCGGCGCCGCTCGTGGCTCCGCCGCAGGCGGCCGCCGCCGCGAGGATGACGACGATGACAAGGACCTTTTTCATTTCGGAATCGGCCTCCAGCGAGATTTGCTTTACGGAACGCCGCCCGCGTCTTGTCGTAACAATTGACGCGCTGTGCTCCAGGTCCGAGGTCTCGCGATCGACGTCGTGGCGCGCCGGGTTCTGTCCGACGCGAGCTTCACCGTGGCCGCGGGCGACAAGGTCGGCCTGGTCGGGCGCAACGGTGCGGGCAAGACGAGCCTGCTCAAGGTCCTCGCCGGCGAGAACGACGCCGCCGCCGGCGTGGCGCTGCGCCGCGGCACGCTCGGTTACGTCCCCCAGAACCCGCGTCCGCGCGCTGAGGCGTCGGCGACCGCCCTGACGCACATCCTGTCGGGGCGCGACCTGGACAAGGCGGCGGCAAGACTCGCCGAGCTCCACAAGCAGCTGGAACACGACCACTCCGCCGCGACGATCGAGAGATATTCCGAGGCCGAGGAACGCTACCGCCACCTCGGCGGCTACTCCGGCGAGGCGGATGCCCGCCGCATCGCCGCCGGCCTCGGCCTTCGTCTCGACCGCATCGACCTGCCGCTCAGCGTGCTTTCAGGAGGTGAGCGCCGGCGCGTCGAGCTCGCGCGCGTGCTGTTCGCCGATCCCGACCTGCTGCTGCTCGACGAACCGACCAACCACCTCGACAGCGACGCCAAGTCGTGGCTGATGGATTTTCTGCGCGACTATCGAGGCGCGGTCATCGTCGTCAGCCACGACCTCAACCTCCTGGACGCGTCGATCACGCGCGTGCTGCACCTCGACGCCGGAAGGCTGATCGAGTACCGCGGCACCTACTCGCAGTACCAGGCCGCACGCCGTGCCGAGGAGAAGCGCCTGACGTCGCTCGCGCAGCGCCAGGAGGCGGAGATCAAGCGCCTCACGCTGCTCGCGGAGGTGATGCGCCGGCAGACCCAGAAGAGGGCTAAGCAGGCGCACGCGATCTTCAGCCGGGTGGAACGTATGAAGGCGCAGCGCGTCGTTGCGCCGAAACGAGAGCGCAAGCTCAAGATCAGCTTTCCCGACCCGCCGAACAGCGGCCGCATCGCCCTGCACGTGAACGGGCTCGCCAAGGGTTACGGAGGCCCGCTCGTGTTTCGGGACGTCTCGTTCGAAGTCGAACGGCAGCAGCGGCTGCTCGTCATGGGATTGAACGGCGCGGGCAAGACGTCGCTGCTGCGGATTCTGGCCGGCCAGAGCGAGCCAAACTCAGGGTCATATCGCCTTGGACACAACGTGTCGCTCGGCTACTACGCGCAGGAGCACGAGACGATCAGTGCGGGCCGCACGCTCGTCGACCACATGCACGAAGCCGCGCCCACGCTCACCGACCAGCAGCAGCGCGACCTGCTCGGCATGTTCGGGCTCTCGGGCGAGATGGCGTTTCAAGACGCAGGCACGCTGTCCGGCGGTGAGAAGACGAAGCTCGCGCTGGCGATGCTGGTTGCGGGCCGCCACAACGTGCTGCTGCTCGACGAGCCCACGAACAACCTCGACCCTCCCTCGCGCACCGCGATCGCGGAGGCGCTGCAGGGGTGGCCCGGCGCGATGCTGCTCGTGACCCACGACGCGGGGTTCGTGCAAGCCCTCGCCCCCGAGCGGGTGTTGATGATGCCCGAGGGCGCCCTCGACCACTGGGAGGACGGCTACCTCGACCTCGTGGCGCTCGCCTGAGCGCGCCGGCACGGCCTATCCTTCGCGCAGCCGAGCCAAGGAGCAGCCGTGA
>DASTIX010000070.1:0-2838 GCA_035717165.1 Candidatus Dormiibacterota bacterium
CGGTGCGACGGCACTGATTTGACTCTGACGAAGACGGCGATCCGGCGCGCTTTCCCCGACGCCACGCCTAGGATGTGCGCCTTCATCCATGGGCTCGGGGAGTCCGAGGACAGCTGGCTTCGCTCGTCGCAACCCGACGCACCCTCGCCGCGCACGCCATTCGGCGAGCGTCTCCGGCATGACTTCGGATTCACGCCGTTGTACGTCCGCTACAACAGTGGGCTCCATATCAGCGACAGCGGCCGGCATCTCAGCGACCTGCTCGAACGCATCGTGGATCGCTGGCCCGTGCAGGTCGCGGACATCGTGCTCGTGGGCCACTCGATGGGAGGGCTCGTCGCCCGCTCCGCATGCCACACCGGATGGGCGGCCGGCCGCCGGTGGCCTTCGCTGACGCGACATCTCGTCGCGCTCGGGACGCCGCACACCGGCGTACCGCTGGAGAAGTTCGTCCACACGCTGGCCTGGCTGCTTCGCGCCGTACCGGAGAGCAGGCCGCTCGCAAACATCCTCGACCTGCGCAGCGCGGGGATCCGCGACCTGCGCTTTGGATACGTGGTCGAGGACGACTGGCGGCTCGAAGACCCGCAGAAGCTCCTGCACGATCGAAGGAGCGACGTTCCCCGTCTGCCGGGCTGCGCCTATACGTTCATCACGGCCTCGGTGGCGCGCGATCGGCGCAACCCACTCAGCTGGCTCGGCGGCGACCTCCTTGTCCGCACGGAAAGCGCTTCGGGGAGACGGAGAGACGGATCGATCGCGGTCTCGGCGGATTCGGTGATTCACCTCGGGGCGATGACGCACTTCGACCTTCTCGACCATCCGCTCGTCTACGAGCAAATCCATCACGCGCTCTCGTCGCGCAGCGCAAAGGCGTTGAAAGGAGCCTGACCGGGTAAGGGACCGCGGTGCGATCAAGGTCGATCCCGGGGCGTGGGACCGCGATGCGGCCCTTCCGGAACGGGCGAGGCGAAGAGCTCCAGCACGGTGACCTCTCCAACATGGTGGTGACGCACGCGAGCGACCGCCGCGGGCGGCAGCATGTCCTTGTCGTCGATCGAGACGAGCGTCTCGCGCGGATGGAGCGTGCGCCAGATCTGGCCGACGATCTCGCGTGGCAGGCTGCCCGGCACGTACACATATCTGCGGTGGGCGACCGAGTCCCTGGCGAGCATCTCCGTCCGCGCAAAGGCGTCCTGCGCTCCGAAGTCTTTCAACCATGGATCGTTCACCTCGAGCAGCTCATGGTGCTGGTGCGGATAGCGATTGCCGCGATAGAGAAAGACCGCGCCCTGACCATGCGCTGCACGCGCACCTTCGGCGACGACGGCCTCCGCCGCGATCTGGTCGTGCGGCAGCAAGACCAGGACCTCGCCGGCCACCGGCTTCGACCCCAGGGCGTGCGCGATCGAATCGGCCGCACGCTTCGGCTGAAATGGCACCGGGAACACGAGCGGCCGGCGCCGGCGGTGATACGCATAGCTGGCGAGGCCTATGACGAGGCCGAGAAGAGTGAGCGCACCTCCGAACTCGGTGGCCAACGGCTTCGCGACGAAGTTGATAGACCAGGCGATGATCACGAGCGCGGTCGTGGCCACGCCGATCGCGAAGACCAACGTCTGCCCACGCGTCCAGCGAATCCGCTCACGCCACCGCACGACGTCGAGGCTGACGCACGTGAGGACGAACGTGCCGAGGAGGCCGAAAGCGTAGAGGTCGCCGAGCTCGCCGATGTTGCCGTTCGCGGCGATCACGACGGCGATCGGGATGGCGACCGCGCCGGAGATCGCCCACTGCGGCGTGAGCCGCCATCGGTTTCGACGCTCGAGCACGCGCGGAAGAAACCCCATCCGCGCCAGGGCGATGAAGACGTGATAGGCGCCGATGATCGCCGTGTTGCTCGCGAAGATCAGCAGCGTCGCGCCGGTGACGGCCACGTACGTGCCCAGCGCTTTGCCGCCAACGTGTGCTCCTAGGAGTGAGATGAACTGGTTGGGATCGGCACTGGGATCGAGAAGCGTGGTCGACCAGAGCGTCAGCAGCGGGCCCGTGATCGCGATGGAAAGAACCACCGCGCCGACGGCCCTGTAGGCGACGGTGCGCCTGGGTTCCCGCATCGACGGCGCAAGCTGCGCGATGCTCTCGAGTCCGGAGAACGCGAGAAACGCCGCGCCGTAACCGGTCGCGAGGAAGGGAAGGGTCAGGCTCGGACCATCAGCCATACGGTGGAAGCTCTCGACGATTCCGTGCGGTCCGAGATAGACGGCGGTGGCCACCACGGTCGCGAGCTGACCAACGGCCGCGGCGACCGCGAAGACCGCCGTCGTGCGGGCGCTCTGCCGGATGCCGATGATGTTGAGAACCGCCAGCGCGATCAGCGCGACGACCGTGAGCGGAACGATCGAGTCCCCCGGTATGGGGGCGACCACGGCGAGATAAGTGAAGCCGGACACAGTGCTCAGCGCTGCGGTCAGGAAGTAATCGACGAGGATCAGCAGGCCTCCGAGGAGACCGGCGAACGGATGGAGCGCCTGGGCCGATACGTTGACAACGCCGCCGCCCTCCGGATAGCGCCACGTGACCTCGGCGTACTTGATGGCGAGAAGCAGGAACACGAACATCGCGAGCGCGACGAAGATCGCCGAGCGGGAGCCGTATCTCGGGTAAAGGATCCCGGGCACGTAGTAGACCGACGTTCCGATGTCGGCGAAGACGACCGCCCAGCAGAGGAAGGCGCCGAGCGAGCCGCCACGGACCTTGACGTGGCGCCGGGTAGTGAGTTCCGACTCAGTCGCCGGTCGTGTCGCCGGCTCTCAGCGCGCTGTGCGCCGCCGTTAT
>DASTIX010000071.1:0-3266 GCA_035717165.1 Candidatus Dormiibacterota bacterium
ACTCCGCCCACGCCCTTGACATCCGCCTGACCGCCGAGGCGACCCTCGGTGCCGACCTCGCGGGCCACGCGCGTGACCTCACCGGAGAAGGCGTTGAGCTGGTCGACCATCGTGTTGATCGTGTTCTTGAGCTCGAGCACCTCTCCGCGGACGTCGACGGTGATCTTCTTCGACAGGTCGCCCTGCTGGACGGCGGTGGTGACCTCGGCGATGTTGCGCACCTGGCTCGTGAGGTTGCCGGCCATGAGGTTCACGTTGTCCGTCAGGTCCTTCCACACACCTGCGACGCCTTTGACCTGCGCCTGGCCGCCGAGCTTGCCTTCGGTGCCGACCTCGCGCGCAACGCGCGTCACCTCGCTCGCGAACGCGTTGAGCTGACCGACCATCGTGTTCACGGTCTTGGCGGTCGTCAGGAACTGACCCTGCAAGGGACGGCCGTCGATCTCGAGCGCCATCGTCTGCGAGAGGTCGCCGTTGGCCACGGCGCTGATGACGCGCGCGATCTCGGTGTTCGGCCGAGCGAGGTCTTCGACTAGATCGCTGACGGCGTCGAGCGTCGGTTGCCACGCGCCGCCGTGTCCGATCGCGGCCTGTTTGATGCCGCCTTCCTTGCCCACGTGGCGGCTGAGACGGCGGATCTCGCGCTCGAGGCGCTGATTGGACTCGATGATGGAGTTGAGCACGTTTGCAACCCGCGCTCCTGAACCGCGTCCGTCCGACGGCATGCGCACCGTGAAGTCGCCGCGCTGGACCGCGTCGAGCACGCGAAGCAAGGTCTTGCTGTCGATATCCGCGCCGTTGGTGTGTTGTGATGCAGCGCTCTTCACTGCCGACCTGGTCGCCATGTCCCTTCCTTCCTTCCTTACGTCGTGATCTGTCGCCCGGACGAACTCTTCACAAGCTGAACGGAACCCAGAACTCGATGTGGGTGCCGGCTCCCGGCTCACTCTCGATGCGGCACCATCCGCCCGCCAGCTGCGAGCGCTCGCGCATGGCGACAAGACCGATGTGACCGGGCACGCTGAACGACTCGGCGACGACAAAGCCGGCGCCGTCGTCGTCGACCTCCACGCGCAATCCACCATCGACGCCTTCCGCAAGCACCGTCACACGCGTGGCGCGTGCGTGCTTCTCCACGTTGTTTAGGGCCTCGCCGATGTTCTTGAGCACGATCGCCTGGATCGCCGGCGGAATGTCGCGTGGAATGTCGGCTTCGATGTGCGGCTCGATGCCTGCCTGCAGCTTCATGACCTGCAGCCGCTCGCTGATCGCCACGCTCAGGTCGCTTGGCAGCTGCAGAGGCTCAGGACTGACGTTGGTAAGGAGACGCCGGAGCGAATCCTCGACCTTGCGCAGCGTCTGCTTCAGCTGGTCGAGCTGCACTACCTGATGGTTCGAGGCCGGGTCGCTGCGGATCCGCTCGAGCTGCAGCTCGGCGCCCGTCAGTAGTTGCAGCGAGTCGTCGTGCAGCGCGGACGCAAATCTTCGGCGCGCCTCGTCACCACCGGCGGCGATGTTGTTCAGGAGATGACGGCGGGCCGACATCGCCTCCTCGAGCCGCACAGCGGTGTGGCCGAGCTCGTCCTCGGACTCCTTGTACTGCCACAGCAGGCCGGCGACAGACCCGATGAGGCGCAGGACCCAGAGGTCGTGGCCGGTGAATCCGCGCGGCGAATCGTAGGCGGCGACGGCTCCGATCCGCCGCTCACCCGCGGTCCAGGCGGCGGCGATCGAATTCTTCACGTCAGCGAGGCCCGCGGCGCGCCAGGTCTCGTCGAGAGCAGCCGACGTGCCCTTCAGCAGGTCGAGGTCATCGGTGAAGACGAGCCGCTCGACAGCGCCGTTGCCGTTGGCGCCCAGCTGCAGCCTCGCGGTGTAGACGGGCGATTCGTCGTCGAACCCGTAGGGCGCGACCTGCACGGCGAGCGTGCCGCGAGGACCGAGCCGCCAGAACGCCGCCCGGCTCGCGCCGGTCAGATCCGCGATGGTTGCGCTCAGGCGCGCGAAGAACGACGGCAGGTCCTCGTCCGAATCGAGATACGACGAAACCGCCGCCACGGCAGCGATCGCCGCGTCGTGCGATCTCTCGACTTGACGCTTCGGTTTGGCCCCTTCGACGACGCGCAGCTTGCCAGTGGCAGGCAACGCCGCTGCTGTATCCACTCGTCCCCCCTAGGCGCGATATTCCGATGTAAATCAAAGGACCTGAGGGGTGGGTGCGTCGCCGTACAAGTGAGGTATAAAAAAACCGGGCCCGCGAGGCGCGAGCCCGGTTCGCTTACTGGTCGATTACTTGCGGCGCCGCCTTCCGAGGCCGAGCCCGCCGAGCAGGAACATGATCCCGCCCAGGATTCCGCCTGCGATCGGTGCGCCGGTGTTGGCGAGAACCTCGCCGGTCCCGCCGGATTGAGTCGCCGTCTGGCCGAGCGCGCCGCCGATGCCGTTCTGCGGGGCTGCCTTGGGTGCCGGCACGCCACCGCTCGTGCTGTTGCTGCCGGTGTTGCTGGTGTTGCTGGAGCTGCTGGAGGTCGTGTTGTTGACGATGTTCGTGATGTTGTTGATCGTGATCTGGATGTTGGTCACCTGGTTGGTGATCGTCGTGATCTGGACGTTGGTGACTGTGCTGCTGGACAGCTCAGCCTGGAGCTGCTGGAGAAGAGTTAGCTGAGCTGAGAGCTCGGCTGACAACTGAGCTGACAGCGTCGCGTTGGCGCTGATCTGAGCCTGGAGGTTTGCGATCTCCTGCTCAAGCAGCGTGATCTGGTTCTGAAGGCTCGTGATCTCGGCCTGGAGTGACGCTCCGGTCGTAGCGCCCGTCGAAGTGCCGGCGCTGCCGGTGGTCTCGGTGCCTTGCTGGGCCGATGTCGTCTGGCCGACCGAGGTGCCCGCGCTGCCGGTGGTCTCCGTGTTCTGCTGCTGAGCCGAGTTGCCCTGGCTCTGACCGGCAGAGTTGCCGGCGCTGCCCACGGTCTCGGTGTTCTGCTGCTGTCCGGTCGAGGTTGTCTGGGCTGAGCCGCCGGTCGAACCGGTGCTGCCGGGCTTGACGGTGCCTGAAGCGGTCGAGCCGGCTGTGTTGCCGGTGCTCGGACCGGTGCTCTCTGTGTTCTGTTGCGCGGAGTTGCCGACGGTGCCGCCGCTGTTACCCGTACCCGAGGCGTTGACCTGGGCCGAGTTGCCGACGGTGCCGCCACTGTTACCCGTACCCGAGGCGTTGACCTGGGCCGAGTTGCCGACGGTGCCGCCACTGTTACCCGTACCCGAGGCGT
>DASTIX010000072.1:0-21163 GCA_035717165.1 Candidatus Dormiibacterota bacterium
CTTCCTCTGCGAACGATTGGGCATCGCGCAGTCCGAAACGGTGGCCGTCGGCGACGGCCGCAACGACGCGTCGATGATCAGGTGGGCGGGGTTGGGTTTTGCGATCGAAGGTTCGCCACCGGAAGTTCTCGCCGCCGCCGGCGACCGCACGATTCCGGGTCCAGGCCACGGTGGAATCCAGCAGCTGGCGGACGCGTTGCTTTCATAGAGATGGGCACGCTTCTTCTCGTCCACGCGCATCCCGACGACGAGGCGATATCGACCGGCGGCGCCATCATGAAGGCGAAAGCGCACGGTCACCGAGTCGTGCTCGTCACGGCAACGCGCGGCGAGGCCGGCGAGATCTACAACATGGACGAGGCGGCGTCGCGGCCGCGGCTGGCTGAGATTCGCACCGAGGAACTGCGCGCGGCGGACGAGATTCTCGGCGTCGACCGCCAGGAGTTCCTCGGCTATCGCGACTCGGGGATGGTGGATACACCGGACAACAAAGACCCGCGGTCATTCCACCAGGCAAAGCTCGAAGACGCCGCGGCGCGGCTTGCCGTCTTTCTCCGTGAGGAGCGTCCTGACGTCGTCGTCACGTACGCGGATGACGGCGTCTACGGGCATCCCGACCACATCAAGGCGCATCAAGTGACGGATGCGGCGCTCGAGATGATGGAGCGCGAAGGCATGCCGGCGAAGAAGCTCTACTACACGGCCGTACCGCGGTCGATGATGGAGGCGTTCGCCGAGCAGTTCCCCGACCAGGCGCAGGAACAGGCACGGCGCAACATGCGGATTGCCGGCACGCCGGACGAGCTGATCACGACGAAGATCGACGTCCACGATTACGTCGACCGCAAGCTGGAGGCGTTCCGCGCTCATCTCAGCCAGAATGAGCCGAGCTCGTGGCTGCAGAGCATGCAGCGGCACATCCTCGAGCTGGCGTTGGGGACCGAGTACTACCAGCTGGCGCGGGGCAAGCCTGGCTCGGAGCTGCCGGAATCGGACCTTTTCGCGGGGATCAGCTAAACCCCGGATTGGCGCGCCAATCCGGGATCGGGCGGCGCCCGAATGCCTGATTAGCCGGACAAAGCGCACGTCTCACGTAGACTCGGATCGGTCTGATGGAAGTCCTGAAGATCACGCCGCGCGGGTACTGCCACGGCGTGGTGGACGCCTTTCGCATCGCCAGGCGGGTGCGCGAAGAGACGCAGGGTCCCGTGCACATGCTCGGCATGCTCGTGCACAACACGCACGCCACCGATGACCTGCAGCGACAGGGGATCGAGCTGGTCGATCAGCCCAACCGGCTGGCGGGGCTCGAGCACATAAAGGAAGGCACCGTGATCTTCACCGCACACGGCGTATCTCCGCAGGTCAAAGAACGCGCGGTTGAGCTCGGCCTGACTCCGGTCGACGCGACTTGCTCCGACGTCGTGCGCACGCACGAGCTCGTGGCCGACCTGGCGCGCAAGGGATACGACGTCGTCTACATCGGGCGCAAGGGTCATCCCGAGCCGGAGGGCGTGATGGGCGAGGCGCCCGGCAAGGTGCACCTGGTCCAGGAGCCGGAGGACATCGACGCTCTCGACCTGAACGGCGATCGCATCGCGGTCACCTGTCAGACGACGCTGTCGGTCTGGGACACCGAGGACTTGATCGGTCGCGTGAAGGCGCGTTACCCGCAGGCGGAGGTCTACAACGAGATCTGCCGCGCGACGCAGGAGCGGCAGGAGGCCGCCGTGGAGGCGGCGAAAGAGGTCGACCTCGTCATCGTGGTCGGCAGCCCGCGTTCATCCAACTCGCTGCGCCTGGTCGAGGTGGTCAAGAAGCTCGGCAATAAGCCCGCTTATCTGGTCGACCGGCTGGAGGATCTCGATCCGAGCTGGTTTGTCGGCGTGCGCAAGGTCGGGGTCACGAGCGGTGCCTCGACGCCGACGCAGCTGACGCGCCGGGTCATAGAGCACCTGGAGGCTCTGGAAGTCCCGGCCTAGGTCCCCCGAAGCCGGCGCAGGACTCCACCAAGTCCAGGTCGTTTCGCCGGCGGCGATGCGGCAATCGCCGGTGTCGGGATCGTCTCCTGGACGTGAGCCGCGCGCGGCTCGTGCTCTTCTGTGCGAGCGGCGGACCCGGCCGGCTTGCGGCGGCGGCGCCGCCGTGAACCGCCAGTCGTCCGCTCAGGTTTTGCCTCGGCCGCCGGCGGGGCGGCCACCGCGGGAGTCTCGGGAACCGTAATCGTCCCCCCGTTCGCTCGCGACCGTCGCCGCCGCCTGCGCGGCTGGGTCGTCACCGTCGCGGCCGGCTGCGCCACGACGGCGCCTCGCTTGACCTTCGCGCCGATCTCGCCCTCCGCGCACAGGGCGCCGTCGGCCGTGTGTACGTCGACTCGCCACACCACGATGGATGTGGCCGCGCCGTCCATAGGCGGGCGCTTCTGGGTCAGCGTCCAGCGTGCGTAGATCGTGTCGCCGGCGTGCACCGGCCGAGGGAACTTCCAGTTCAGCCATTCCCACTCCGCGACCGAGGGGACCGGCATGTCGACCGAGCCGAGGCCGACCGCCAGCGCCACGACGAGGGCCGGCGGTGCCGCGCGGCGGCCGCCGGCGGGCGCTTCGATGGCCAGCGGCGACAGGTCCCCGGCGACGCCGACGAACAGTGCTATCTCGGCTTCGGAGACGGTGCGGCGGCGCGAAGTCCACTCGCCGCCAAGGGGTAGATCGTCGAAAGAAAGCGGCTCCAGATCGAGCCCGAGTATAGAACCAACTCCAAGATCCGAGCGTTAACCTATCCGCCTCCATGGAGCTGTCGGCCGTACTCCTCATCACCCTCGTGCTCCTGGTGGCGGCGTTCCTGCTCCTGACGCTGTCGTTGATGCGCCTTCGGGGCACGACCCGCGAGCTCGAGGCGGCGCTGGCCGACGAGAGCGGCGCGCGCGACCGCGCCGCGCTGCTGCTGGCGATCGCATCCGCCGTCAACTCGTCTCTGGCCCTCGAGGAGGTTCTCAACGTCGCGCTGACCCACGCCGGCCGGATCATGGGCGCCGTCGCGGGCGCCATGTACCTCGTGCGTACGGGCAAGACCGAGCTCTATCGCGAGGCGTCCTACAACCTGACCAACCGCGCTCGAGGCGCGAGCCGGAAGCTCGAGGAGGAGCCGCTCCGTTCCGCGCTGCCGGCGATGCGGCCCCTGGTGGTCAAGCTGGACGAGCGCACCGCGCCTGGGCTCGACGCCGGCGGCCATCCGCAGCTCGCGCTCGTGGTTCCGATCCAGCGCGCGGGACAGCTGATGGGTGCGATGGAGCTGTACCTCAACGACTGGCGCGAGCTGAACGAAGACCAGGCCGACCTCCTCAACGGTGTGGCGGCTCAGGCCGCCATCGCCATCAGTCACGCGCAGCTGTTCCAGGCCCAGGAGGAGAACGCGCTCACCGATGAGCTGACAAAGCTGCCGAACCGGCGCGCGCTTGCGCAGCGGTTTCTGCAGGAGATGCAGCGCGCGCGCCGCCATCACAACCCGATCGCCTTCCTGATGATCGACCTCGACCACTTCAAGCAGGTCAACGACACGTACGGTCACCTGCAGGGCGACGCGGTGCTCGCCGAGCTGGCGCAGATTCTCGTCACCGGCGCGCGCGAGTCAGACGTTTGCGCCCGCTACGGCGGCGAGGAGTTTGCGCTGATCCTCCACGAGACCACCGAGCCCGGCGCGCGCACGCTGGCCGAGCGGATTCGCGCCAAGGTCGCGGCCGCGACTTTCCCGGGCGGCCTCAAGCTGACGATCAGTGTGGGCATCGCGGCGAGTGACGACCCTGCGATGTTCACGCAGTTGATCGACCGCGCGGACCAGGCGCTCTACCAGGCCAAGCAGAGCGGACGCAACCAGGTGCACGTCGCGGACATGAGGGGTCCCGCGCCGAAGTCGCACACCACCAAGCCGGAGGTCGAACCGGTCTAACCGGCCCGAAGCCGCGAGTGCCGGCGATGACTGGTTTCAAGCCGCGTCCAATGCCGCGAGTGCCGGCAGTCGCGGAAGTCTAGAGTCACGTCGGTGGGACACTTCTGCATCAACTGCGGCGCCCCGCTCGTGATCAAAGTCTTCGAGGGTCGCGAGCTCGAAGCGTGCCCGAACGACGACTTCGTCCTGTGGCGCGATCCCAAAGTTTCGGCGTCTATCGTCGTGGCCGCGCCGGGCGGCATCGTCGTGGGACGGCGCGGCATCGAGCCGGGGTATGGCCTGTGGTGCTTGCCGGGCGGATTCGTCAACGACGACGAAAGCCCAGCCGACGCGGTCGTGCGCGAATGTCTGGAGGAAATCGGCGCGCGTGTCGAGGTCGATGGACTGCTCGACGTCTATCACGCTGGCAGGACGACCGCGCCGAGCCTCGTCGTGATCGCATACCGCGGGCGCCTTGCGAAGGGCGAGAAGTTGAGCGCCGGCGAGGAGATGCTGGAGGTCCGGACCTTCCCTGTCAGCGAATTGCCCGAGCTTGCGTTTCCGAGTCACCAACAAGCGCTGGCGAAGTACGCGGCTCTGCGCGCTGAAGCTGCATCGCCGCCATCACCAGCACAAGCAACGTCGACACGATCGCGCACGCAGTGAAGCCTGCGGCGTAGCCGCTGGTCTGGATGACGGGTCCGAACAAAAGCGGACCGATGCTGAGTCCAAGGAACAGGACGGTGCCGTAGCTCCCCATCGCCACGCCGCGCGTCGAAACGGACGAAAGGTCGCCGAACACGACTCCCACGGCGACGAAGGCAATGGCGATGAAGGGCGTGCCAATCGCCATCGCGGCGGCGGCCGGCCAGAAACCGTGAAGGTGGGAAACCGCGACCAGCGCCACCGACCACCCGAACACGCCGACGAATACGATCGGCCAGCGGCGGCGTGCGCGGTCGACCAGTCCGCCGCCGACCGGGCGCGAGCCCGCGTTGAAGATGGCCTGGATCGCGAGGAGGTAACCGACCTCGGCGCTGGTCAGCCCCAGGGCTTCCTTGCCGAAGATCGGAGCAAAGGCCTGCCACGTCCCCCACAGCATCGTCGCGCCGATGAGCCCGATCACGACCGGGACGAAGGCCGAGTGACTCGCGAGCGCGCGCAGCGGCTCTCGAAGAGAGAGTCCTCGCCCAGTCTGCTGACGGGTCTGGCTCGTGACCAGCGCGCCTGGGATGGTGAGAACGAGCAACAACGTGGTGATCGCGATGTCGGTGCGCACGTCGACCCATCGCAGCGCGACGCCCGCGATCGCGGGTCCAAGCGTGAAGCCGATCTGCATCGACAGGGTCAGCCATCCCATCGCGCGGCCGAGGCGTCCCCGCGGCACTGACTCTGTTACGGCGCTAAAAACCGCCGACTGCTGGGCGCCCGCGGCGAGCCCGCCGACGATCTGCCACACGAACAGCGGCGGCACCGTGGTGGTCAGGGCGGTCGCGACCTGCGAGAGACCGGTCATGACGAGCGAAACTCCCAATAGGTTGCGAGCGCCGAACCTGTCGACGAGGACGCCGGACGGGAGCGAAAGCAGCGCGGCGGCGATCGTCGAGACGGCGAACAGCGCACCGACCTCGAAACGGCTGGCGCCCAGCTCGTGCGCGTAGAGCGGAACGGTGAGGCCGCGCGCGGCGATGGTCGCGAACACCGCCCCCGCCAGCAGGTAGAGGAAGACCATCCGCCTGTACTCGAGGACGCGGCCGACCACCGACCTACCATACCGACGGGGTGAGTATCCAGCGGGCGGCGGATTTGCTGGCTCGGGCGCGGCGCGGCGTGGCGCTCACCGGCGCCGGCGTGTCCGCCGAAAGCGGCATTCCGACTTTTCGCGGCGAGGGTGGCTTGTGGACCAAGTACGACCCCGTGAAGGTCTCGTCGATCGACACTTTCCTCGCCGACCCAGAGGCTTACTGGCAGGTCTCGAAAGACCGTGGTCGCATCGCGTTGGCGGCGAAACCAAACCCTGGGCACGTAGCGCTCGCCGCCCTCGAGTCGGCCGGCCATCTGGTCGCGATCGTCACGCAGAACACCGACGGTCTGCATCAGGATTCGGGCGCCACCAACGTGATCGAGCTGCATGGCTCCGGTCGCAAGGTGCAGTGCCTCGATTGTGGATGCATCGAGATGCGCGCGGAAGTCCAGCAACGGCTGAGCATCGAGATGCCGCCGCGCTGCCGATCCTGCGGTGGAATGTTGCTCAAGCCGACTGTCGTGCTCTTCGGTGAGCCGATGCCGGTCGCCGCGGTCCAGTCTGCTTACACGCTCGCCGAGCAGGCGGACGTGATGCTTGTCGTCGGCACCTCGCTCGCCGTTTATCCCGCCGCGGAAATCCCTCTCGTGGCGGCCCGCGCGGGCGCGCCGATGATCGTCGTCAACGCGGAGCCGACGCCGTTTGACAGTCTCGCGGAGGTCGTGATCCACGGCCGCAGCGGCGACGTCCTTCCGCAAATCGTCGATCTCATACGTACGTGACGCTTCCCGCGACGTAGGCGTGACCGTCGACGATCAACTCCCCGTGAGGCCCGATGTCCTCCGCGAGCCCCTCGGTCGAATCGATGCGCACGCGCCGGCCCAGCGTGTCCGACAGCTCGCGCCATCGCTCCAGAATTCGCTCTCCCGGCGCAGCCGCCCACTCTTCGATCTTCGGGCGCAGGCGTGCGAGGACTTCGTCGCGTGGCCGGTCGAGCTTGGCCGCACCCTCGGGCGCCCACGTGAGGTTGATGCCGATGCCGCAGATCGCACGCTCGGGCGTCGTCTCGATCAGGATTCCGCCGAGCTTGCGGCCTTCGAGCAGAAGGTCGTTGGGCCACTTGAGCCGGACGCCCTGTCCGCAGGCCTCGGCCGCAGCGACTCCGGCGGCGAGCGAAAGCAGAGGGTTCGGTTCGAGGACGAACGAAACGAGCAAGGCCGTGCCCGGCGGGGTGTCCCATCGATGGTGCAGCCTTCCTCTTCCGGCCGTCTGATAGTTGGCCATCACGATCGACCCGAGGGGCAGGTCGCGGGCGATGTCCTGCGTCGACGTCACGCTGTCTATGCGCAAAACTTCGCTTTTACCCACGACCGGTAAGCTAGCCGAGTGAGGCTGCACCGGGCGATCGTGCTCGTCGTCATGATGCTGCTGACCCTCGGTTTGGTCGTCGTGATGACGATCAGCGGCATCGCATCCTTCGACTCGCGCAGCCTCGTAGCGCTCGTCGTCGTGCTGCTTGCGGCCGCGATCAGCGGCATCGCATTCAGCTGGAAGCGCTACTTCAAGCGCCCCTAAGTGTCCTGTTACAGCAGTTCCTTGCACATTCGCGGCCTAGGCGGCCGGGCGGCTTCGCCGCTGAAGCCGGCGTCAGGGGGCCCGGCGCTCACTCGTCGCGCACCTTCAGGTGCGCTCCTCGTCACGCCACCCCTTCCTTGGCTCCGGCCGCCGATGCCGCGACTGTTGCTGCGGACCTCTGCAATAGGCCACTAGCGTGACCCCAGAGCTTCGTCTCGGCTACAAGGCCTCGGCCGAGCAATTCGGTCCGCGCGAGCTTCTCGATTTCGCACACGCGGCCGAAGCAAACGGCTTTGACTCCGTGTTCGTCAGCGATCACTTCCAGCCCTGGCGTCATTCGGACGGCCACGCACCGTTTGCGCTGGCGTGGCTCGCCGCGGTCGGCGAGACGACATCGCGCATCGCGCTCGGCACGTCGGTGCTGACGCCGACGTTTCGCTACCACCCCGCGATGGTCGCTCAGGCCTTCGGCACTCTTGGAGTTCTGTTTCCAGGCCGCATGATCCTTGGCGTCGGCACGGGTGAGCACCTCAATGAGGGAGCGCTCGGCGTGCAGTGGCCGGACAACCGCGAGCGTTTCGCGAGGTTGCGCGAGGCGGTTGCGCTCATCCGCAAGCTGTGGACCGAGCCGTCGGTGACTTTCGACGGCGAGTACTACCACACGCGGAACGCGACGATCTACGACCGGCCGCAGGAATCGGTGCCGATCTACGTCGGCGCGGGTGGGCCGCAGGTCGCGAAGTATGCGGGGCGGGCCGGCGACGGACTCATCTGCACCTCGGGGAAAGGAATGGAGCTCTACTCCGAGCAGTTGCTCCCCTCGTTCAACGATGGAGCGAAAGACTCGGGACGCGATGCGGCGATGCTCGACAGGATGATCGAGGTCAAGGTGTCCTACGACAGCGACCGCCAGCGTGCGATGGAAGACACCAAGATCTGGGCGGCGCTGGCCTTACCCGCGGAGTCGAAGGCCGGCGTCGACGACCCGCGCGAGATGGAGCGCCTGGCGAAGACTGTCGAGGACGTGGCGCATCGCCGCTGGCTCGTCTCGAACGATCCCGACGAGCACATCGAACAGCTCAAGCCGTATCTCGACCTTGCGTTCACACACCTCGTCTTCCACCATCCGGGCGACGATCAGCGCCGCTTCCTCGAGCTTTACGGCAAGCAGATCCTGCCGAGGATTCGCAAGCAATGGGCGTGATCAGAACCTGGGTGATCGTTCCCATCAAGGACTTCGACTCGGCGAAGGAGCGTCTTCGCCCCGCGCTCGGCACGAGGTCACGACGAGCACTCGCAAGACGCAATGCACGCCTTGCCGTCAGCGCCGCCGCGGCCGGCGACCATGTCCTCGTGGTCGCGGGTAGCGAAGAGGTGGCGGAGATGGCGACCTCTTGGGGCGCAGAGGCTCTGCTCGAGCCGCGCGAGGAAGGTCAGAACACGGCCGCCGAACGAGGAATCGCCCATGCCGTCCGGGCCGGAGCGGAGGCCGTCCTGCTTCTCTCGAGCGATCTGCCGCTTGTCACGCGCGATGGCGTCCGTCAGGTGCTGCAGGTCGCGGGCAAGCACGCGAGCCCTGTGGTGGTGGCGGTCCCCGCGATCGGACGCGGCGGAACGAATGCGCTCTACCTCCACCCGCCTGACGCCGTCGCGATGCATTTCGGCGAAGACTCGCTGGCGAAATTTCGCGAGGATGCGGAAGGGCGCGGAATCAAGTTCGTCATCCATCGCTCGGACGCGATTGCGCTCGACCTCGACGAACCGTCCGACCTGGAACGGCTGACGCCGGCGGTGTGAAGCACGTCGAGCTGATCGGCGTCGAAGGCCTGCCCGAGATAAGGCCCGGCGACGACCTCGCAGTGCTGATCGCCGGGCGCTCGACGCTCGTCGACGGCGATGTGGTCGTCATCGCACAGAAGGTTGTCTCGAAGTCGGAAGGCCGGCTGGTCGACATCGATTCCGTCACGGCCGGCGACGAAGCGAAACGAATCGCACCGGGTTTGATCGCGGCGCCAGATCCACGGATCGTGCAGGTCGTGCTCGACGAAAGCGTCCGCGTCGTGCGCTCCGACCGCGTGCTGATCACCGAAACCAAGCACGGTTTCATCGGCGCCAACTCGGGCGTCGACCACTCCAACGTCGGGGCAGGCAGGCTGGCGCTCCTGCCGCTCGACCCTGACGCGAGCGCCAGACGGATCCGCGACGGTTTGCATGAGCGCGCGGGGGTCACGGTCGGAGTGATCGTTTCGGATACATTCGGCCGGCCGTGGAGGCTCGGCATCGTCAACGTGGCGCTTGGGGTGGCAGGACTACCCGCCGTGATCGACCTGCGCGGCAGTCACGACGACGCGGGCGAACCGCTTCACGCCACCGTGATCGCGCTTGCGGATGAGATCGCCGCGAGTGCCGGGCTCGTGATGCGCAAGACCGCCCGCACGCCCGTCGTCGTCGTCCGGGGCCTGAAGCTGTCGGGCAGCGGCTCGGGCCGCGATCTCATCCGTCCCGCCGGCGAGGACCTCTTCCGCTGAGAGTCGTCGTTCTCGCCGGCGGAACCGGCGGCGCCGCCCTCGCAGATGGCATTCGCGCCGGCGAGCCGGAGCATGAGCTGACGGTCATCGCCAACACAGCCGACGACGATGAGTTCTGGGGATTGCTCGTGTGCCCGGACGTCGATGCGGTGCTCTATCGATTCGCCGGGATGTTCAACAGCGTGTCCGGGTACGGGGTGAAGGACGACACGTTCAACGTCCTCGAGGCCCTCGAGCGCGCCGGGGAAGAGACCTGGTTTCGCATCGGCGACAGAGATCTCGCTACGCACCTCGTGCGCACAGACCTGATGCGCGGTGGATCGACGTTGACTGCGGCGACGCTCGAGCTGGCGAAACAGTTCGGCGTCGGGCCGCGAGTCCTGCCCATGACCGACGACTCTGTCCGCACTCGTTTCACGACCGATGCCGGGGAACTCTCGTTCCAGGAGTACTTCGTGCGCGAGCGTCTGCAGCCGCGACTGCAGGCGATTCATTTCAGAGGCATCGAGACCGCGCGTCCGTCGACCGAGGTCGTATCCGCCCTGCGCGAGGCCGATGTCGTGATCATCGGCCCATCGAATCCGCTGATCTCGATCGAGCCGATCCTCCAGGTCATCGGTGCATCTCTCGTGCCGGAGCGGACCATCGCGATCTCACCCATCGTCGAAGGCGCATCGCTGAAGGGTCCGACGATCGAGATGATGCGCGCGCTGGGACACTCCGCCGATCCGCTAGAGGTCGCGCGCATGTACGCCGACATCGCGCAGACGTTTGTGCTCGACTCGCGAGACCGCGCGCTCGCGGGCGCGATCGAGAAGCTCGACTACCGAGTCATGCTCGCCGACACGGTGATGCGCGACGGGGGTCGCGCGCTCGCGTCGGTGATCCTAGGTCACGTGTGAGTTGGCCACCATGACGAGGACTCCGATCAGCACCATGACGAGGCCGACCACCAGCACCGCGTACTGAGCGACGGCCATGATCGTGCCGCTCGGGCGTCTGGCCGGCGAGTCGTCGGCGTCCATCCCGGGCGCTTCGCCAGAAGCGAGCGACCACGCTCCGGCCAGCGTCCCGCCTTTGTCCTTCCTTTTGCCGGAAGGCTCATCGGCGAGGGCCGGCTCCTTTTCGGTGGTGACGATCGACCATCCCCCGACCGAGGTCGAGGTCGCGGCCGGCGCGACCGCTGAGGCGGCCGGCGCGACGGTCTCGGCGGGCGGCATCGGCGCGGGCGCGGGGGTCCACACGGGCTCGCTCGGCGGCATCGGCGTCGGCTCGGGAGCCGGCCGGAACGGCTCGGGCGCAGGCGCGAACGGTTCGGGTTGCGCGGCCGGGTAGTCGAAGCTGCTTGGGGCAGGCGCCGTTGCGGGGATCGAGGGCTGCTCCCACGGTGGGGCCTCGGCCGGGGCGGCCGCGGCTGCGGCCGGAACCGAGGGTGGGACGACTGGAGGCGCCTCGTAGGCGGGGGCTTCCCAGACCATGGTCTGCGGTACCGGCTGCTGGTCCATCGTCGCGGCCGGAGCCTGCTCGACCTGTTTTGGTGTGTGTCCGTGCGGCGTCAGGGTGCGCTGGCGAGCGGCGCGAACCTTGTGCTCGATCTGGGAGCGGCGTGCCGAGTACATGGACCGCTGGTCCACGGCCTTGCGCCGGAAGACGAAAAAAACCGCCCCGATGCCGATCAGCGCTATGAGCGGCCCCGCCACCAGGTAAGCCATAGGCGCCGATTATCCGGGTTTGGTCGGTGTAGGACAATCGCAATTCATGGCTCTTTACGACCGCGTCCAGGCCGACATGGTCACCGCGCGAGTGCAGCGCGACGAGGTCGGGCTCGCGACCCTGTCGCTGCTGAAGAGCGAGCTCGTGCGCGCGAGCAAGGAAGGCGGCGCGAGCGGCAAGATCGACGACGACCTCGTCGTGCGGGTCGCGCGCAAAGAGGTCAAGCGGCGGGAGGAGGCGATAGACGTCTACCGCAAGGCCGGTCGCGAGGAGTCGGCGCGTCGCGAGGAGGCCGAGATGGCGGTGCTTCGCAGCTACCTGCCGGCGGCCATGAGCGAGCAGGAGCTCGAGGCCGAGATCCGGGCCGTCATCGCGGAGGTCAAGCCCGACGGACCCAAGGGATTTGGCATGGTGATGAAGGCCGCCACCGCGCGCCTTGCAGGGCGAGCGGACGGAACGCAGATCGCCGCGGTGACCCGCAAGCTGCTTGGCTCCTAAACCGCCACCGAAGAAATCCGTCTGGAACAAGCCGAGCCCGCCGCGCGGCGCTCGCGTGCGCGCGCTGCAGACCGTTGAGCGTCTACGCGACCTCTACACCGCGGTCACCGAGCTTTCACACGAGAGCCCGTTCCAGCTGCTCATCGCGACGATCCTCTCGGCGCAGACCACCGACCGATCCGTGAATCTGGTGACGCCCGAGCTGTTTCGGCGCTATCCGACCGCGATCGAGCTGGCGGCGGCGGACCCGGCCGAAATCGAGAAGCTGATCAAGCCCACGGGTTTCTTCCGCGCGAAGACCCAGCGAATCATCGCTGCGAGCCGCAAGCTGGTCGAGCTCTTCGGCGGCGAGGTGCCGCAGAACCTCGACGATCTCGTGAAGATCCCGGGCATTGGCCGCAAGACGGCCAACGTCATCTTAGGGGCGGGCTTTGGCGTGCCGGGCTTTGCGGTCGACACGCACGTCATACGTCTGACCAATCGCATCGGCATGGTGCGAACCAGCGATCCCGTGAAGATCGAGTTCCAGGTCTGCGACATGGTTCCGAAAGAAGAGTGGACGGCGCTGTCCCTGCGCCTCATCCTGCATGGGCGGCGGGTCTGCGACGCGCGGCGGCCGCTTTGCGAGGAGTGCATCCTCAACGACTTCTGCCCATCGGCGCTCATCCGGCCCGGGCGGCGGCTGCGCAAAGGCCGGCCTATCGGCGAGGCGCCGAACTCCGACATCAAGGTGGCGCGCTAGGAAACCACGAACATCTGTTCTAGAATGGGCCCTGGGATGGCTGCTCCCGAGCCCAGGTTGGCGGACGTCGCCTACGACGAGATCCCGTGCAAGTCAGCGCTGAATCCGGTCAAGAACATGGGGTTCTCGTGGTCGCTCAACCCCTACACGGGGTGTGAGCATCGGTGCGCGTTCTGCTACGTCCGCGCCTTCGAGCTTCGCGCCGACCGGCCGTTCGACGATCGCTACGGCCGCAGCATTCGCGTCAAGGTCAACATCGCCGCCGTCCTGCGCAGCGAGCTCGCGCGCCGCAGCTGGAAGAAGGAGACCGTCGTCATCGGCGCGGCGACCGATCCGTATCAGCCCGCCGAGGGGCGCTACAAGCTCACGCGCCAGTGCCTCGAGGTGCTGCGTGATTTCTCGAATCCGACCGCGATGATCACGCGCGGCCCGATGATCCAGCGCGACATCGACGTGCTCGCGCAGCTTGCCAGACGCGCGGAGCTGCACATCACGTTCAGCATTCCCACCGTCGACGACGAAATCTGGCGGAGGACCGAGCCGGGTACCGCGCATCCGCGGCAGCGACTTCGGGCGATCGAAAAGCTGGTCACTGCCGGGATCGACGTCGGCGTCGGCATGGCCCCGATCCTTCCGGGTCTTTCCGACAGGCCCGATCAGCTCGAGCAGGTCGTCAAGGCCGCGCGCGAGGCGGGAGCGACAGGCCTGTGGGCGGGGATGCTGCATCTCAAAAACGGCACTCGAGAGCACTTCATGTCGGTGCTGAGCAAGCACTGGCCTGAGCTCGTGCCGCGCTACGAGCAGGCGTATCGCGCGCGTGCCTATCTACCGGCCGTCTATGGCGAGAAGACGATGCAGCAAGTCGCCAGGCTCCGTTCTCACCACGGAGTGTCGGATCATCGTCGCGTCGTGCTGAAACCGCCGCCGGAACCGGTTCAGCTCTCGTTGCTGAATTAGCATTTCGAGTCGGAATGCGCGGTCCGATGGACGTGCTGAAGGGACGGGTGGGCGGCTTCACCAAGATGGAGATCGCGCGTCGAACGGTGCCCTGCTACAAGCACGTGATCGAGAAAGACGGCGAGGAGCTGTCGGTCTGCCTGCTCGTCGACTCGGGCAAGCTCTATCGCTTTCCCTACGAGAACTACAAGGGCATCAAGGGCCTGACCGTCAAGGCGCGGTTTCTGCGCGGCGAGATGGAACATCTGCGCTTGCGTGAATTTCAGCCCGGCCTGTGCCGCTATGTCGAAAGAGCAGACCAGGCCGTCTGAGTCACTCGTCCAGGAGCTGCTCAACGAGCGCCGCGAGCTGAAGGTCGCGGTCGAGCGGATGAAGCTCGAGCTCGCTGATGCGAAGTCGTCAAACAGCGCGGGTCCGGATCCCCGCGTCAAGGAGCTGCACGACGAGATCGAGCGCCTGCGGTATCAGCTCGCATCGGCGCGTGCGGAGATCACGCAGCTGCGTGAGCAGCGTGACGAGCTCCGGTCGGGCATCCAGTCGGCGCTGGATCAGCTGGCCGAAGAATAAGAAAAGGCCCCGCGACGGCGGGGCCTTTGGTCGATCGATCGAGGGTGATTACTTGACGGCGTTCGCGACGCTGTCGGTCAGGTTGTCTGTGAACTGAGCGATTCCAGGCGCCTTGACGTGGCCGCCCTGGTAGTTGAAGGCGCCGACCAGGAAGATGATCCAGTACACGACGCCGACGAGGTAGATGAGATAGCCGACCGGCGGGAAGATCAAGCTCACGATGATCCCGATCAGCCAGATGCCGCCGAGGACGACTACCGATTGCGCGGCGTTCCACTTCACGTCGGGGTCGTTCTTGGCGACGAAGAGGAAGATCAGCCCGGTGATCCACCACAAGAGATAGGCCAGGATGACATTGGTCTTGGCGTTGCTTGCCGCAGACGTTCCGCCCGTGGGAGCGGGCTGGCTCGACGGCGGCGGGGGTACCTGCGACATGAAATCTCCTCCTGTTCGATGGCTGGCGGCGGGCCAGATTATCGGCGCGTGGCCGCCAAAAGGCTATAGGCCAATCGACCTGAAAAGACTCTGGTAGGCTCGGCCGGAAGATGACGGAGGGAGGCAGGCCGCCCGAGTCGGGGGACTCGGAGCCGCCCTGGGCGCCCCGGGCCAAGCCGGGCGAAGACGAGCAAGTGCGGCCCAGCCAACCGCCGTCAGACGTCGCTGCGACGATGCGGCTGATCCCGGTGCCGCCTCCAACGACACCGCCACCGCCCCTCGCCTCGATAACCACGCCTCCAAAGGTTCCGGGCGAGAGGTACATCGGCAAGTACCGCGTCAAGGGCCAGCTCGGACGCGGCGGGATGGGCGCCGTGTATCTCGCCGAGCAGCCTGGTCTCGGCCGCGAGGTGGCGATCAAAGAGCTGATCCAGTCGGCCGACCCCACCGCCCTGCGGCGCTTCCTCCAGGAGGCGCAGGTGATGGCGCGGACGAGTCATCCCAACCTCGTCCAGGTCCACGACATGGAGCTGCAGGGCAACGTCAACTACCTTGTCCTCGAGTTCGTCCGCGGCCGGAGCCTGCGCGACTGGATGAACACGGCGCAGCTTCCGCCCCCTCAGGTCTTCGCGGTGATGCACGGTGTGCTGCAGGCGCTGGACTACGCGCACCGCCACTCGATCGTCCACCGCGACGTCAAGCCGGAGAACGTCCTCATCTCGGAGGAGGGAATCGTCAAGGTCGCGGACTTCGGCATCGCGCGGTTAACGGATGACACCGGCGTGGGCGGCACCGCGACAAAGACGGGAACGACGGTCGGCACGCCGCAGTACATGTCGCCCGAGCAGGTCGCGTCGAGCAAGGTCGACGGCCGCAGCGACCTCTACTCGGCCGGCATCATGCTCTACGAGCTGGTCGCGGGTCAGCCGCCGTTCACGGCGACCGAAGCGGACGGGCCTTTCACACTCATGGCCAAGCATGTGCAGGCGCCGCCGAAGCCGCCTTCGGTGTTCCGGCCGGGCCTGAATCCCGAGCTCGAGCAGGTCATCCTCAAGTCGCTGGCGAAGCGACCCGAGGATCGGTTCCAGTCGGGGCAGGAGTTCGACGACGCGGTCTCGCGCGTCGCAGACGAGATGTGTCCCGGCTGGATGCGGAGCCTCGAACCCGGCGCCGACCTTTCGCGCATGGTGCCGGCGTCCAGCCCGGCGGTCATCCCCGCGACTCCCATCGGCATCGCCATCGCGCAGCAGGGGATCGCGATGCCGCAGGCGCACGTCTACAACCCGATGCCGCCCGTCAAGCCGGTCGCCAGGAAGTCGTTGAGCTGCCTCAGCGTGATCGCCTTGGTGGCGGTCGCCGTCGCCTCAGTTGGGGCTGTGCTCTCCGGCCTGATTCGCTAGCGCCTGCTCCGCGGCCTCGCCGACGAGAAGCTCGGTCGGCCCCGTCTCCGACGCCGCGATGATCGTCTGCTGCGTGTAGTGCGCGGTGTAGGCGGTGTGCGACTGCGTCGCCAGCTGCGTCGGAAACGGCACCCACGTCGCATCCGGTGATTCGCGCACGGCGGTCACCTCATAGATGCGGAACGTCTCCGCCGATTTGCCCTTGAGCTGCACCCCCGGAACCAGATCGACCGCGATGTAGTCGCGGCACATCTCGTAGGTCTCCTGCCCGATCAGCACCTGGAACGCCGGCGCATGCGCGCAGAACCGCGCGGCCGTGTTGACGGTGTCGCCGAGGGCGGTGTATTGAAGCCGGCTGCGCGAGCCCATGTTGCCGACCACGGCCGGGCCGGTGTTGATGCCTATGCCCCAGCGGATCGGCGGCAGGCCCTTGTCGACGAGCCGCTCCTGCAGCTCCGACGCGCGGTTGACGAGGTCGTAGGCGCAGCGAACGGCGAGCAGCGCGTGGTTGGGCTGCAGGCGCGGTGCGTTCCAGAACGCCATGATCTCGTCGCCCACGTATTTGTCGACGGTGCCGTCCCACGTGAAGATGATTCCGCTCAGGTGGTCGAGGTACATCTGCACCACCTCCGTGACATCGCTCGCGGCCATCGACTCCGACATCGATGTGAATCCGCGGATGTCGACGAACATCAGCGTGATGTCGCGACGCTCGCCGCCGCGGAGGATGTCGTCGACTCCGCCGCGCGTTCTTGCCAGCTCGGCGACGATCTCCGGCTTCAGGTAGTGGCCGAAAAGCGCGGTGACCTTGCGCTTCTCGCGGTCTTCATAGAGGAAGCGGTAAGCGGTGACGCCTGTGTAGGTCAGGGCGATGGCGAGCCATGGATGGAAGAGGTCGGGGACCCATCCGTTGAACACCGACAGCGCCGACATCACGACCGTGAACAGCGCGAGGGCGCCGACGGTGCCTCCGAGTCCCCACAGCACCGTGACGCGTGACACGCCGATTGCCGTCGCGAGCGCGAGCAGAAGCATGATCACCAACAGCGCCGAGGGCGACTCCGGCGTGAGGAATCGGGGCTGCGCCGGCGGAGGCAGGAACATGTTGACGACGTTCGCGTGCAGCTCGACGCCGGGCATCGGCACGCCGTTGCCGGCGGGCGTGAGGTCTTCGTCGTGCACGCCCGTGAGGTCGTAGGCGCCGATCAGCACGACCTTGCCTTTGACCGCCGCGGGATCGAAGGAGTTGTCCCAGACGTCGCCGAAGCTGACGTACTGCTTGTACTTGTTCCTGAACTCACCCGGCCCGGTGACGTAGTTGATGACGGCGTCGCCCTGATCGTCGAGAGGTAGAGGCTGCAGCCACGCCGATCCGAAATTCGCACTGCCGTTGGATTCGGTGAGGTCGGGTCCGGTCGCGAAATCCGCGCCCAGCTGCTGGAGGCGGTATGCCTCGAAACCGAGCGGATGGATCGCCGCGTACGGGCAGGTTTCATCGCGGTGACACTGCGGCTCGACTGACATATGGATGCGGCGGACCACGCCATCCGAGTCGGCGACGATGTCGGTCGACGCGAGCACGACGTTCGGATACGGATGCTGGCATGCGCCGGTCAGCTCGGTGCACCAGAACTCGCGCAGCGGAGCCTGATCAAAACCTCCCGCGCCGGCGTCGCTCGGGTACGACAGCAACACCGGGACTGTGCTGGTCTTGAGCGCCTCGGCAAAATCGGCGTCCGTCGTCTTGTCCCGCTTGTCGGGAAAGCTCACGTCGAGCGCGACGACGGCGGCGCCGGCAGCTTCGAGGTTGCGAAGAACCAGCGCGTAATCGTTGCGCGGCACGGGGAATTCACCGATCTTGTTGACGCTCGCGTCGTCGATGCCGACGATCTCGATGCCGGTGTTCGGCGCGGTCTGGCTGAACAGTCGGTCCTCGGGGTGAACGACTACGTTGATGTGGCAGCTGTCGCTGCGTGCGTCGCACGCGAGCTGCTGCGTGTAGAGGCCGAACATCGACAGCGAGATGACGACCGCCAGGACTATCGCAACCGCGGTGCGATACGTGTACCAGTAGCGGATGCGCCGGCCCAAAGCGCCGCGATCATAGACCGTGCCATGACCGTTCTATGCGGGATCGCCGGATGGGCCGACAAGTCGCTCATCGACTCGCGCCTGTTCTATCCGCTGGCGGTCAAGACGTCATCGGAGCGCCTGCGTTTCTATGCGACGCAATTCCCGCTGGTCGAGGTCGATTCGACGTACTACGGCATCCCCAAACCGGAAACCGTCGAGAGCTGGGCGGCACAAACGCCCGAGCATTTCACCTTCGATGTCAAGTCGTTCTCGCTTTTCACCAACCACCCGACGCGGCTGCTGTCGCTCCCGCCGGAGGTCCGCAATGGCCTGTCGACCGCGCTTCGCGAGAAGAAGAATTTGTACCTCGAGCACCTGCCCGACGAGGTCGTCGACGAGTGCTGGGACCGTTTCCGCGCGGCGCTGGAGCCGCTTCGCGCCGCGGGCAAGCTGGCGGCCGTCTTCTTCCAGTTTCCACCCTGGTTCCTTCCTTCCTCACGCTCGCTCGCGTACGTCGAGCAGTGCCAGGAGCGAATGCACGGCTTCCAGGTCGCGGTGGAGTTTCGCCGGCCCGAGTGGCTGGATGGCCGCCATCGCGACGGCACGCTGGCGTTTCTGGCATCGCGCGACATTCCCTACGTGGCCGTGGACGTGCCCGAAGGTCACGCGACGAGCATGCCGGCGGTCTTCGATGTCACCTCGAGCAAGCTCGCCGTCGTCCGTTTTCATGGCCGCAACCATCAAAACTGGGACCTCAAGGGCGTGCCACCGAACGTGCGCTTTCGCTACGACTACCCGGACAGCGAGCTTTCGGAGTGGGTGCCGCGGATCAAGGAGATGGAGCGCTCCGCGGGCCGCGTTCACGCGCTGATGAACAACAACTACTCCAACTACTCCGTGAAGAACGCCCAGGAGCTAGAGCGGTTGCTCGAGGCCTGGCACAAGTAGTCAGCTGTCGAGGTCGCGCCGGCGGGCCTCGCCGATGACGTGATCGCCGAGCCCGCCAAACACGGGCTCGACGAGGTGAAAGACCCGGATCGGCGCGACCATCGCGTCGCGGCGCGGAAAGCGCGCCGTGCGCACGATCAGGTTGGCGACATGGGGCGCCGGATAGGTGAACAGGCCGATGGGCGGCTTGCGCCCGTCGAAGAACTCCGTCTCCGAGGTCACACCTGGATAGACGACGCACACCTTCACGCCCGTGCCCGACAGCTCGCCGCGCAAGGCGTGCGAGTATCCGACGACCGCGTGCTTCGTCGCGCCGTATACCGCCGAGTAGGGCGACGGCCTGAACCCAGCGACCGACGCGACGTTGATGATCACGCCGCGGCGGCGTTCGATCATCCACGGCAGCGCCGCCTGCGTGGTGTTGATCACTCCCTTGACGTTGGTCGCGATCAGCTCGTCGATCTTCTCTTCCGGCATCTCGTGTGCGCGGCCGGACCAACCGGTGCCCGCGTTGTTGACGAGCACGTCGAGACGTTCGTGATCGCGCAGCGTGGCGGCGATGAACGCTCGCGCCGACGCCCGCTGGCCGACGTCGAGGAGCCGGACGTCGACCTCCGGCGCGCCGGCGTCGCGACATCTCTGCGCCACGGCATTGAGCTTCTCGAGCCTCCGCGCGCCCAGCTCGAGACGAGCGCCGCGCTTCGCGAAAGCGATTGCCGTCGCCTCGCCGATGCCGCTCGACGCGCCGGTGATGACGACGACAGCGCCCTTCAGCCGCACGCCGTCAGCATAGGTTTAGTACGCCGGCGTACTAGAATCGGTTGGGTGAAGGCGGTCGTATTCGATGGTCCGCAGCAGGTGGGCGCGCGAGAGGTGCCAAAGCCGTCGCTCGATCGAGCAGATGGGCTCTTGTTGAAGGTGACCTTGAGCGCGATCTGCGGCACTGACCTCCACTCGTATCACGGCTTTGCGCCGCCGCTGGTTCCAGGAACGACCATGGGCCATGAGTTTGTCGGCGTCGTGGAGGAGACCGGGCGCGAGGTGAAACGGTTCAAACCGGGCGATCGCGTCGTCGCGTGCCACTACTCGTTCTGTGGACATTGCGCGTTGTGCCGGAAGGGTTGGTACGTCCAGTGCCCTGAGTGCCACGTTTTTGGTGGTGGCGAGCTGCTGGGTGGGCTCGGAGGAGGGCAATCGGAGTTTGTCGTGGTCCCAAACGCCGACCTCCTTCTTGAAGCTATACCGCCTGGAGTCTCAGACGAACAGGCGCTGTTCGTGGGCGACATCCTTGCGACGGGCATGTTCGGCGCCGAGCGGGCCGACGTCAAACCTGGCGACACCGTGGCTGTCATCGGCGCCGGTCCCGTAGGACTGATGACCACGATGTGTGCACAGCTATACGGCCCATCCCGCGTCTTCGTAGTCGACATGGTGCCGTCTCGGCTCGAGCTCGCGCGGCAGCTGGGGGCGATTCCGATTGACGCGTCGAGAGTCCACGCGGTGAATGCGATCCTCGAGCAAACTGATGATGTAGGCGTCGACAGCAGCATCGAGTGTGTTGGTCAGGTCACCACGCTGGAAACGGCGCTGAGCTGCGTGAGAGGGGGCGGCACCGTGTCAATGAACGGCATGCCGACCGTCACGACCGGCGACTTCCATTACCTAAGAGTGTGGTTGAAGACTCTGACGATCCGGCTGGGATGGTGCAACGTTCCGCCTTACATGAAGCCGCTGCTTGACCTCATCGCCGCGGGCCGCCTGCATCCGGAGAAGATCATCAGCGACCGGATGAAGCTCGACGAAGCCACCGAAGCCTATCGGAAGTTCGACGCGCGCGAGGCTACGAAGATCGTTCTGACGCCCTAGGGCGCGCCATAATGCGCGCCCGGCTTTTCAGTCAAGTGGTCAAGGGCCAACAGGTAACCCTTGGCCCGCTCGGTCAGCGGGTAGCGATTCTCCAGCTCGTGAAACTCAGGGCCGTGGTCGCTCTGCACCAGGTGCGCGAGCTCGTGCACGAGCAGGTGATCCAGAACCCAATCGGGAAGGTCCGCGGCGCGCCGCG
>DASTIX010000073.1:0-4644 GCA_035717165.1 Candidatus Dormiibacterota bacterium
GGCACCAGCTGGTCGAGCAATCCCACGGCGTCTCGCATCGAACCCTGTGCCGTCCGCGCGATCAGCTCCATCGCCGCCGGCTCGATCGCAACGTCTTCCGCCGAAGCGATGTGTGACAACCGGGAGACGATCTGGGACTCGGAGTGGCGGCGAAAGACGAACTGCTGGCAGCGCCCGATCACGGTCAGCGGGATCTTCTGCGCATCGGTCGTGCAGAGCACGAACACGACATGCGCCGGCGGCTCCTCCAGCGTTTTGAGCAGGGCGTTGAACGCCGGCTCGGTCAGCATGTGCGCCTCGTCGATGATGTAGACCTTGTACGGCCCGAGCGCAGGCGCCAGGTTGACCTTCTCGCGCAGGTCGCGGATCTCGTCGATGCCGCGATTCGATGCGGCGTCGATCTCGATCAGATCGAGAGCTGATCCCGCCAGGACGTCCAGACACGACTGGCACTTGTTGCACGGCTCGGCCGACGTGCGTGGACGGCCGGTGCAGTTGAGTGCCTTCGCGAGCAGTCGCGCCGCCGAAGTCTTGCCCGTGCCGCGCGAGCCCGAGAACAGGTACGCATGCGCGACGCGACCCGAGATGATCGCGCCCTGCAGCGCCCGCGACGCGGCATCCTGACCCACGAGGTCGGCGAACGTCTGCGAGCGGTACTTGCGGTAGAGCGACAGGTATTCAGGCATCTTCAGTTGTGGCCGCGCACCTCCGCTTCGATCGAAGACCCCCAGCCGCACCACGGTTCGCGGCTCCGGCCAGGATGGCTGCGGCACCCCCGGGAGCTCTCCTTACCGCTGCTTCCTTCCGGACCTGACGGGGTTCGGAGACCCGAGCTGCGCAGGTCCCAACCTTCAACGCCGTTTGCCGCGGCCAGTTCTGAGAACCCAGACCTCAGCGATGGAATTCGGTCCGGCTAAGGCGGATTGCCGGTGCAGGGTACCGCCAGCACCCCACTTAGCGCGACCGAGACCAAGTTTACTCGGCCCCGAAAATGCCGCCGTTGGGGCTCGAGAAAGAAGCACCGCGCCCACTTAGCGCGACCGAGAGCAAGTTTACTCGGGCCCGAAAATGTCGCCGTGGCGGCTCGAGAAAGACGCACCGCGCCCACTCAGCGCGACCAACGGGGAAGTTTAGGCGGCATCCGGCACCCTGGCCGGACGCCGCAGCGCGATGCCCAGGTGAACGTAGGTCGCGACCGTGGCTATCGGGATCACGATCTCGGCCGCCGTCACGAGGTTGCCCGGATCCTGGTGCAAGCCATGGAAGAGGCAGATCCCACCGAGCAGAACAAGGATGAGGGTCGTCGAGATCTGACCGGTCAGCGTGTGCCGCAGCTCAGGCCGGCGCCCGGCCAGCAGCAGAATGCCCGCGGCGATGGCGGGCAACAGATAGCGCGCGATCACGACCAGCGCCAGCCACACGGGGATCGCGCCTCCGATGGCGATGCCGATCACGAACGCTGCCATGAAGATTCCGTCGACGACCGGGTCCAGCCCGCCGCCGAAGTTCGACAGCTGCCCCAACCTGCGGGCGACCGTGCCGTCGAGGAGGTCCGTGACCCCGGCGAGCGCGACTGTCACCGCCAGCGCAGCGAATTCCTGCTGCGTCCCGTACGCGAAGGCCGGCGCCGCCAGGTATGCGCGCGCCAGCGTGACCTGGTTCGCCTCGCCCGGGATGAAGCAACCCGCCACTGCGACCACGACAAACCATGCGACGTAGACGAGATTCCCGCTCAGCAGCGCCCATGCGACGCCGATCGCAAGGAAGACAAGACCGGCGATCACGCCGCTTCGGTGTAGACGCACGGCGACTAGTGTGGCGAGGGCGAGACCTGCGGAGAGGACGACGGTGTGGGAGAAGGTGACGGCGACGGCGCCGTGTACGCCTTCTCACCCGGATAGGGATTGGCGCCGCACGGATACGACGGCTCTCCAGTGCCTTTGAGGAAGATCTCGTTGTAGCCGCCTGACGTCACGTATCCACCGTCGTATGAGCACACCTGCCGCGTCACCACACCGGCGGGCTGCGTCCACATCGCCGGCCAGGGATGCGACGAGTAGTACTCCTCGACGAACGGCTTCCAGACCGAGAGGCCGACGTTCTCGCCGAACAGCACCGCGGTGGGGCACAGCCAGCCGGAGGCCGGAAACGAAGTCGCGAGGGACGCATATCCGGAATCGCACGACGGGCCGGCGTCGATGTGCATCAACGAGGCGGCGATCGCGAGGTTCGGCGTGTAGCCGATGAAGATCGAACCCGTGTAAGCCTCGGTCGTGCCGGATTTGCCCGCCACTGGGCGGTTGCCGAGGGGGCCGAGATAGAGCTTGACCGGGCCGCGCAGTAGATCGGTCACGACATAACCGAGGTCCGGTGAGATGACCTGCACGCGCCCCGCCGAAGCGTCGAAGGACTCGAGCACCTGGCCGGACGCGTCGGTGACCTTGAGCACGGCGCGCGGCGCGACGCGGTAGCCGCCGTTGTCGAACGCCGAGTAAGCGGCGAGGTGCTCGGCCATCGAGATGGCATCAGGGCCGAGCGTGGTCGCGACCCCTGCGGGTGACTGGATCGGAGCCGTGACTCCGAGGTTGCGCAGGAACGACACCACGCGGTCGCCGCCCTCGCTCGAGTACGTCCACAACGCCGGCAGGTTGCGGGACTCGGCCAGCGCGGTACGCAGCGTGATGTATCCCTCGTGCTTGCCGTCCCAATCGCTGAACGAATGGCCGCCGATCGACGAGTCCTGATCGTCGAGCAGCGTTGCCGGTGTCACGAGCCCGGCCTGCAAAGCAGCACCGTAGGTGTAGACCTTGAACGATGAGCCGACGCCGCGCCAGCCAAGCGGATCCATTCCCGTCAGGTTGATCTGGCCCCGGATCGCGGCGTTGTTGTAATCGGCGCTGCCGACCATCGCCAGGATCTCGCCGTCCGAAGGGTTCATTACGAGCATCGCGCCGGTGTTCACACCGCGTTTTGCATATGTATGCACTCCGCTCTTGACCCATTTGTCGGCCATCGCCTGCGTCGAAAGGTCAAGTGTTGTCGTGATCGTCAGGCCGCCTTCGTACAGGGCCTGTTCGCCGTAGCGCTGCTTGATGTAGTTGACGATGTAGTCGACGAAGTGGGCGGTCAGCGGGTTGTGCGCCGCCGGCAACGCTTTGTGCGCGGCCACCATCTTGGTCATCAGGTCGCTTTTGAAGATGCTGTCGGCAGCCGATCGCGTGATGTCGCCGACCGACACCATTCCGTCCAGCACGTCACGCCATCGGTCTCGTACCGCCTGCACCTCGTCGGGTGTGCCGAACGGGTCGTAGTCGCTGGGGGCCTGGGGCAGTCCGGCGAGGAACGACGCCTGCGCCCACGTCAGGTCAGACGCGTGGACCTGAAAGTACGTCTCCGCCGCCGCCTCGGCGCCGTACGCCCCGTTGCCGTAGTCGATCGTGTTGAGGTACAGCTCGAGGATCTGCTGCTTGGAGTAGCGCCGCTCCATCTCCTCGGCGAGCAGCAGCTCGCGGAACTTACGGCTGACCGTGCGTGATTGTGCCTCGGTGGTGTCGAGGACGTCGTTCTTGACGACCTGCTGCGTGATCGTCGAGCCGCCAAGCGTCGAGGAGTGATGCGTGAGGTCGTAGGCGATCGCGATCAACAGCCTTCGATAGTCGACGCCGGAGTTGTCGTAGAACGTGCGGTCCTCGGTGTCGATCGTCGCGCGCTGCAGCTTGACGCTGATCTTGCTCAGCGGCACCACGGTTCGGTTCTCGTGATACAGCGCCTCGATCAGGTTGCCGTTGCGATCGACGATGCGCGTGGTCTGGCTGAGGTTGGAGGTCTGGATGGCATCGATCGACGGCAGGTCGCCGGCGAAGTAGTCGACGACCGCAATCGTCGCGCCCGTGCCGAAGAGGCTGACGGTGGAGATGACGAACAGCGCCAACAGAGTGACTCGGAGCAGCAGGTGACGCGATCTGCGCTTGCTGCCTCGGCGACCCCGTGGGCGCGGCCGAGGCCGTCTGCGATGAGCGGCCGTGGCGGACCTCCAGAACGTTTGCTACGACGTGGTGATGGGTTGTTTGCCGGGAACGGAGTTTACCGGAGGCCCAGCGCTTCGGCCCCCTGGTCTGCGAGACCCATGATCGGAAAAGCGAACACCACGTAGGCCGCGAGCACGAGCGCGAACGCGATCGCACCGAACGAGGAAAGCGCGGTCATGGCCGGAAGCGCAGCCGCAGCTCCGCGCCGCGACTCCTCGAGCGGGCCCTGTATATAAAGGACGCGCAGGGTTCCGACCGCAGCCGCCACGCACAATACGGTCCCGACCAACCCAAGTCCCAGCAGGACGAAGTTGTGGCTTTGCGCCAGCGCGGCGGCGACCGACAGCTCGCCGAAGAAGCCCGGAAGCGGCGGCACGCCGGCAAGTGAGAGCAACGCCAGCGAGAATCCCAGCGCACGCAGTGGGCGCACAACCCCCAGACCGAACACGGCGGGCTCGCCGCCCTCCGCGCGACCCAGCAGCACCGGGCCGGCACTGGCCGCGAGCGCGAAAGCGCCGAGCAGAAACAGGGACGAGCCGAAGCCGGAGCGGAAGTGGGTCGCGGATCCGGCCGCGAGCCATCCCAGCTGCGCGATGGCGATGTACGCCATCCGTGG
>DASTIX010000074.1:0-20381 GCA_035717165.1 Candidatus Dormiibacterota bacterium
GACGCGACCGCCCCGCGCACTGGTCGTCGCGGGCGTGATCCTGGTGCTGGCTGTCCTGGCGATCGTGTACTTCGACCTGAGCACCACCGTCGCGATGAACGACGAGTACGCGTATTTCTTCTCGGTGCGCAACCTCGGCGGTCGAGGAATCTATCCGGCTCAGTCCGCCCTCGCGCTGCCACAGATATTCCTCGCGTGGCTGGTCTCGGCGCCGTTTGCGCACGACTCACGGGTCATTCGCGCGAGCATGCTCCTGCTGGCCCTGCCGGGCTCGTGGGCGGCGTACCGCCTCGCCCGTCGGCTGGGTGCAGGCTCGACGTGGTCGCTCATCACCCCCGCCGTGATGTTGACCTCGCCGATCTACTTCAACCTGGCCGTCTCTTTCATGTCGGACGTCGCGTACGTGAGCCTGATGCTCCTCGCGTGCAACGCCGGCGTGGCATGGCTCGAGGGCGAGCGCAGCCAGCGTTGGTTTGCGTTGTGGGCGGTGCTGGCGACCTTTCAGCGGATCTTCGGGCTCGCGCTGCCGCTGGGGCTTGCCGCCGCGATCGTTTTGGCGCATCGCCGCGGTCGGGCGGTGGCGCCCTCCGAGATCGGGTGGCTGGCGATCACCCTGGTCGGTTCGTCCCTCTCACTGGTTGTCCCTGGATTGCTTGGGGCCTCCGCCGCCGGAAACGTTGCCGACCAGCTGGCCCATTTCCAGCTCGCCGGAGCGCTGACGCCGCTCGTACACGTACCGGTAGTCCTCGGTTACCTGTTGCTGCCGCTCGTGTTTGCCGTTGGAGTGTCGTGGAGCCTACGCCTCGGCCTCTTCGCTGCGGCGACGGGCGCCGTCGTGCTCGGGCTGGTCTGGCTCTTCCCCTGGCTTCCGGGCAACATCTGGACGTTCGTCGGACCGGCACCGACGCTGGCTGGGTACAAGCCGGCGCCGGTTCCTCTGGCGGCAAACCTACTGTTGATCGCGCTGTCGCCGGTTGCCTTCTGGTTGCTTGGCCCGGTCGCGTGGGGCCGGTGGACAGCCGCCGCGAGGGGGGATTCCAGGTTTGTCTTTCTGCTGGCCGTCTCCGGAATCCAGCTGCTCCTGCTAGTTCCGAACACCGTTACGTTCTTTGACCGCTACTACCTACCGGTGGCTGCACCGCTGTTGCCGATGATCGGTGCCCTTGCCGAGCGCCACGCGAGGCCAGGGGCGGCCGTCATCGCCGTGGCGATCGCCGCGCTCATGCTCGTCGTGGCTTGCGTTTACGAGCAGGACTACGAGTCGTGGCAATCCGCGCGCGACCAGGCGGCGCGACTTGCATATCGATGCGCACCACCATCTCGCGTCAACGCCGGCTATGAGGCCAACGCCACGTATGTGGCAGTGCCTGCGTATGAAGCCACGGGTGTGGAACCCGTCGCAAGGGTTTCTCGCAACAGCATCATCTTTGGGCCTCCGAACCCGGACCTCTGGCTGACGTTTGCAGGACCTGAGGATTCGCGCGCAGGGGTTCCGTATTCGTCGGCGGCACCGGGCAAGGTCGCGATCAACGGCGCGGTCTGCGCAGCGCTCACGGCACGATGACGGTCGCCGACGCAGCGCTCGAGACGCGGCGCGAAGCAGCGGCCGCCTCCGTCAAACCAGCTATCGCCTTTTTGTCTTTCGCCGGCGTGACATGCGCGCTCGCCCCGCTCGCTTACGTGCGGATGTTCAGCGGCTTTCAGCCTTACGACGACGAAGGGATCTTCCTTGTCGCGCTGCGCGACTACCTGGCGGGTCATCCGCTGATGACATCGTTCGTGCCGCTATACGGCCCGTTCTACTTCGAGGTTTACGGCGGCCTCTTCAAGCTGCTTGGCATCGCGCCGACGCATGACTCCGGTCGCTGGCTCACGCTCATCGTCTGGTTGCTCGCGAGCGTGGCCGGTGGCCTTATCGTTCTCAGGCTGTCGAGGAGCGTGCTGCTCGCGCTCGCGGCTCAGCTGCTGACGTTCGTCGTTCTCGGCGCCCTCGCCATAGAACCGACCAGCACCTACGGCTTGTCCACGCTGCTGCTGGTCGCCTTGACGGGAACCGCCACATTCCGGTCGGCACGACCGCGCGTGACCGCCGTAGTGATCGGCGGGATCGTCATGGCGCTCTTCCTGATCAAGGTCAATCTCGGACTGTTCGCCGCGGCTGCAACAGGCCTCGCGTGGGCGGCCAGTTTTGACGCCTTCGGCCGGCGGTTGGTTTTACCTGTCGTCGGCACTCTTGTCTCCGTGCTTCCGGTCCTCGTCATGTGGTCACTCATCCGGCAGACGTGGGTCCTCGAGTTCGCGATCGTCGCGTCCTGCTCGGTGGCCGCGATCGCCGTGACCGCGGTGACTTCCACTCGGCCCGCTATGCCGTCGCCGGCTACAGGCTGGCTGGGTGCGGGCGCGGCGGCCGTCGCCGCGGTGTGCATCGGCACGGCTCTCGCCGGTGGTTCAAGGCCGACCGACATCGTCAACTTCCTGTTCGTGTTCCCGCTTCGATTTCCGACGGTGTTCACGTTCCCTCTCAATGCCAATGTCGCCGTCGTCGGGTGGGCGATATTCATGTTGGCCACCGCGGTAGCGGTAACTCGCATAGGCGAGATACCAGCACCGTTCCGGATCGGAGCAGGAATCTTCAGTTGGTTGACGATCCTGCTGGCTCCCGCCTCCGTTTTTCTGCTCGCGTTGCCCCTGTCGTGGTTGGCCGTGCGCGCGCCGGCCGGCCGAGGCGCGCGATCGCCGGATTCGTATGCCAGGCTCATGGTCGCCTCGCTCGCGACGATCGAGGCGCTTCAGGCGTATCCCGTGGCCGGCACGCAGACGTATCTGGCCGCTGTCGGCCTGGTACCGGTGGGGGCGATCGTGCTCAATGACGGCATCCGTCAGTTGCGCGCTTCCGCACGCTGGATACTCGGCGCGCCAGCCGCCCTCAACGTGGCGGCCGCTGCGCTGAGTGGTTTTGTGGCGTTCACCAACTTCAACGCGACGATGCCGCTGGATCTGCCCGGTGCCTATTCGACGAGGGTCGTTCCCCAACAGGGCGAGACGTTGCGCGAGCTGATCGGCTCGCTCCCGGCAAATCATTGCAGCTACCTCGTCACCTATCCCGGCATGGACAGCTTCTATGTGTGGACCGACCAGCAGTCGTCGATCGAGATGCGCTACGGGCAGTGGTATCTGCTTTTAACGCCGGGAGAGCAGACCGCGCTCGTTCAACAGTTCCAGCACCAGCCGGGCCTTTGCGTCATCGAGAACTCGAAGCTCATCGATTTCTGGACGAAAGGCCGTCCTCCGCCATCGGGTCAGCTCGTCGATTTCATCGACAGCCGGTTCGTCCCCGCTGGGACGTATGGCGACTATGAGTTGCTCGTGCGCGCGAGCTCGTAGGTCGGGACGGCACGAACCGTCGGATTGAAGCTCGCGACCACGAGTATCCCCAGCCAGCTTGCGAGCCAGACGATCACGGCGGCGTGTGACGGGATGTCCCAGGCGGCCCCGGCGAAGCTTGCGACGGCGAGCAGCTCAAGGGCGCCGATGCCCGCGATGAGCCAGAGCCGCTCCCATATCGGCGGCGACGTGCGCAGGAAGAACCACGCCGCGAGGATGAGCACGCTGTAGTCCAGCTCGTGAAAATGAAACGTCACGAGCGCCGTGCCGACGAGCCCGGCGGTGAACACCATGTCGACGTCGCGCCTCTGCCGGTACGCGACGGCGATCGCGCCAAGGCCGAACAGCGCCCACAACACGATCGTCAGCGGTCCGAGGCCGAAGAGGTGGATGAGCGTGTTGACGGTGTGCGCCGGGTCGGCCTGGTTCAGCGCCAGGGCGTTCACCCAGCTGGCGACTCCCGACGAACCAAGGGCGACCACGAAAAGCGCCGCCATCACCGCGCAGCCGGCGACCCAGCCGATGACGATGCGCATGCGGCCGGCGGCGAGCAGAGCCACGGGCAGCATCCACATCAGCTGCGGCTTGAGCGCGGTCGCCAGCGCGAGCGCGGCGCCCGCGGCCAGGGGCCGATCGTGCGTTGCCAGCCACCACGAACCGACGACGCATGCGATCACGTAGGTGATCGGCTGCCCGTAGTAGAAGGCCGACACCAGCGGCCACAGGCCGATTGCCGTCAGCAAGAGCACGGCTTTGGCAATGCCTGTGTAGGGCGCTGCGATGTGCCACGCGAAAATCAGCGCAGCAAATGACAGGACCGTCCACAGCAGATACGCGAACGGCTCGCTGAACATCGTCAGCGGCGCAAACAGCCACGCGACCAGCGGCGGGTGCACGTACGTGTAGACCGCGTCGATGGTTTGCTGTCCCGGCGGAAACGAAACCGACAGGGCACGCAACGTCGGCTGGTCATACATTGTCGACCACCCGTGCCGGAGGCCTGCCTGCGCCGCGACGTAGATCAAACGCGCGTCCTCATGCACCGGCATGGCCATGAAGAGAAAAATCCACACCGCGATGGCATGAGCGCCCGCCCACAGCGAGGCGATCGCAGCCGCTGCAAGCCACAAGGGTGGTCGCTTCATCCCGTTTGCGGCTCGGTGGTGCGCAGCCCGACTCTCACCGTCGAGGTTCGGCTGAAAGTGCTCGCCAGGAGAATGCCGATCCAGACCGCATCCCAGACGAGCTGGGGGGCGACCAGCGGAAGAGCAGCATGCGACGCTTGAAATGAGATCAGCTGCATCGGGATGATTCCGGCGACGAGCCACAGCCTGTGCCAGAGCGGCGGCGACGTCCGCAGAACCAGCCAGGCCGCGAGGATCAGGACCGTGTAGTCCCAGTAATGGAAATGGATGCTGGCGATCGCGGATCCCAGAAGGCCGGCGGCGAACACGATCTCCGGCCGCCGATCCCGATACGCGATCAACAGGACGGCGGCCGCCTGAATGGTCCAGAGCACGATGGTGACCGGCCCAAAACCGAAGAAACGCACGATGGTTTCGGGCACCTGCGCGGGATCGCTCTGCGACGCCTGAACCGCGTGCAGCCAGGCGAGCAGTCCGGCCTGGCCGAGCGCCACGACTGTCGCCGCCCCGAGGATCGAACACGCGGCTGCGAAGTACGCGGTCAGGCGGAAACGGCCCGAGGCGACCAGCGCGACGGGTACGAGCCATAAGACGTTCGGTTTGAGGAAAAGCGCCAGCGCAAGCGCGATGCCGCTCGCAGCGGGACGGTCACGCGTACAGAACCACCACGACGCGGCGACCAACGCGATCAAGAGCAGGTCCGGCTGGCCGAAGTAAAGGACGAAAAGGAGCGGCCACAGACCGATCCCGATCATCAGCAGCGTTGCGCGCGAGAGACCGGAGTACGGCGCAGCCATCCACCACGCGACGCAGAACGCGCCGAGCGACAGCGCCGCGAAAACCGCGAACGCCGCGGGCTCGCTGAACACAGTCAAAGGTGCAACGACCCAGGCCAGCAGCGGTGGATTGACGTACGCAAGCGCGCCCTGCACCACTCGCTCTCCGGCCGGGTAGCCGGCCGAGAGCTCGCGAAGGGTCGACGGATCGTAGATCGACGCCCAGCCGTAGCGAACCCCGGCTTCGGCGGCGACATAGGTGAACCGGAAGTCCTGGTGCACGGGGCCGAGGACGTAGAGCAGCGTCCAGCGCGCGATGGTGTAGAGAGCCGCCCAGAAGGACGCCATCGCCGCAGATGCGAGCCACAGGGGCGGACGTTTGCTCAAGTCAGCGCCGCGGGGCTTTCGGTAAGGTGCGCCACCGGGCGCGGGGCGAAGCGTGCCTCCAGCCCCAGAAGGATTGCCCATGCGGGTTCCCAGAGAAGCATGGGAATCGGCTGGCCGATGGCGATGAACTGAGCGGCCGCGATGCCGGCCAGAAGCCAGAACCGCTGCGCCACGCTGGGCCCGGCGCGCAGAACGATCCATGCGCCGAGCACGAGGATCGTGATGTCGTGCTCATGCAGGTACGAAGCCGACATCGTCGATCCGACAAGAGCCGCTGCGAAGACCAGATCGACGCGCCGGCGTTGAATCCATGCGATCGCGATCGCGGCGCAGCCAAGGGCGACCTCGATCGCGGTGGTGATCTCGTTCCGGCCGAAGAGATACGAGTACGACATCGCCGCGTTGTGGGGGTCTCCTTGCACCAACGCGAGGTCGCTGAGCCAGCTGTTGATTCCCTCCATGCCGAGCGACAGCGCGCTGACAGCGGCGATGACCGAGCCCGCGACCGCGAACACCATGATCGGTCGCCAACGTCCGCTGATGAGAAGCGCGATGGGCACGAGCAGCGCATCCTGCGGTTTGAAGCAGAACGCGGCCGCGAGGGCCAGCCCGGACAAGACCCATTGCTCGCGCTCCAGCAGCCGGTACGCGACGGCGAGCAGCGCCAGGGTTGCGATCACCGTCTGACCCTGCCAGAGCTCGTAATGGACGGGATACAGCGCAAGCGACACGAGCAATACCGTCAGGCGCGCGAATCGTGGGCCCGGCACGATCAGCCAGCCGGCCGCAACGAACGCCACGACGCTGATGACCGTCCACACGAGGAAGCTCACGGCCGGCGGCTGCCAGGCAAGAGGGACAAGCATCCACGCCGTCGGGGGCGGGCTGATGAAGACATGCATCGAATCGATGACGCTGCCCGACGGGCCGAGGGCGGCGGCCACGTGCTTTTGGAGACTTACGTCATAGATGTGGCCCCATCCGTACGTGAGGCCCACACGAGCGGCGACCAGATGGAGGCGCAAGTCCTGTGCGGCCGGATCCGAGATGAAGTGATCGATCCAGCGTGCGACGCCGAATACACACGTGATCGCAGCGGCGAGCGCGGACGCGGACAGCCATAGGGGCGGCAATCGCGCCGGCAACCGTTCGGGCATGGGGCGTAATTGTGGGCTGCAGACCCTCGCCGGAAGGCAGAATATGCGCCGCTTCATTGGCCACGACTCAGCAGATCAAGCGTTCAGGCCCCGTTGTCCCGGCGCGGCCGAGCAGTTCCGGAGCGCCGTCGTCCGGAATTTGGGATCACGCGCGCCGCGAACCCCTCCTGCTGAGTTTCATCGCTGGGGCGCTGATCGCACGGATCGTCTTCTGGATCACGACCAACCGGATGTTCGAGGACGGCCTGACGACCATCACGCACGCCCGCAACGTGCCGCTCGGCCTCGGGCTCGTGCACCATGCCGGCGAGGGGCCGATCCACGGATTCACGTCAGCCCTTGGAGTTCTCATCCCGCTCTCGGGCGAGCTCATGCACGAGGGTGCAGGGATGACCGCGATGCGGCTGGCATCATTGGCCGCGGTCTGCGTCGCCCTGGTCTACGCGCGGCTTCTCTGCCGGGACCTGGCCGTCGGTGCGTTCCCGACCGCGTTCGTGCTGGCCTACCTCGCGTTCGACCAGAACATGATCTTTTTCGGCATGTCGGGGATGGAGACCCAGGTCGCGGTCGCCATCCTCCTCGCCGGCGTTTACCACGTGCGCCGCCAGGAATTTCTGGCCGCGGGAATCTATCTCGGGCTTGCGCCTCTTGCACGTCCGGAGTTCGTCCTCTGGGTCGCTCCGGCGCTTCTCTACCTGGCCTTGATCAATCCCCGTCGCGCACTGATTGCGAGCGCTGTCACCACGGCGATCATCGCCCCGTGGGTGATCTTCACGACGCTCTATTACGGCTCGCCGATCCCGAACACGATCGTCGCCAAAAACAACATCTATCCAATTCCGTCCGTCTTCACTGACGGCTCAATCACTCCATGGCTGACGTGGCTGAGCGGTCAGTTATCCGGTCACGCGTTCATCCTCGTCTACAAGCTCGAACCGTTCCGTGAGGTATGGAGCACGACCCTCACGCCGGTTCCGGATCCGGTGTTGATCGTCGTCGCGATCGCGCTCGTTTACTTCTTCGTCCTTGGCGTGCTTGCCGCACGCGTGCGACGCGACATGTGGCCTGCCCTCGCGTTCCTTGGATTGTTTCTCGCGTATCGCGTCTACTTCATCCCCGCGATCAACTACTACGACTGGTACATGCCGCCATTCCTCGCCCTGTTCATGGTCGTGGTCGCGATGGGAATGCAGCGCATGTCGACTTCGATCGCGGTCGCGCCGAAGACTGTCGCTGTTGTGCTCAGCGTCGCGTTTGCGATCCACATGCCCTTCAGCTTCGTGGTCGAGAGCAAAGTCCAGACGGTCGAGAACACCGTCCGCACGAACGTCGGCCTGTATCTGAAAGCGAACGTCCAGCCGGGTCAGTCGGTGGTCTCGGAATCGTCGGGTTACATCGGCTTCTTCGGCGGGCAGAAGCTCTACGACTATCCGGGCCTTACGTCGAAGGTCTCCGTGCGTGCGCTGCAGGCCCTGCCTCCGGATCGTCGCGCCATCGCAGACCTGATCGCGTCGGTGCAGCCTGATTGGCTCGTCCTGCGACCCTGGGAGCTCGACTCGCTCCGAGCGCGATACCCTGATGTCGCCGCTCGCTATACGGTCGCAAGAGTCTTCGAGATGCCGGGGATGTCCGAGAGCCGACTCGACACCCATGGCGGCGGCGACGTCGAGTTCGCCGGCTACGCGCAGGTGAACATCGACATGAAGTTCACCGTCCTGGAACGAACCCAGGCCTGAGCATTCTTTCGAATCGCAGGTCCGGGAATCGACTCACGAGCCAAGGCTCGAGGCCGAGCAAGCCGATCCACCCCGCCTCCCATAAAAGGATCGGTTTGATGACACCGATGGCAACCAGTTGTGCGCACGCGATTCCGAGCAGAAGCCAGCCGCGCTGCGGCACGCTCAGCCGCGACCGCATGAGAATCCACGACGGCACCAGGAAGACCGGCACGTCGTACTCGTGGAGGTAGAACGCGGATGCCGTGCTGCCGACGATGCCGAGCGCGAACACCAGGTCCAGGCGGTCGCGACGGTACCGGGCGAGTCCCAGCGCGAATAACCCAAGGCTGACCTCGATCGAGGTCGCCACGACCCCTCGTCCAAACCACGCGAAAGTGAGGATGCCGTGGAAGACGTTCGTCGACGTGTAGGCGACGCTGCCCTCGTAGGTCGCCAGGCCGTGCGGGCCCAACGAAGCAAGACACAACAACCCCAACCCGACGGCGGTCAGCGCGAAATAGAGCACCGGACGCCATCTGCCGGCGACGAGCAACGCGACCGGCAGCAGCAGCACGAGCTGCGGCTTGACGAAGAACGCCGCCGCGAGAGCCGCGCCGGCGGACGCCCAGCGCTCGCGCTCGAGAAATCTCCAGCAAAGCGCGAGACACGCGATCGTGAGCGGTACCGTCTGGCCGATAGTGAAGCTGTAGTACATCGGCCATAGCGCGAAAGCGATGAGCAGCAGCGTCACGCGAGCGAGGCCATGGCCGGGCGCGACGAGCCACCACGCGACGATCAAGAGTGCGGTCGTCAACACAGTCCAGGCGACGAAGCCGGCGGGCACGGATAGGACGGTGAACGGAGCGTGCAGCCAGGCGAGTGGAGGTGGGGTCACATAGTTGTGCATCGTGTCGATTCCGTTCGCGTACGGAGTCACCGCCGCCATCACCTTCTGTTCCAGGTCTCGGTCATAGATATGTGACCAGCCGTAGGAGAGGCCGATCTTGGCGGCGACGTAGTTCAGCCTGAAGTCGTTGTCGTAAGGCTGTGCCACGAAGTGCATGACTCTCCGGACGAGGCCGTCGGCGGCTGTGATCAACGCGATGAGCGCCGCGGCAGACAGCCACAGGGGTGGCAGCGACCTATCGGCTCGCATCGGGTTTTCGCGCCAGGGCGAGAATCGAGACGCCGAACGGCATGTCGAACCGGCTTATGGCAATTCGCTCCGCACCAAAGACCCACGCGAGCAGAGAGTTCAGCGGCCCAGGAGCGGGCACCGTGAAGTCCGAGCGCAGACTCTCGGGCTTCGGCAGCAGGCGCCGCATCAGGCGGAAGGCTGCGATGGGTGGAAATAAGGCGGCGTTGATATAGGTGAGACGCACCACGTCATAACCTGCAGCCGTCAAGCGTTCGCGAAGCTCGCCGGCGACGTAGCGCCGCTTGTGGAGGTTGATGTCGTCTTGCCGGCCCCAGAGGAACCTGAACGCGGGGACCGAAACCAGAAGATGTCCACCGGGACGGAGCACGCGCATTGCCTCCCGCAATGCGCCGCGATCGTCGTCGATGTGCTCGATGACGTCCAGCGCCGTGATCAGCCCGAACGTGTCGTCAGCGAACGGCAGGTGGCCGGCCATCGCCTGTGTGACGGTATCGAGGCCCCGGTCCTTGCAGTAGCCGGCGGCCTCGTGGTCGAGCTCGACGCCGAAGGTGCAGCCATAACGGCGAAGTTGGAGCAGCATTGTGCCGGTCCCGCATCCGACGTCCAGGACAAGCCGGCGCGCCTCTTGACCATTGAGATGGGCATCAAGCAGTCGTGTGAAGATGCGGCGCCGGCCGAGGAACCACCAGTGGCGGTCCTCGATCTCCGCGTATTCGCGGTAGAACTCTCGCTTCAGGTCAGTGCCGTACCGGGTTGAACTCGGTGACGCCCGCGACGGTCACGTCCGCGCGCGAGGTGTCCATCTCTTGCCGGGTTGGGAAGTACACCCTCCGCCACATCGCGAAGACGGTGGCGAGCGTGCGGGGGATGTCCGAGGGACGGACGGTCGTCTCGCCGGCCGTTCGCGGATAGTGACGGACGCCCTTCTGGGCGATCCGGAAGTTCCACTTGCGCGCTTTGGCCAGCAGCTCGGTGTTGACGAAGAAGTTGTCGCACTGGATCGTGACCTGTTGGACGACCTCTCGGCGCATCAACTTAAAGGCGCAGTCGACGTCGCGCACTCGAAGCCCGAACATCACGCCGACCAGGCGGTTGTAGATCCAGGAAAGCATGCAGCGCAAGACTGTGTCGTACCGATACACGCGGAACCCTGTGACCATGTCGTAATCCGACATCAGCGGGATGAAATATTCGAGCTCGGAGATGTCGAACTGGTTGTCCGAGTCGGTGAAGAAGACGAGGTCGAGGCGCGACTGCCGGAAGCCAGTTCGTAGGGCCGCCCCGTAACCCTGGTTCGTCGCGTGCTTGATCAGCCGGACGTGCGGGCGGTTCTTGCGAACCAGCTCTTCGACGATGCGGGAGGTGCCATCCACGCTTCCGTCGTCGACGACGATCACCTCATAGTCGGAGGCCAATCGCGATGCGGTCGCGAGCGCTTGCTCCACCGCGCGCGTGATGTTGCCGGATTCGTTGTAGGCAGGCAGCACGATCGAGAGGCTCTCGGCGTCCCCACGCGATCGCTTTTTCACGCCGGGAGTATAGATTTCGCCTCCGCTGGCGACGCCTCGTTACGTCAGTAGATAGGCGACTCGGCGGTCACCGACTCGAGCCATTTGCGGCACGAGGTCAGGAAGCGCGCGGCCTGGAGGCCGTCGAGCACTCGGTGGTCGAACGAGAAGCAGAGGTACATCATCGGTTTGATCCCGATCATCCCCTGCACCGCCACAGGGCGCTCGACGATAGCCTCCATCGTCAGGATGCCCGCCTGCCCCGGATTGATGACCGAGTAGCTGAACAGCGTTCCGAACGTGCCGGAGTTGTTGACCGTGAAAGTCGCGCCTGCGAGCTCGTCGGCCTTCAGCTGCTTGTTGCGCGCGCGCGTGGCGAGGTCGTTGAGCGCGCGCGCGAGGCCCGCGATGGAGAGGCTGTCGGCGTGACGGATCACCGGAACCAGAAGCGTGTCTTCCATCCCGACCGAGATGCCGAGGTTGATGTCGCGATGGATCAGCAGCTCGGTGTCGTTGAACGTCGCGTTGACCTCGCGGTGCTCGCGCAGGGCTGAGATCGCGGCCGCCATCACGTACGGCAGGTAGGTCAGGGAAAACCCTTCCTGCTTCTGGAAGGCGGACTTGTTGGCACTGCGGTTGGCGACGACGCCGGACATGTCGACTTCCTGCGTCTGCCACGCGTGGGGGATCGTCTGCTTGGAGCGCGCCATGTTCTCGGCGATGAGCCTGCGCACGCGTGTGAGCTGGACGGCCTCGTCACCCTCCGCGGCTTTGACGGGTTGCGAGGCGGCCGGCGCCGAGGGTGGCGGGGCCGACTTCGCATTAGCGGCGAAGCTCTCGACGTCCTTGCGCGTCACGCGGCCGCCCAAACCCGTCCCGGTGACCTTCGAGAGGTCGACCTTCAGCTCGGACGCCGCCATCTGCACGCCGGGGGAGTAGCGATGACCTTCCTCTTGTCCTTGTCGCTCGCGGGGAGGTGGCGGGGCAGTCTCCGGAGGAGCCTTCGCCTCGACTTTCGGCGCGTCGGTCTTCGGCGCAGGGGCAGGAGCTTCGGGCGTCGCGCTGACCTTGCCGTCGCCGCCTATCTCCACGACCGCGATCTCAGATCCGGCCTGGACGGTGTCGCCTTCCTTCGCCAGGATCTCGCGCAGGACTCCCGACACGGGCGCCGGCACCTCGGCATTGACCTTGTCCGTGTCGACCTCGAGCATCGGCTCGAACTCGACCACCTTGTCGCCCGGCTTGACGAGCCACTTCGAGATCGTGCCCTCGTGCACCGACTCTCCGAGCTGCGGCATCACGACGCGCGTGGTTTTGCCCGCCATCAGTAGGCCGCCAGGTCGCGAAGGACTTTCGTGATCTTGTCCGGCGTGGGCATGAAGAACTCTTCCATCGGCATCGCGTAAGGCATCGCAGGAACGTCCAGTCCGCCAAACCGCTTGACCGGGGCGTCGAGCCACTGCCACGCCTCGTCCGCGATCAGAGCCGCGACCTCGGATCCGATCGACACGCTGAAGTTGTCTTCGTAGAGCACGAGGCATTTGCCGGTCTTCTTGGCCGAGGCGATGATCGCCTCCTTGTCCAGCGGATAGACGGTGCGCAGGTCGATGATCTCGACCGAAACACCGTCGGCCTCGAGGCTCTTCGCCGCCTCGGCGGCGTAGTGCACCATCAACCCGTAGCAGAACACGGACACGTCGCTGCCCTCGCGGAATGTTCGCGCCTTCTGCAGCGGGATCAGATATTCGCCCTTCGGCACCGCTTCCTTGAACATGCGGTAGAGGCGCTTGTGCTCGAAGAACAGCACGGGATCGGGGTCGCGGATCGCCGCGATCAGCAAGCCCTTGGCCTCGTACGGCGACGATGGGATGACGATCTTCAAGCCCGGCGTCGCGAACCGCGCTTCGATCGACTGCGAGTGATAGAGCGCGCCATGCGCATGCCCGCCCATCGGCGCCCGCACGACCATCGGCACCGACCAGTCGCCATCCGACCGGTATCGGTACTTCGCCGCTTCGTTGGTCACTGAGTTGAACGCCATGTGCGCGAAGTCGGTGAACTGGATCTCCGCCACCGGTCGCTTGCCCGCGACCGCAAGTCCAAGCGCGACGCCGACTATGGACGATTCGGCCAGCGGCGTGTCGATCACCCGGTCCTCGCCGAATTTCGCGCGCAGCCCATCGGTGACAAGGAACACCCCGCCCTTCTTGCCGACGTCCTCGCCCATCACCATCACGCGCTCGTCGCGCTCCATCTCCTCGGTGAGCGCGGAGCGAAGCGCCGCGACCATGTTCATCTCCTCGGTCTCGACGCCGGCCGGTGCATCGATCGAGGTGGGCGCGTTCAGCCCGTAGACGCTGGTCAGGGCGTCCTCGGGCTTCGGATCATCCGCATCCATGCCCTTCTTGGTCGCCTCGGTGACCTCTTCTTTGACCTGCTCCTCGTACTGTGCGACCTGCTTCGCCGTGAGCACGCCTTCTTCAACGAGCTGCTTCTTGAACCGCTCGAGGCAGTCGTTCTGCGCGAGCATGTCGATCTCTTCCTGCGAGCGGTAGCGTCGCTGGTCGTCTTCCGACGAATGAGCGCCGAGCCGGTCGACGAGGCACTCGATCAAAGTCGGGCCCTGACCCGCGCGTGCACGCGCGACGGCCTCTTTGGAAACGACGTAGCACGTGACGGGATCGCGGCCATCCACGGTGACGCCCGGGAATCCATATCCCGCGGCGCGCTGGGCGACGAAATCGATGGCGTACTCCTTCTTGAAGGGAGTCGAGATCGCAAAGCCGTTGTTCTCGCACACGAAGATCTCGGGCAGCTTGTACACGGCCGCGAAGTTGAACGCCTCGTGCGCGTCGCCTTCCGCGCCGGCGCCCTCGCCGTAACACGTGAGGAGCACCTTGTCGGTCTTGTCCATCTTCAGCGCATACGCCACGCCCGCGCCGCGCACCATCTGCGTGGCCACGGGTGAGCCGCCGGATGTGATGTTCAGCCGGGAGTCGGAGAAGTGGCCGGGCGTCTGCTTGCCGCCGGAGGCCGGATCAGCCGCCTTGGCGAGCACCGAGAGCATGAGGTCGAGAGGCGTCATCCCCATGCGCATGCACAGCACGACGTCGCGGTAGTACGGCGCGAGCCAGTCGTACTTCGGCTTGAGGGGCCAGCCGATGCCGATCTGCGCGGCCTCGTGTCCCGCGCACGAGATGATGAACGGCGCGCGGCCCTGGCGGTTGAGGACCTGGAACCGGTAGTCGATCTGGCGGCCGAGCAGGATGTAGTGGAACCACTCGGTCAGGACGTTCTCATCGAGGTCGGTGTCGCGCCACGACACCGGCTCCTGGAATCGCCATTCAGGTTCGAAACGGTGTTCCTTCGTCTCAACTGTCTGGGCCATTAGAAATGAATGGCGTGGCCGTCCACGGCCATCGCCGCCTCCATCACAGCCTCGCTCAGCGTTGGATGCGGGTGGATGTTGCGGCCGAGCTCCCATGCGTCGCCCTGGAACAGCTGCGTGAGGGCGGGCTCCGCGATCAGCTCGGTCGCCTCGTTGCCGATGATGTGCGTCCCGAGCATCTGGCCGGTCTTGGCGTCGCACACGATCTTCACGAAGCCGGCGGTCTCACCGTGGATCTGGGCCCGGCCGATCGCGCTGAACGGCATCTTGCCGATCTTGACCTCGCGACCCCCCTCACGCGCCTGCTTCTCTGTCATGCCGACCGACGCGATCTGCGGATGCGAATACGTGCACCGCGTGACCAGGTTCTGGTCCATCGCTCCCAGCCGCTGACCGGCGATGTCCTCGGCCGCGACAACGCCTTCATGCGATGCGGCGTGCGCGAGGAGGAATCCGCCGACCACGTCGCCGATGGCGTGGATCGATTCGACCGATGTGCGCATCCACTCGTCGACCTTGATGAAGCCGTTGGGCTGGAGCTGCACTCCGACCTGCTCGAGGCCGATCTCTTTGGAGACGGCCGCGCGCCCGACCGCGACCAGCAGCTGCTTGGCCCAGACCTCGCCCTGGTCCGTCTCGACGCTGACGCCGTCGCGCGCCTTCTTGGCGCCTTTGACCTTGACGCCGACGCGCACGTCGATGCCGGCCTTCTTGAATGCCGCCATCATCTCTTTGGAGACTTCCTCGTCCTCGAGCGGCACCAATCTGTCGAGGGCCTCGAGAAGCGTGACCTTGACGCCGAGCTCGTGGAAGAAGGTGGCGAACTCGACCCCGACTGCTCCGGCGCCGATGATGGCGATCGACTCGGGCGCGCTCGACGCCTTGACGACGTTGTCCGACGAGACGATGTACTGGCCGTCGAGCTCGATGCCGGGAAGCGTCTTCACGACAGAGCCGGTGGCGATGATCAGGTTCTTGGCGCTGACGCGCTTGCCGTCGACCTCGATCGTGTTCGGGTCGCGGAGCCGGCCGCGGCCGGACACGACCTCGATCTTGTTCTTCTTCATCAGGTACTGGACGCCCTTGTACAGCTGGTTGACGACCGCGTCGCGGCGCTGGGCGATGCGCGGATAGTCGTAGCCGACGACTTCGGCCTTGATCCCGAACTCCGCGCCTCGCGTCGCCACGCGGCTGTAGAGCTCGGAGGACTCGAGCAGCGCCTTGGTCGGGATGCATCCGACATGCAGGCAGGTCCCGCCTAGCTTGTCGGCCTCGACCAGCGCGACCTTCAGGCCGAGCTGCGACGCGCGGATCGCGGCCGGGTAGCCACCCATGCCGCCGCCGAGCACGGCCACGTCAAAGTCGAAGTTGGGCACCGACTTAAGTCTAGGAACGCTCGCCTAGAGGGATCGGCTTGCGCGGTTCCGGACCGATGTACTCGGACTGGGGCCGGATGATCCGGTTGTGTCCCGCCTGCTCGAGCACATGGGCGCTCCAACCCGCAACTCGCGCCGCCGCGAAGGTCGGGGTGAAGTACTCCTTGGGCAGACCGATCGCCTGCAGCACGCCGGCCGAGTAGAACTCGACGTTCGTCGACTGGGGCCGCTCGGGGTGCTCCTCGTGCAGGATGCGCAGCGCGATCTCCTCGACGCGCTCGGCCAGCTCGTAGAACTTCGGGTTCATGCGCCGGCACATCTCCTTGAGGATCTTGGCGCGCGGGTCGTAGACGCGATAGACGCGATGGCCGAACCCCATGAACTTCTCTTTGCGCCTGCGCATCTCGCGCATGTGCTTCTCCGCGTCGTCGGCCGCGCCGATGATCTCCAGCTGCTCGATCACCGCCGATGGTGCGCCTCCGTGCGCCGGACCCTTCAGTGCGCCGATGGCGCCGACCAGGGACGAACCCAGGTCCGACTCGGTAGAGGCGATGACGCGCGCGGTGAAGGTCGACGCGTTCATGCCATGGTCTGCCAGCAGAACGAGATACGTGTTCAGCGCGCGCACGATCTCGGGACTCGCCTCTTTGCCGTTCATCATGTACAGGTAGTTGGCCGCGTGGCCGAGGTCGGCGCGGGGCTTGAGCGGCGCGAGCCCGTTCTGGCGCCGGAAGAACATCGCGAGGATGGTCGGGAACGATGCCGTCGCGTGGATGGCGAGCGGCACCGTCGGTTTGGCGAGCTTGTGCTCGACACTCTGAACCGAGACGACGCTGCGCAGGACGTCCATCGGATCGGTATCCATCGGCAGGGCGTCGAGGGTGACGTTGGCAGCCTGCGTGAGCGTCCGGTGGTTGGTGAGCTCCAGGGAAAGCGCGTCGAGCTCCGACCGGTTCGGCAGCCTGCCTTCCCACAGGAGAAACGCGACCTCTTCGAACGACATCTGCTCCGCGAGGTCGGCGATGACGTAGCCCTGGTAGACGAGCCGGCCGTTCTCGCCGTCGACCATCGAGATGGCGGTCTGTGACGCAACCACACCTTCGAGGCCCGGGACGTACGAGGAGCTCATCGCTTGGTCAGCTGAAGCGGCTTCTTGCCCGGCTGCGGCCCGACCCATCGCGACGCCGGGCGGATCAGGCGGAGGTCGGACATCGACTCGAGCACGTGCGCCGTCCAGCCGGCCACGCGCGACGTCGCGAAGATCGTCGTGAACAGCTCTTTGGGAATGCCAGCACCGGTCAGCACGACGGAAGCCCAGAAGTCGACGTTCGTGGCGTTCGGGCGGTCGGGATGCGCTTCGTGGAGGATGCGCAGCGCGACCTCCTCGGTCCTCCCAGCCGTCTTGGCGAGCTCCGGATTTGCGGACTGGGCCATCTCGCGCAGGATCTTGGCGCGCGGATCGTAGGTCCGGTAGACGCGGTGACCGAAGCCGGAGAAGCGCTCGTGCCGGGCGTGCGCCTCGGTCAGCCACTTCTCCGCGTTGTCGGCGGAACCGATCTTGTCCAGCATCGTCCGCGCGGCCAGGGTCGCGCCTCCGTGGGCGGGTCCCTTCAACGTTGCGATCGCGCCGACGACGCATGACGTGAGGTCGCTTCCCGTCGATGCGACCACTCGGGCGGCGAACGTCGAGGCGTTGAGCCCGTGGTCCGCGAGCAGCACGAGATAGCTGTCGACCCAGTGGACCTTCTCGGCCGAAGGCTCCTCGCCGGTCATCATCCACAGCAGGTTCGCGGAGTGCCCGAGATCGGCTCGCGGCTCGACGATCTCCTTGCCCTGCCGCCGTCGCTGGATCGCGCCGACGATGGTGGGGAAGACGGCAGTCAGCGCAACCGCTTCCTCGAGCGTCGGTTTCATCAATGACTTGGCCGCGCCCTGCGCGGACACGACCGTGCGCAGCGTGTCCATCGGGTCGGTGGCGGGGTCCATCGCGGTGAGCGTGCCCCGCGCGGATTTGTTCAGCGCGCGGGCGGACGCCATCTGCTGACGCAGAGCGTCCAGCTCCTTCTCGTTGGGCAGCTCGCCGTTCCAAAGGAGATACGCGACCTCCTCGTAGCTCACTACGGGAACGAGGTCTTCGATCAGATACCCGCCGCGGTAGATGAGCCGGCCGTTGGCGCCGTCGACTTCACTGACGGCGGTCTCAGCGGCAACCACACCTTCCAGCCCGGGGCTGAAGTCCGCCACTTCGAGATTTAAGTGTAGATAGACCCGATTGCTGACCTGTTCGCTGTGACAGCACCATCTTCAACGGCCGGCGCGTGAATTCGCAACGCCTGCAGCGAGGCCAGCCACAGGATCAACGTGCCGACGAAGGCGGTTTCGGCGGTGAGGCGCAGCAGCGGCCAGGCCAGTCCGGCCGCCAGGGCGTTCGAAGCCCAAAGATAGCCGGGCCCGATCAGTGCCCAGCTCGCCGCGACGGCCGCGCCGAGCCTCCAGTCCCCGCGTCGCATGGCGATCGTCCCCAGCACCATCATCGGCAGCAGCAACAGGAGCAGCTGGCCGGGGCGAACCTCAGCCACCAGCAGGGGGCTGACCGCAACCGCGGCAGCAACCTCGAGGGCGCGTCCATCACGATCCTCGCGTGGAGCTCGCAGTACAAGGGCGGTCGTGACCACCGCCGTTGCGGCGACGGCGTACCCGATGACCCTTACCGTCGTGTCCATCCCGGTCCCATAGCCGTACAGGCTCCCTGGGTGAAGGAGCCTCGCCACCACGGCGAACGTGGACACGTTCATGGGTCCGCCGGTTCCGATGCTGACTGCAGGCAGGATACGGACCAGGTACTCCACGAGGTACTGAGGCGCACCGACAAGCCAGACGACCGAGAGCGTCAGCGCCGCGGCGATTGCGGCACGGAATCGGCGGGACCATGCCGCGATGACGAGAAGTGGAGCCTGGACGAGCTTCAACGCGAGGCCTGCGCCGAGCGCCGCGCCAGCCCACCAGCGATCACCCGCGAGCCATCCAGCAAACCAGGCGGCTGAGATGGCAAGCAGCAGGATCTGCAGGTTGCCTTCTGCCACCTCGCTCATCACGGGAGGAAAGGAGATCACCGCCAAAATCCACAGCGCGATCACCTGCCAGTCGCGCACGTTCATCGCGCGCGCCATCACCCACAGGAAGACAGCCACACACAGCTGTGCCCCGAAAACGGCGATCAGATTCGCCACGTTGTCGCCAACCCGAGTAAGAGGTTGGAAGAGCCAGAGAACAGCCGGCGGATAGAACCACCACCCGTTCTGCAATACCACGTAACAGTTGGTGGACAGGCAGCTCGAGTAGGGATCGCCACCTGACGCGAGTACCTTGGCGCCGGCGACGTAGACCTCGAGGAAATCGCCACGGATGGGATGCATCAGCTGCGTGACCACCGTGGATTCGGCATAGCGAGTGGCGATCGGTACGAGCGCCATTGCCAGCAGCACCGTACGGAACCGCCTGTTCAGCAGCGTGAGCCAGAGCCGTCGGCCGAAGTTGGGAGTCATGCCGGCCGGTGAACATTAGTCGCCGGAATGGCGATTTAAGCCGGCTTTGGCGGGCTAGACCATCCCCAGTTCCCATCGCGCTTCTTCGGACATGCGCTCTGGGGTCCAGACGGGCTCGTAGACGATGTCGACTCCGGCGTCCTGGATGCCGGGAAGGCTCAGCAGGTGGTCGCGGACGTCTGCCATCACGTCACCCGCCATGGGGCAGCCGAGCGCGGTCAGGGTCATCTTCACGTCGACGCGCTCCGGCTTGATGTTCACGTCGTAGATCAGGCCGAGGTCGACGATGTTGACCGGGATCTCGGGGTAGCACTGCCGAAGGACGTCGATGACGTCCTCGGGCTTGATGGTCGCATCGGGAGCGACCTCCACCGTCACCTGGGGGGCTTCAGAGCTCAAGGCGTCTCCATCGGCATGCCGGCGTCTTTCCACGCCTTGGTGCCGCCGCGGAAATTGATCACGTCCTTCACGCCGAGCGCGACGGCCATCTCCGAAGCGACCGCCGAGCGCTCGCCGATGGCGCAGACGAAGATCGTGCCGTCTTCGAACTTCTGCGCGGTCGGATTCGCGAGGATCGACGCCAGCACCACGTGCCGGGCTCCGGGGATATGGCCCTTGTTCCACTCCCAGTCCTCCCGCACGTCGACGACCGGATGGCCCTCATCGACCAGCTTCTTGATGTCGTCGACCTTGAGGTCCCGAAACGGCGCGGTCTGTTCAGTCATACCTTTCTATTACTCCTCGTCGTCGTCGGCCAATCCATACGCGCCGACCTTCAAGACCTTGAGCGACAGCAGCGCGCACTTGATGCGCGCCGGCGAGATCTCGATGCCCAGCT
>DASTIX010000075.1:0-7631 GCA_035717165.1 Candidatus Dormiibacterota bacterium
CGCACGATGCGCCCCTTTGCGTCGAGCCCGACCAAGCGCTCGCCAGCCACCCACAGGAGCCCGTGTGCCGGAGCGAGCGCGCTCGCGAGGTCCGTCGGCCAGAGCCTCGCCACCACCCTGTTCGTCTCCGGGTCAATCCGCATTACGGAGGCCGGGCTTGTGTTGGCAACCCACACCGAACCAAGCGCCGCCACGACCGAGTCCGGGCCGCCACCCATGCGTATGCGAGCGACCACACGGTTCGAGCGCGGATCGACGCGTACAAGCTCACCAAGCTTCCCAGTCGCGCGTGTCACCCACACCGCCGAGCTGGAGGCAAAGACCGACGCGGCGACCCCGCCGACGTCAATCGTGGCCACCAAGCGCCCCCTGGCGGTGATACGGAACAAGCGTGAACCTGCCGCCGCCCAAACAGTCCCAGCATGGACCGCGACGCCTCCGTAGTCGGAGCCAACTCTGGCGAGAGCGGTGGTTGAGCGGACGGTGCCCGTGACCGGGTCGAGGCGCAGCAGGCGCTCACTGCGGATACTCGCTACGAGCACGAACACGCCCTCCTTTCCAGCCGCTACCGCCACCGGTGCGCCGTGGAGCCGAATCGTTGTACGTCCAAGGCCAGGTGAGGCACCCATACGCGAAGCGTTGTCCGTTCGACTGGTCGCAACCCCCGACCCAGCGGCAAGACCGACCGTCATCGCGACGAGCAGCAGGACGAGGCGCCAGGCCATGCGTCGCGTGCTCACCGCGGCGAGACTCGCCCATCCTTCGACGCGAGGAATCACGGTGCGCTAAGAGTAAGCGGTCTCCGTCACAGCTTTGTAACGGCCGCCGCCTATCAGGCGAGCAGCGTTCCGTCTAAGGAGCCGTGCTCTGGTGACATTCCCGCACTCACTGTCAGTAAAGGTCTCAGGTTGCTGAGAACCGTCTCGCCGAGTCTCGTCCGCGGTGAGAAAGTCTCACCTCCAGTGAGAACTCACACGCGCTACTTGACCAGCGAGAGCAGCTTGAACATCGGCAGGTACATGCTGATGATGATCACGCCGACCATCGCGCCGACGCCGATCATCATCAGCGGCTCGATGATGGCCGTGAGCGAGGCGATCGCGGCGTCGACCTCGTCCTCGTAGAAGTCGGCGATCTTCCCGAGCATCTTCTCGAGCTCTCCGGTCTCCTCGCCGATCTTCACCATCTGGCTGACCATCGGCGGGAACACCGGGTTCTCGATCAACGGCTGCGCGATCGGCACGCCCTGGTGCACCTTCTGCCGCACGCCGGCCAGCGCCTCCTCGATCACCCAGTTGCCTGCGGTCTGACCGGTGATCTCGAGCGCCTTGATGATGTCCACGCCGGCGGCGACGAGCGTCGAGAGCGTCCGCGAGAAGCGCGCCATCGTCACCTTGAGCACGACGTCGCCGATCTTCATCGGGATCTTCAGCTTGATCCGGTCCCACAGCTGGCGTCCCGGCTCCGTCTTCTTGAAGCGGCGGACGCCCCAGACGATCAGCCCGATCGCCGGGAAGATGATGAACCAGTGGCTGCGCAGCTGGTTCGACGCGTTCACGACCCACTGCGTCAGCGTCGGCAGCTGGCCGTTGAGCTGGGCGAAGATCTTCACGAAGACCGGCACGAGGAACATGAGCAGGCCGATCAGGACGAGGGTCGCGAAGATCAACACCATCGTCGGGTACATCATCGCGCCCTTCACGCGGCGTTTGATCTGCGTCTCCTTCTCGATCTGGAGCGCGACGCGATCGAGCACCTGGTCGAGGATGCCGGCGGCCTCCCCGGCCTCGACCATCGCGATGTAGAGGCGGCTGAAGATCTTCGGGTGACGTGCCATCGCCTGCGAGAGCAAGAGCCCGCCCTCGACGTCCGCGCGGAGCTCCTTGATCACGAGCGCGAAGTACGGGTCGTCGGTCTGCTCCTCGAGGATCACGAGCGAGCTGACGACGTTGAGGCCCGCCTCGATCATGGTCGCGAATTGGCGCGAGAAGATCTGCAGCGTCTTCGGCTTGATCTTCTTGAAGACGGTGCGAACGCCCTCTTCGCCGCTGGCCGGGAGCTCCTCCATGAACTCCGCCAGCAGGCCGCGCACCCGGAGCTGCTCCCGCGCCGCGTCGAGATCGGGCGCGTGCACCTCTCCGGTCAGCTGCAAGCCCTCAGCGTTGATCGCGCTGTAGCTGTACGCCGCCATACGAAGTCCGTATCGGCAGGGGGATTCCCCCGCTTGAGGCGCGCGCGCCGCGTGCCGATAGACCCGACGTGCGCATGCGGCTCCGCTCACAGGCGGGCTTCGGCCTGATCGAGCTCCTGATGGCGATGGTGATCCTGAACATCGGGATCCTCGCGATCGTCGCCGCCTTCAGCTCGAGCCAGCTCGCGCTCAACCGCGCGAGCAAGATCTCGACCGCCTCGGCGCTCGCGGACTCGCAGATGGAGCTCTTCCGGGCGCTGAAGTACGACTCGATCGCGCTCGACGCGACCTCACTCGGCACGGTCGACAACACGTACAAATGCGATACCACGCTCGGGTCGTCGTGCCCGAACTCGACCTCGGGCGAGATCACCACGACGTGCAGCGGATCCCCGCTGCCGAACCAGTGCCTGCCGAGCCGTACCGCGACCGGCGCGGACCGCAAGAGCTACCGCGTCGACACCTACATCACCACGACCACGCCGACGAACGGCCGCTCCGAGAAGCTCGTGACCGTCGTCGTCCGCGACGGGCGGAATCTCTCCGGGCGGCCGCTGGCCCGCGTTGCTTCCACGTTCGACCAGTCGACCGGCTAGGCGTACGCCCTCCGGCGTATAGGAAAAGACACGCCGTAGAGTCAATAGTCGGCATGCGAGACCACTGTTAGCGTCGCTGCCATGGTCACTGTCCTGCACGAGGGACCGCCCGTCATCACCGATCGGCAGCTTCAGGTCATCGAGCTGATCGCCGCCGGATGCTCGAACGACGAGGTCGCAGAGCGGCTCGGCATCTCGCCGAGAACCGCGAAGGCGCACTCGGACGTGCTCCGGCAGAAGCTCGGGTGCGCGCGACGTCGGCAGATTCCGAGCGCGTACCGGGCAATCACCGGGCGGGACCCCCTCCCTCAAGGCCTCGGAGCGGGACGACCGACTCCGGGGGACTGACGGCACCCGCGCCTGCGGCCCTTCGGGGTCGCAGGCGCGGAGTCCCTTTGGACATCTTGGCCGTGCGGGGGTCGAGCACGTAGGCTTCACGACGGGGATACGGCGCCCGCTGGCCGTATGACAAGACTGGAAGAGCAGGCACTTTCAGTAACGAACAGCCACATCATCGAGCGACCGCGCTTGACGCGCCTGCTCGACGAGACGACGGCGCGCGTGATCCTGCTCGTCGCTCCGGCAGGCTACGGAAAGACGACCGTTGCACGTCAATGGGTGCGCCAACGTACACACGCATGGGTCCGCGCTACGTCGGCGTCCGCCGATGTAGCGGCACTCGCGGCCGACATCTCGGCGAGCATCGCGTCGGTGCTTGGAGAACCCTCTCCGGCAATCGCGAATTGGCTAAAGGTTACGCCGAACCCCGCCGAGTCACTCGAAGCCCTCGCCACTCTTCAGCTTGAAGACCTCATCCGGTGGCCGAACGACGCCTGGCTCGTCTTGGACGAATACGAGTGGCTCACTGAGTCACCGACCTGTGAGGAGTACGTACGCCTCCTAGTTGAGGGATCAGCACTCCGGATGCTGGTCACGAGCCGACGCAAGCCAACATGGGCGACGGCTCGGCGTCATGTCTACGGCGACTTTAGCCTGGTTGACCGGCGCCTCCTGAAGATGACGAACGAAGAAGCGCGCTGCGTACTGAGCTTGGGTGACGCTGTTGACAGCAACTCCGTCGTCCGTGCCGCAGCAGGTTGGCCTGCTGTTATCGGGTTGGCGGTTGCACGGTCAACAGCCGATCTCTCTCACGTCGTTCCAGAGGCGCTGTACGAGTTTCTCGCCGAAGAGCTCTTCTTCAGGAGCTCGGCAGAACTGCGTGCGACGCTCCCAAAGCTCGCGCTGGCGCCGGATGTCGGTCCGCGCGTAGCAACGACCGTCGCTGGCAGCGCCGCCACCGTCCTGTTGGAAGAGGCTATGGCGGCCGGATACTTTACGGGAAGCCCTGACTGCCCATCGTTTCATCCTCTCCTCAAGAGCTTCCTACTGTCCAAGCTCGATCGGGATGATCCGGACGTGACTCTGGCCACGCGCGGCCTCGTGGCGCTCTACATAGAAGAAGAAGCGTGGGATAGTGCGTTTCATGTACTGCAAAATCGGATGGATGCCGAGGCATTGGAGCAACTGATTAGCGCGGGAAGGGAGCCTCTTCTCCGCCTCGGCCGCACAGCGACACTCACGGACTGGCTAGCGGCTGCCTCAGACGAGGGACTCCTTTCGCCGGCAACCGAACTTCTCAAGGCTGAGCTCGCTGCTCGCGATGGTCGCGCCATACACGCAGAGCGGCTTGCGCTTTACGTCGCGAATTCGGAGAAGAGTGATTTCCGCTTTGAGGCACTCTGTATCGCGGGCCGAGCCGCTCACCTCGACAACCGAGATGCAGGAGCCCTCGCCTATTTCCGGGAAGCAGAGGCTGTCGCAACGTCGGAGGACGCTCGGCACGAGGCACGGTGGGGAGCTCTCGTTTGCGCCAACGCTCTGCACGACAAGGACGAACTAGCCCGAGCACTCAGCGAGTTCCTTGAATACGCACCTCCGTCTGCTGACGGCGTCGTTCGCGCCGCAAACGCGCGGTTATACGCATCTGGAGTTCTCGGCGACCTGGATTCTGCTCTTGACGATGGTTTGGCTGTAATTGACCTCGCTGAGGAATGCGACCCCCTCGTGGCCAGCAGCTTCCTCAATGCACTAAGTCGGCTCCTCAGCCTGGGTGCAAGGTACGAAGACAGCCTTGACGCGGCGGATCGCGCTCTTTCGCATGCTGAACGTGTAGGCCTAACATTCGTCCGACCACACGGGCTCCTGGCCCGTGCTGTCGCACTCCTTGGTCTCGAGGCTTATCGCGGCGCCGACGAGGCTCTGGACGAGGCGAACGAGCTCGCAACTGCGATTCGGGATCGCCACAACATCGTGGACGTGCGTGTTGTTCGTGCGAAGCTCGCCCTCTGTAGCGGCGAGATCGACGATGCTCTTCGCATCACGGAGGAAGTACCGCGAGGAGTAACGACGGGCCTCTCCGCTGAGCTTTCTGCGACGAGAGCGCTCGCCCTCGCCTGCGCCCGAGAGATTCAGGAAGCGCACAACCTGATCGCAGCACTACCACTCCTTGCGTTCTTGCCGGATGCAGCGGCGCTGGCGCTGGCCACGAGAGCAGTCATGGCCGCTCATAGCCGTGACCACACTTCTCTTCTGGCTCTCCTCGAAGAGATCAAGCACCTTGGAGCTGTCGACGGATTGGTCATCGCTCAACGGGCATCGCCGGAACTCTTGAGGGCGCTGAGCCGCGATCCGGAGGATCCAGAACTCCGGAGTCTTCTCAAGACACGGGCAAGTCCAGACGCCAGGGTTCGCGGGCCGCTCGGCTCTCTGACCCCGCGCCAGCGCGACGTCCTCGCGCTCCTCCGGATGGGATTGACCAATCGCGAAATTGCGTCACGGCTGGTGATCGAAGAAGCGACTGCGAAAGTGCACGTCCGCCACATCCTGAGGAAATTGGGCGTCCGCTCTCGAACCGAAGCGGCGGTTTTGGCTACGAGACTTGCGCGCGAAGGTCTCGAACCGACCGATCGGGACGCGCCGACGGATACGTAGCACTCTCCCGCTCCGCAAGCGTTTCGAAGATGAATTCGGGTCCCAACCCGACTCGATAGTCTTCGGTGGCCTGAGCAAGGATTGCTTCGAATGCGGCGACGACCGTCGTGTCGAACTGACTACCAACCGCCTGCGCCATTCTCAGTCGCGCAACCTGCGGTGGCATGGCGTCGCGGTAGGATCTATCGGACGTCATCGCATCGTACGCGTCGGCAACAGCGATGATTCTCGAGATCAGAGGAATGGATTCTCCTCGAAGACCGTCCGGATACCCATGACCATCAACCCGCTCGTGATGATGGCGCACTACATGCGCGATTTCTTCATAGTCCGCCACATTCCTCAAGATTCTTTCCCCAATAGCAGGGTGCTGTTCCATTTGGCGCCGCTCCTCCAGCGACAGTGGCCCTGGTTTCTCTAACAGGCCCGGAGGAAGCCCGACCTTGCCGACGTCATGGACGAGGCCACATATGTGCGCCAGCCGCTGCTCTTCTTCGGCGAGGCCGAGCCGCTCAGCAATATCGCACGCATAGGTTGCAACTGAGGCTGAGTGTCCTGCCGTATATCGGTCTCTCGCGTCCAGCGTAGTGACCAGCGCGGCCGCGAAAGATAAGTTCGCGGCTTCAAGACGCGCATTCGCCGTCACCAGCTTCTCAGAAACCTCACGTTGTCTTTGGTAGAGATGTACGACACGCTGGAAGGCAACCGTTGGCGCCAAGAACATTGCGGCCGTCCAAAACGAGTACCGCTCAGACGCATAGACCATCACCGCGACTAGCGGAACGTAGAGCGGCAACGACAAGAGCGCGAACGGTCCCACGGACTTTACGAAGGCACTCACAGGCGCCGACTTCCTAATCAGGAGTGTCGAAACATTGAAGGCGCCGTCAAAGACGATGTTCGCGACGCTGGCGACGACTGTCGCGATCGCAACAGCGACAAAACTCGAATGATCGGGCACTGCTCGCGCGGCGGCCAGCCCGGTCATCGCGCCCGTTAAGCCACGCGCTGGCACATAGATGGCCCAGCGCAGATAAGGTCGGCGGAAATCAAGGGCATTAGCCATCAGGCCTACCGCGAGTGCGCCAAGCGGCCCATAGGCTACGGCCGAGAAAACGAAGGGCAGGAATGCGACTGATGTCTCGACGTTGCGGGCGACGCGAACGCTTTGACGCTCGGCTGCCGCGGTTACGAGGGCCAGAGCTCCGAACACCCAGATTGACGGCAGATGGTATCCCTGCCCGAGCAGGCCGCCAGCCACAGCAACGCAAGCGACCGTAAGTGCCGCGATCCACAGGAGAGTTACGCGCTCGCGCCGGACGAACGAGCGAGCGGCATCAAGGTGGCTTTGGCGGCCCAAGGCGGAGTTGAACCTCCCCCAAAAGGGGTATACACTGGCCCCGTCGTCAGTCTCTTCTTGAAGGAGGTTTCCCGTTATGACGGGATTCCGCATTCGCGTTACCGGCCTCGTCGGCACTTTGGTTGCCCTCGCCGCGGTCGTGGGAAATTCGAAGTCGTTCTAGGCGCCACGCAGCTTCCGTTTTCCCCAGGCCGTCCACATCACCCTGTTGAGTGATTTCCACAGGGGTGTGGAAACAGACACCGAACGTTCACGGTTCGGTATTTATCCGTTGTAACTGCTAGGCGATCAGGCCGCGGCGGAAGCCGACTGCGACCGCATGTGCGCGGGAGCGGGCCTGCAGCTTCGCCAGCAGGTGGCGGACGTGCGACTTCACCGTCTCCTCCGACAGGAAGAGGCGGACACCGATCTCGCGGTTGACGAGGCCGTCGGAGATCAGCTGGAGGACCTCGATCTCACGCGCAGTCGGCTCCTGCTCGAGTTCCTGTAGCGG
>DASTIX010000076.1:0-7599 GCA_035717165.1 Candidatus Dormiibacterota bacterium
TCAGTGCCCAGTAAGGACGACGTCCTCGCGGTCCTGGCCGCGATTCAGGACCCGGATCTCGGGCGCGACGTCGTCAGCCTGGGGATGATCAAAGATCTCGCGATCAACGACACCGGTCGAGTGAGCTTCACCTTCGAGCTCACGACTCCGGCATGCCCGGTGCGCGACCGGTTTCATGAGCTGGCGCGCAAGCTGGTCACGGACATTCCGGGCGTCACCGCCGTGGACGTCAAGATGACCGCCAAGGTGCAAAGCGCGTTCAACGGACGCGCACACGAAGCCGCGATCCCGGGCGTCAAGCACGTCATCGCCGTCGGATCGGGCAAGGGCGGTGTTGGCAAGTCGACCGTCGCCGTCAACCTCGCGTCGTCCCTTCAGCTCTCCGGTGCCCGCGTCGGCTTGCTCGATGCAGACATTTACGGCCCATCCGTGCCAGGGATGCTCGGTGTGAGCGATCAGCCCCAGGTGCGTGAGCAACGACTCGTTCCGCTCGAGGCGTTCGGCATGAAGGTGATATCGATCGGCCTGCTCGCCGGCGCCGACAAGGCGATGGTGTGGCGTGGGCCTCTCGTGGGGCGCGCGATCGAGCAGATGCTCCGGGACGTCTGGTGGGGCGAGCTCGACTACCTCGTCGTGGACCTACCGCCGGGCACCGGCGACGCGTCGCTCACGCTTGTGCAGGCAGTCCCGCTGACCGGCATCGCTGTCGTGTGCACGCCGCAGGAAACCGCGTTGAGGATCGCGCTGAAGGCGCTGCAGATGTTTCGCGGCCTCAACGTGCCGGCGCTTGGGCTGATCGAGAACATGAGCTCGTTCATATGCGACTGCGGCAGGGAGCACTTCATCTTCGACCACGGCAGGGCCGAGCGCTCGGCGCAGCGCCTGGGTGTGCCTTACCTAGGTGCGATTCCGCTCGAGGAGTCGATCCGAGAAGAGGCGGATGCGGGCGCGCCGATCGTCGTGACCAGGCCCGATTCGGCGGGTGCGCTGGCTTTGCGCAAGATCGCATCGGCCCTCGCGGCGCGCGTCTCGGTCCAGAGCTTCCGTTCACTGCCGGTGATCAACGTCCGCTAAAGCCCGGGTATCTCCCGCTCGAGCTTCTGTCGCACCTCGAGGATGAACTCGGCGATAGCGGCCTCGTCGACATCCGGCTTCGCCGCCCGCAGGCGGTCGGCGGCCACGCCCGCGAGATAGCTGGTCAGCGGCGCGAACCGCCGTTCTTGCGTATGCGCCGCGACGCGCGCCAGCTCCAGCAGCTCCAGCGCCACGCGCGAATCGAGCGTCGGCTTCTCGATCTCGACGCCGCGCGCTCTGGCTGCGTCGAGCCACTCCGATCCGAGGCGTTCGAAGAACTGATTCATGCAACGAGATATATCACCGTCGTGAGGGAACGGGAGCGTCTGATGACTCCCGAATTCTGATCTTGCGTGGACCGGGGTGGATGCTGGCGTACGTCAAAACGGCCGTCTTCAAAGCCGCGGCGAGTGGGGAAAGGCCGCGCGAACACGTCGACGAAGTGGACGTGGGTCGGGCGCTCAACCTTGGGAAGTCCAAAGCTAGGCGCGGTTTACTACCGGAGAAGGGTATTTCCCTGCGGCGAGGGATCTTCATACAGTTCTCGCATGCTGCTTCTCGAGCGAGAAAGCGAGCTTGCAACCATCTCCAAAGCGCTCGTCCGAGGTGGCGTCATCATGGTGGAGGGCGGGGCCGGCATCGGCAAGACCTCGCTCCTCGCCGCATCTGCCGCCCGGGCGCAGGAGGCCGGGCACGAAGTCCTGCGGGCGCGCGGCTCTGAGCTCGAAGAAGGATTCGCACTGGGCGTGGTGCGCCAGCTCTTCGAACGTCGCGTGATGAGGACGCAAGGTCGTGAGCGCGATGCCATGTTCGCCGGACCGGCCGGCGCCGTCAGACCCCTGCTGTCTGGCCAGGCGAGCGACGCTCCGGCCGTCGATGTGTCTTTTGTCGTGCTCCACGGCCTCTACTGGCTTGCCGCCAACCTTGCGGCGAACGGAACCGTGCTGTTGCTGGTCGACGATGTCCAGTGGGCGGATGCGGCGTCGCTTCGCTGGCTCGCCTACCTTGCGCCCCGGTTGGAGGGGCTTCCGATCGGTCTCCTGGTCGCAATGCGACCCACCGATCGCGCATCCGCCGATGCGTCCTTGCGCGCGGTCCGATCCGCCGCGACGATCATCCAGCCCGGACTGCTGAGCGAGGACGCGGCTGCCGAGGTCGTCCGCGCGACCGTCGGCGATCAGGCCGGCAGCGAGCTTTGCTCGGCCGCCTGGTTCGCGAGCGGCGGGAACCCCTTTTACCTTCACGAGCTGCTGCGGCCTGTCGAACTGGGGGGCCGCGCACCGCGCGACCTCGCGCCTCAGCAACTGCTCGCCGCCGCAAGCCGGGGCGTCATGCACCACGTGGCTGCGCGCGTCGAAGGCCTCGAACCGCGGGCCCTCAACCTGGCGCAGGCACTGGCAGTCCTCGGCGATGGTTGCGATCTGCGCCACGCCGCCGTGATCGCCGGTATCGAGAGTGACACCGCCGCGCGGCTGGCAGCCGGCCTCGTCCGCGTCGAGGTTCTTGCGACCGACGACCCGCCGCGCTTCCTTCATCCGATCGTGCGCCAGGCGGTGGAAGCCTCGCTCGGCAACGACGAGCGAGATGCGCGTCACCGCGCTGCAGCCCGCGTGCTCCACGCCGATGGGTCGCTCCCTGGACGCGTAGCGGCCCACCTGCTACAGGTGCGACCTGCGGGCGACCGATGGACGGTGCGGCGACTGCGCGAGGCTGCGCGCGCAGCCCTCGAGAGCGGTTCCCCGCACGCTGCGGCCGAGGTGCTGCGCCGTGCCATCGCCGAGCCGCCCGCGCCAGACGAGCGCGCGACCGTGCTGCGGGAGGCGGCAGCGGCCGAGGTACTGGCCGGTCATAAGAGTGGATGCGACCTCCTTGAGCAGGCCCTCCGCGAAATCGTCGGCCGACGAGAACGAGCCGAGGTCGCGCTCGAACTCGCCGAAGCCAACGCCAGCCTGTTCCGCTGGGTGGAGGCGTTTGACGTTTGCGAGAGCGCACTCGACGATCTCGGTGACGACGACACCGAGTTGTCGGCTCGCCTGGAAGCGGAACAGGCCGTGTGCGGCCTCCGTGACTCGCGTCGTGCGCTGCGGTCGCTGCCGGTGCTCGAGCGCCTGGGCGATCGCCCCATGACCGGAGGGACGGCCGAGGCATACGCGGTGGCGCGTGGGATCGAGCAGCTCTGGTTTGCCGGCCATCCCGCGGCCAAGGTCGCCGGCGGGCTCGAGGCTGCGTTCGAGCACGGCGCCCTCAGGCCTGAGAGCTGGGACCTTCGGGCCCCGGGGCTGTGGGCCTTGATCATGGCTGAGGGCTATCGGGCTGCGGGAGCGACGCTCGATGCGATGGAGTCCGAGATCCAGCGACACGGCAGCGCGCGCGGCATGTTCGTGACGTACGCCGTTCGCAGTCTGCTCGAGTTCAGGCTCGGCGCTCTACCTGAGGCAGACGCAGATGCTCGCGTCGCGTTGCGGGTAATGCAGGCGGCCGATTTCACTCCGGGATTGCCGCTGGGCCTGTTTGTGCTGGCCGAGGTCGCTATCGAGGCCGGCAACCTGGCCGAGGCCGAGACGCTGCTCGAACAGCTGCCTGCCGACGAGGTCGCGCCTGGGCTCGGTACCATGCACATCGCACCGGCGCGCGGGCGCTTGCGACTGGCGCAGGGCCGCGCGGCGGAAGCACTGGTGGAGTTCGAGCGCTGCCGGGCGCTGTTCAGTGAAGCCTTCTGGGGATCCACCATGCACGACAACGGCTTTCTGCACGCGCGGTCGTGTGCAGCGCTCGCGCTGCTGTTGCTGGGTGAGCGTGACCGCGCCGGCGAACTGGCGCAATCGGAGCTCGATGATGCACGCAGGTTCGCAGCCCCGCGCGCTCTCGGGATCGCGCTGCGCGTCGCGGGGCTCACGCTTGGCGGGGAGACCGGCCTGAGCCGGCTGCAGGAGTCGGTCGCCGTGCTGAGGACGTCACCGGCCGTACTCGAGCGAGCGCACTCGCTCGCCGAGCTTGGGGCAGCGTTGCGCCGGGCCGGGCGCCGAAGCGATGCGCGCGGGCCGCTTGCCGAGGCACTCGACCTGGCGGCGCGCTGCGGCGCACGCCCACTCGCGGGCAGAGTCCGCGAAGAGCTGAAGGCCACCGGCGCGCGGCCGCGCCGCGACTGGCGCGCTGGGGTCGAGTCGCTGACGCCGAGTGAGCTGCGTGTCGCTCGAATGGCCATGGAGGGGCGCAGCAACCGAGAGATAGCTCAGGCGCTGTACATAACACCCAAGACGGTTGAGGGCCACCTCGCCCGCGTGTACGGCAAACTCGCCATTTCCGGCCGCAACGAGCTTCGTAAAGGGCTCGAGGGCGAAAAGACGAGGGTGCCCACCCCCTAGCGAGAGAGCGCCCTTCCGCGCGAAATTCGGCCTATCCACTTAGGCAGGAGGCCGAAATTGACCGCGAGGCACGCATCGACCGCGACAGCGGCGACAGGGTCGGCAGACATCTGTGGGTTCAACGGTGGCGCCGTTCACGTGGACGCAGCGACGATTGGTGCGCTCGCGTCACGTCTGCGGGGCAACATCCTCCGGCCATTCGACACGGGCTTCGACGAAGCAGTGCGCGTCTGGAATGGCATGGTGCAGCACCGTCCTGCACTGGTCGTGCAGCCTGTCGCCGCCACCGATGTATGCGAGGCTTTGGCGTTCGCGCAGAGCCACGGACTCCTGCTGTCGGTGAAGGGTGGCGGGCATCACAACGCGGGAACGGCGGTGGCCGAGGGCGGGTTGACGCTGGACATGTCTCGGATTCGGAGCATCGAAGTCGACCCTGAACGCCGCCTTGCGCAGGTCGCGGCGGGCTGTCGCCTTGGCGACGTCGATGGGGCGACCCAGGAGTACGGGCTGGCGACGGTTTTGGGCTCGGATGCCGACACCGGCGTCGGGGGGTTGACCCTGGGCGGTGGCTTCGGCTACCTGTCGAGGCGCTTCGGCTGGACGGTCGACAACCTGGAGGAAGTCGAGATCGTGACCGCCGACGGCGTCGTCCGCCGCGCGGCCGCAGACGAAAACGAAGACCTGTTCTGGGCGCTGCGCGGTGGCGGCGGAAACTTTGGTGTCGTCACCAGGTTCACGTTCCGCCTGCATCCCGTCGGTCCGTCGGTCCTGGGCGGCGCGATGATGTGGCCGGCCTCGTTCGCGGCGTCGGTGCTCGAGACATACCGCAGTGTCACCGAAGCCGCTCCGCGTGAGCTGTCCGTTGCGCTCACGATGCGCCTGGCGCCCTTCGCAGACGTCATCCCGGAGCGGCTGCGCGGACGGCCCGTCGTTGGCATTCTGGCGTGCCACACGGGCGACGAAACGCAGGCCACACGCGACCTCGCTCCCTTCCGCGAGATCGAGGCGGCCGTGGACACGATCAAGCGCAAGCCGTATGTCGAGCAGCAGTTCGTCCTCGGTTTCGCTCAGCCGGCCGGCTTGCACCAGTACTGGAAGTCGGAGTTCCTCAGCCGGCTTCCCGACCAGTTCCTCGACGTGTACCGGAGCCGCGCGGAAGCAATCGATTCCCATCTGTCGCAACTGATCCTGTTCCAGCTCGGCGGAGCCATCGGCGACCGGGATGCGATGGCCACCGCGATGGGCAACCGCGAGGCCCGGTACATCTTCCTCGCCGCTGGGACTTGGCGGCCGGAAGACCCTGCCCGCGATGCAAACATCGGCTGGGTCCGCTCGTCGTGGGAAGCCCTCGCACGGTTCTCAACCGGCGGCAACTACGTGAATGCCCACAACGGCGACGACGAAGAGGTGCGCACTCGCGCGGCATACGGGCACGGCTACGACCGGCTGCGGCAGGTCAAGGGGAGGTACGACCCCGACAACTTTTTCCGGATGAACCGGAACATCGAGCCCGCCCGTGAATGACAGCCGGCTGATTCGCGGTGCCGGAGCGGCCTCGGGAATTGGGTTCGCAGTAGTGCTCGCGGCCGCGTATCTCATGGCGCCTGCGATGCCGGTCGCAGGGACCCCGGGACCGGCGCTGGTTCACTTCGTCAGCGTCAACAGCGACGGCCTCGAGCTGTCCTGGTTTCTGGCCTCTGGTCCGGCCCTGTTCCTGGGCGGTTGTTTCGTCGGCGTGCTGGCGGTGGACGTTTGGGAGATGGGCGCTCCACGCCGGCTGATCGGGGCTGGCATCTCCAGCGCGTTTCTCGCCGCTGCACTCCTGGCCGGTGCCGGCGTGTCGTGGGGCCTTTTCGTCTACCTGGCGCCGCAGCTGAACTCGTACGCGCTCGTGCTGGTGCTCGCCGAAAGCCGCCATTTCGCGGAGGGAGCCGTCTCGTTTCCGGCGGCGGCGTCTGCGGCCACACTCTCCCTCGCCGCCCGGAACTTCGGCCGGAGCTGGGGTGCGATCTCCTGGGTCGGTCTCACCGCGGCTGCGCTCCAGCTAGGCAACGGCTTCGACGACTTCGCTGCGGACGGCGTGACGGGAGCCCTCGGGCCACTCGCATTCTCCGTGCTGATGCTGTGGATCGCCGCCTTCAGCGCCGCCTTGACCGTTCGCAGAACCGTGCTCGCGCCAGGTCAGATGGGCAGAGCGAGTCACAGCGCCCCGGTTGCTCAGCGAGATGAGCTCGCGCCGATCGCGTAGCGGCACGGTCCCCCCTGAAGAGCGGGGTTGCCCGGGCGTACAGCAACGCCGGTGGCAAACGGTGACATTTGGCGGCGCTCAGCGACACTCGGCGAATTCGGACCGCCAGTTTTGAACGGGCGGCGCCGATCTGTTAACCGCAAGGTTCAGGGTTCGAGTCCCTGTCCCGGAGCCAATTTTCGAACGCAAGACGAGTTGACTCATCAGGAAGGCGGCGGACTACTGAATCGAGTTTCGCGTCCATGCGCGGGCCGATCGATCCTATGTGTGCGCTTCGCCATCCCAAGCGACCTCTGCCGCGGCGACCTTCTCCTTGATGCCCTTGAGGACGAATTCGTGAAGGGTGCCGGCCGGCCCGCCGGCGGCCTCCAGCGCCTCCCGCGAGGCGACGATGGAGTCCCCGCGGGCAGCCGCGCACAGCCGTGCTGCGCGATGTACAGCTGCGCCGCGCACTGCGCCGTTTTCAAGCTGCACCTCGCCTGCATGTATGCCGATGCGGATCTGTGGTGCGTAGCCGTGCAGGCGGCGATGCGAGGAAAGACGCCGTTGAATAGTGACTGCGCAGTCGATCGCATCTTTAGCGGCATCGAAGATGACGAAAAAACCGTCTCCCGCATGATCGATCTCGCGGCCGTGATGCTCTGCGAAGCACCTGCGCAGCTCCCCATCGAGCCAGGAGCTCAGGTCGTGCCACGCCGTGTCGCCGATTGCCTCCACCAGAGGCGTGGAACCGGTCAGGTCGGTGAACATGAGCGTCTTGTGCGCGGTGTTCGGTCGCGCATGCGCTGCCAAAGCCGTGCGCAGCTCCTCGCGTGACCGGATCTCGAGCTTCTCGTACACGTGTCGCAAGTGGTATTCGACCGTCTTCGGACTGAGGTACAGCCGGGCCGCCGCTTCGCGCGTAGTCGTCCC
>DASTIX010000077.1:0-9733 GCA_035717165.1 Candidatus Dormiibacterota bacterium
CGGTCGCTGAAACCCGAAGCCGGGCATCCTTTCGAGCTCTTCGGCGAAGGCGAGCAGGTCGTACTCCTGGGCGAACTGGCCGACGAGCTGCACTCCGATTGGCAGCCCTTCGTGCAGCCCCGCCGGGATCGAGATCGCCGGAACTCGCGCGAAAGAGACGGGGAGCACGAACCGCACGTACGTCGCCCACGCGTCGCCGAGAAACGGCGGCACGTCTTCGATCTTCATCGGCGGCAAGCCCAGCGTCGGGGTGAGGAGGAAGTCATATTCAGTGCGCAGCGGTGTGCCGACGCAACGGTTCGCGGCCGCCGTCGCGGAATCCATCGCGTGGAAGTGATCCATCGCCGTCAGCTCGCGGCCTTCCGCGGCGAGCTTGCGGATCCCCGGGCCAAAAGTCGACAGGTCGGCCGGGAAGCTCGCCATGCTCGCGCGACGGACGACGGCGTAGCCCGCCGTGACCTGGTTCGGATCCCATGGAATCTCGTCTACGCGGTGGCCCGCCTTCCGCAACTCGCCGGCCGCACGAAGGCATGCGTCCGCGCACGCCGGGTGTGCGCCGTCGGTCGTCATACCGATGTGCATCGTGTTGCCGGGGCCAGGCAGGACGGGCGGCTCGGTACCGCTCATCATCGAAAAGAGCACGCGAGCGTCGTCGATGGTGCGAGCCAGCGGACCATGCGCCTGCAGCACCGTCGGATCGACCTCCTCGCCGCCTATGCGTTCGGGCGTCGCGCGCAGTCCTACAACTCCGCAGCATGAGGCGGGGATACGAATCGAGCCCCCCATGTCGCCGCCGATTGCGAATGTGCACATCCCAGACGCGACCGCTGCGGCGCTGCCTCCGCTCGAGCCGCCCGGCGTGATGCCTTCACGCCAGGGGTTTTGCGTCGCCGGAAACAGGGTGTTGGTCGTGCCAATAGCGGCTGCCAGCTCGGGAAGGTTCGTCTTACCCAGCACCGTGACTCCCCAACGACGCAGGAGGGCGACGGCGATGCTGTCCTCGGTTGCGACGCGATCGCGCCACGACGGCGTCGCGTACGTGAACGGCATATCGCGGACGGGCTGGCTGTCCTTGACTGCGACCGTGACGCCGGAGTACGAGCCTGCCTGCGGAGCCGCATCGCGGTCCACGTAGATGTACGCGTGGATTCGCGGATCGAACTGCTCGATCGCCCCGAGGTGGGCGTCGACGACTGACCGCGGTTCGAGCTCCGAGGCGCGCACGCGGCGAGCGGTCTCGTTCGCGGCCAGCCAGCGGATCAAAGGTCGCCCACCGCGTCCCCGATGATGCGCGCGAAGAGTTCGCCGGCGGTGTTGACGCCGAAGTCGATCACGTCCTCGAGGTCGAACGACTCGTCCGCCTTGTCGGACGTGACACGAACGGCGCCCCACGGTAGGCCGTTCTGCTGCGCGACCTGCGCCACCGCGGCCGTCTCCATGTCGATGCACGCGCCCTCAGGAAAATCGCGCGCGAGCGCGTCGCGCACGGCCTTGGCCGTGATGATCTGGTCACCCGTCAGCACCAGCCCCGAGCGGACGATGCGCGGATTCTCGACCGCGCGTTTGGCCGCCACCATCAGCTTTTCCGCGACGGACGCATCGGCGGTCAACGCCGCCAGGCCCAGCGACGGGATGACGCCGCGTGCCGCGGTCAGCGGCCGAGCGTCGATGTCGTGCTGCACGGCGCCGCTCGCGATTACGACGTGGCCGCGAGAGTGCTCCGATCGCAGCTCGCCCGCGAGCCCGACCGCGACGATGCATCGCGGCTTGAAAGCGTCGTGAAGGAATTGCGTGGCAAGCGCCGCCGAGACTTTGCCGACGCCGCCGACCGCGACGACCATGCCGTCACCCTCCCAGCAGGAGATCCTCGGACCGATGGTCCCCGAACGGGGAAGGCGGCCGACGAGCGCGTGCGCCTCCTGCTCGAGCGCGGCAAAAACGGCGACCGGACCCAATGCGAATGGTCAGGTTAGCGTTGGTTCGCTCGCCCGCGCCGCCCCGTGGTGCCGCCGCTTCACCGAGTACATGGCGCGGTCGGCATGGCGCATGAGCGTGTCGGGGTCGTGCCCGTCCTCGGGGTAGAGGGCGATCCCGGCGGAAACGCCGACGTCGATCGGCTCGCCGTCGATGCTCACGGGCTCCTGCGCGATCGCGAGCCGCCTTCGCACCATGCCCTCGACCGACCGTCGGCTCGACACCCTCGGAAGGATCCAGGCGAACTCGTCGCCGCCGAGGCGTGCGGCGCTGTCGGTGGCGCGCAATCCGAGCCGCAGCCGGCCCGCGACCTCTTTGAGGACGACGTCTCCGGCCGCGTGGCCATGTGTGTCGTTGATCGCCTTGAATCCGTCGAGATCGAGCATCACCAGCGCGAGCTGTGAACCATCGCGGCGGGCGGCGTTGATCGCCTGCCGAAGCCGGTCGAAGAACAAAGACCGGTTCGGCAGGTCGGTCAGTGGATCATGCAGCGCGCGGTGCTGCAGCGCGATCTCCATACGATGGCGTTCGGTGACGTCGCGCACCACGGCGACGGTGTCCTCGCCGACGGGGCCAAGCGAGATGTCGACTGGCACCGTCGTTCCATCCTTTCGGCGCAGGCTGAAATCCTTCGCTCCGTCGCCCATGAGACGCGGCGTTGCCAATGCGTAAAAGCGGCGCCGGTGGCGGACGTGGATTCCACGCAGACGCTCGGGCACGAGGACTTCGAGCGGCTGCCCGATCAGCTCGGTTTTTGGGTACCCCGTCATCACTTCCGCCGCGCGGTTGATGAACGCGATGTTGCCGTTGGCGTCACTGACGACGACCGCGTCGGGGATCGCTTCCAGGACGTCGTGCTTGCTCGGCACGACCTCATCTTGCGCCGGGTGTTCAACTAGCAGGGTGGGGGAGAGCTACGACGCCGTGGTCGTGGGCTCGGGTCCAAACGGTCTGGCGGCCGCGATCACGCTTGCCGAGGGAGGCCGGTCGGTGCTCGTTCTCGAGGGCGCCGCCGAGGCGGGCGGCGGGCTGCGGACTGCCGAGCTGCTCGAGCCCGGCTTTCGCCACGACGTGTGCTCGACGATCATGGCCCTGCCGCCGTTGGTCCCGTTCTTCGACGCGATGGATATCGACCTCGTGACGCCACCCGCGCCGCTGGCGCATCCCTTCGACGACGGCACGGCGGCGATCGTCGAGCGCGACGTACGGGCAACCGCACTCGGCCGGGGCTATCGCAACGTCATCGGCCCGTTTGCAGGGCAAATCCGCGACGTGCTGCCGATGGTCATGCGGCCGCCGCGCATACCGGCGCGGTTCTTGCTCATGCTGCAGTTCGGCGAGCTGGGGCTGATGCCGGCCACGATGCTGGCGCGGTTGTTCCTTGAACGCGACGCACGCGCGGTGTTCGCCGGCGCCGCGGCGCACAGCGTGCTGTCGCTCGACGAGGCCGGGACGGCGGCGGTCGGACTGCTGATGCTCGCCTCGGCGCACGCTGGCGGCTGGCCGGTTGCTCGCGGGGGTTCGGCGTCTCTCGCCCGTGCGATGGTCGAGCGGTTGCGCGAGCTCGGCGGCGATGTCCGATGCGGCCACCGCGTCACGTCGATCGCGGAATTGCCTGCGCACCACGTCGCCATGCTCGACCTGGTGCCGAAAGGCATCCTCGAGATCGGGCCCCAGCTGCCCGCCGGCTATCGCCGCAAGCTCGAGAAATATCGCCACGGACCCGGAGTGTTCAAGCTCGACTGGACGCTGGACGGTCCGATCCCCTGGAAGGCCGCGGATTGCGCTCGCGCCGCGACCGTGCACCTGGGCGGGACGTTCGAGGAGATCGCGAGCTCCGAGGGCGAGGTCGCGCGTGGCCGGATCCCGGAGCGTCCATTCGTGATCCTGACGCAGCCGACGTTGTTCGATCCAACGCGTGCGCCGGCCGGCAAGCACGTGGCCTGGGCTTACTGCCACGTCCCGAACGGATCAACAGTCGATATGACGAAAGCGATCGAGGACCAGGTCGAACGCTTTGCGCCGGGATTTCGCGACCTCATCAGACAGCGCAGCGTTTGGTCCCCGCGTCGCATCGAGAGCGAAGAGCCGAACTGCGTCGGCGGCGACGTCATGGGCGGCCGCATGGACCTCCGCGGGCTGATCGCCCGGCCGGTGCTGAGCCTGAACCCGTACGCGACCCCCGACCCCTCGCTGTTCATCTGCTCGGCGGCGACGCCGCCCGGCGGCGGCGTGCACGGCATGTGCGGAGTCAACGCGGCGCGCGCGGCGTTGAGGCGCACCTAGATGGAGTGGCTGCAGGCGCCGGACTACTGGCTGACCCGACTGGTGATCGAGCGCGCGCTCGGCGTGGTGTATCTCGTCGCTTCTCTGGTCGCGGTCAACCAGTTCCGGCCGCTGCTGGGAGAAAGAGGCTTGCTGCCCGCGCCGCTTTTCCTGAGCCGCGTCTCCTTCCTGCAGGCGCCGAGCGTTTTCCACCTGCGCTACTCGGACTCGCTGCTCCTCGGGGTCTCCTGGAGCGGTGTGGCGCTGAGCGTAGCCGTCGTCGTTGGACTCGTCGACGTGCTTCCGCCGTGGATATCGATCCTCGTGTGGTTCGCGCTGTGGGCGCTCTACATGTCGATCGTCAACGTCGGACAGATCTTCTACGGCTTCGGCTGGGAGACGCTGCTTCTCGAAGCCGGATTCCTCGCGATCTTTCTCGGCGCCGGACCGACCGTGCCGATGTGGCCGCTCATCCTCTTGTTTCGCTGGCTCGTGTTTCGCGTCGAGTTCGGCGCGGGTCTGATCAAGTGGCGGGGCGACCGCTGCTGGCGCGACCTCACCTGCCTCTACTACCACCACGAGACCCAGCCGATGCCCAATCCGCTCAGCTGGTTCTTTCATCACCTGCCCAAACCGCTGCATCGCGTCGAGGTGCTCGGGAACTTCTTCGCGCAGCTGGTCGTTCCGTTCTTCCTCTTTACGCCGCAGCCGGTCGCATCGATCGCGGGAGTGTTCATCGTGCTGACGCAGGGGTGGCTCGTGCTCAGCGGAAATTTCTCCTGGCTCAACTTCCTCACGATGACGCTCGCGTTCTCGGCGTTCGACGACCGCACGCTTTCGTTCTTCATCCGCGTCGCGCATCCACACCTGACGGCACTGCCGCTCTGGTGGCAGATCGCCGTTGTGGTGGTCACCCTGCTTGTGCTCGTCCTGAGCTACCGGCCGGTGCGCAATCTCATCTCACCGCATCAGTTGATGAACTTCAGCTTCGACCCCTTCCACCTCGTCAACACATACGGCGCGTTCGGATCGATCACGAAGGACCGATACGAGATCGTGATCGAAGGCAACGCTGATCCCAGCGGACCCGAGGATGGATGGAAGGAGTACGAGTTCAAGGGCAAGCCCGGGGACCCGCACAAGGTCCCGCGCCAGTTCGCGCCGTACCACCTGCGCCTGGACTGGCTGATGTGGTTTGCGGCGATGGAGTCGCCCTTTCGACACCAATGGCTTATCGCCTTCGCCGTCAGGCTGCTCGAGGGTGATCGCCCGACGCTGAAGCTCCTGCGTCACAGCCCGTTCGCCGGTCATCCGCCGGCGGTCATCCGGGCCAGCCTTTACCGCTATCGATTCTCGTCCTGGAACCAGCTGCGCGCCGGACACGTGTGGTGGGTGCGCACCTACGAAGGCGAATATCTGCCTCCGCTGAGCCTCGACGCGGTAGGACGTCCGCGACGCGTGCGAGCGTGAGTACGCCGCCAAAAGAGCCCGTTTCTTGGTTTATGGAGATGCCTCGCATGCAACGACGCCCCGTCCGTCAGGTTGCCGCGCTCTGGTTCGCAGCGGGCCTCGCGGTCGCTTCGTTCGTCAGCTATTTCTTCGACAACCAGAAGGGCTCGGCGCGCCGCCACATGGCCTACGACAAGGTCACTTCGACGGGCCGGCGCATGGGCGCATGGAGCGGCAGGAAGTCGCGCCACCTCCGCAACAAGGCGATGGGGTCGATGGCGCAAATCCGGCCAGCGGACGACACAGCGAGCGCAGCGACCGGCCGCTAGGACTCCTCGCGGTACTGGCGCTGTCCCGTGGACGGGTCTTCGTAGACGCGCGTCATCTTTCCGCTCGTCGGGTCTTTGAACACCTCGCCGGTCGGGCGGAAGGAACCTTGCTCGTGACCGCGATAGCGGCGATCCCAGACGAAGTAACCGACGATAGCGATGCCGACCACGACCACAAGGCCGATCAACTGATAGGCAATGATCAGTGTCACTGCGCGCTGCGTTCGATGATCGCTGCGGTGCCATAGGCCACGACCTCGGTCATCGTCTGGCCGAGCTCGGACGAGTCGAAGCGCATCATCACGACGGCGTTGCCTCCCATCGCGCGCGCGTTCTCGATCATCCGGTCAATGGCATGGCGTCGCGTGTCCTCGACCAGGCGTGTGTACTCGACGATCTCGCCGCCACCGATGGCGCGAAGGCCGGCCATGATGTTGCCGCCGAGGCCGCGGCTGCGCACGACCACGCCGAACACCTGCCCGAGCGCCTGTTTGACCTCATAGCCGGCCGGACGCTCCGTCGTGGTGACCAGGACGGATTGCTGCGCCATCAGCCGGCCTTGTGTGGTGGCGCCCAGAACACGAGCACGCGCAGATCTTCCTCTATGTCGTGGAACCGGTGCTCGACGCCGGCGGCGACGAATACGAGACTGCCGGGCTTCACCGGCCGGCTCTCGCCGTCGACGAAGATCGACCCTCGTCCGCTGATCACGTAGTAGACCTCGTCCTCGCGATGCGGGCGCTGACGGTCGGCGACGCCTGCGGGCCAGATCGCCAGGCCGACGCTGAGCTCGTCCGAAGCCAGGAAGTCGACGTACCCGTGGCCATCCGCCTCGCGAGGCTGCGGATCGATCGCCGGTATCTCGTGCGCTTCCATTGCGGCTCCAGTCTGACAGCGCCTGGCTTCGGCCTTCCGACTAGCGCCGCACCCGGCGTTTCTATCTCCAACTCCCTGGTCGGACAGGGCGAGAGGAGGGATCACGATGATCGTTCGTCGGCTGGCCTCGCGGCGGCTGGTCAAGAGGGGCTCCACTGAAGAGGAGCCGCGAAGGAAGCGCGCGGTCCGGTTTCTGATCTTCATCCTCGGCTCCGGCATATTTGCCGGCGCAGCCGCGGCGATCGGGATCTGGCCGTTCGGGAGCCTCCAAACCCTGTACGCCGAGGTCTTCCCGGCCAATGGAGCTCCGGCGCTCGCGGCCTCGACCGTCTTTCCTTCGGCCCAGCCGATCCAGAAGACGGTTGACGTTTACGCCTCTCCCAAGCCTTGGCCGCCCGCCTACACGAGCAGACCGGCCCCGGCGCCGCCGCCACCTCAGCAGTCGCCAGAGCCTCAGGAATCGCCGGAGCCCGGCGACCAGTGATGGACGACGGTCAGCGGCGCAGCCGCAACCGCGGATTGTGGCTCGTGCGCCTCGCGACGGCGGGCAGCGTAGGCGCCGCACTTGGGCTGACGTGGGGGTTTGGCGTCCTTGCGGAAGCGTTCTTCTCCGGCAAGCCGCCGGCGCCTCCGCCTCCGCCGAAGATCCCGATCGCGGCCGTGCCGGTCCAGAAGCCGCGCCCCGTCGTTGTGACCGTCGTACAGCACCCCGGCCCGCCACCCGGTTATGTGTCGGCCGCACCCCAACCGCCCGGTTCGGCCCCCGCCGCGGCGCCTGCACCGCCGCCGCCGCCGGTCTGCCACGCGACACCCTCGAAGCCATGCTGAGCTCGGCCGCCTTCAAGGCGATGGGCGTCAGCAATACGGTTGCCGTCGCCGATCCCGGCGCCCTCGAGCCGTCGCTCGACATCGTCCGCCGGCACATCGCCGCGATCGACGCAACATGCAGCCGATTCCTGACGGACTCCGAGCTGAACGCAGTGAATCGTTCGGCCGGTGGCGGTCGGGTCGCCATCAGCCGACTGCTCGCCGAGGCCCTCGACGCCGCGATGCGTGCGGCGGAGATGACGGCGGGTCTCGTCGATCCGACGGTCGGGCGGAACGTCGAAGACACCGGCTACATCACGACCTTCACGGCAGTGCCGGCCGATGGTCCGCCGCTCGAGGTCCTGGTGCGACAGGTACTTGGGTGGCACGCGGTCGAGCTCGACCTCGCCAACAGCACTGTGAAGATTCCATCCGGCGTCGCCCTCGACCTGGGCGCGAGCGGCAAGGCATGGGCGGCCGACCGGTGCGCCAAGGCGGTTGCCGATCAGCTCGGGATCTCGGTCCTCGTCGAGTGCGGTGGCGACATCGCCACTTCCGGCAACGCGGAGTGGCCGGTCCGGGTGGCGCTCGACGAGGGAGCGCAAGAGTGGCAGGACGTCCTCGTGCGCGAAGGCGGTCTGGCGACGTCGGGCACGACCGCGAGGCGATGGCGGCGTGGCGGAATCGAGATCCACGACATCATCGATCCACGCACGGGCTCGCCGGCGCAAACGCCGTGGACCATGGTCACGGTTGCGGCCGCAAGCTGCCTCGAGGCGAACGCAGCTGCCACGGCCGCCGTGATCCTCGGGACCGAGGCGATCGCGTGGCTCGACACCTGCCGGCTTCCGGCCAGGCTGGTGGCGGCCGACGGCCGGGTTGAAACCGCGGGCGGCTGGGCCGCCTGATCTTGCCGGGTTTCCTGCTGGCCGCGTCTGCCAGCAATCCAAGCTGGTTCTGGTACGCGACGCGCGGCCTTGGCGCGAGCACGCTGCTCGTCCTCACCGCCACGGTCGTCCTTGGCATCCTGACCACGACGCGCTGGAGCGGGGAGCGGACCCCAGGGTTCGTCGCGGTCGACCTGCACCGCAACCTCAGCCTCCTCGCCATCTGCCTGCTGTTCGCCCATGTCATCACGACGGTCCTCGATCCGTTCGCGCACATCTCGGTGCGCGACGTCCTGATTCCGGTTGGAGCGGCGTACCGCCCGATCTGGCTCGGCCTGGGCGTTGCCGCGTTCTGGATCCTGGTCGCGGTCGCCGCCACGAGTCTGCTGCGCGATCGCGTCGGCTTGCGTGCGTGGCGGATCATCCACTGGGCGGCATACGCGTCCTGGCCGCTCGCGTTCGTACACGCGCTCGGCACCGGCAGCGACGCGCGCGCGCCGTGGCTGGTTGCACTCGCGTCGGCGTGCGCGTCGGCCATCATCTTCGCGCTGTTCGAGCGCGTGCGCGACGGCCGGCTGATCACGTTGCCCATCCGAGGCTTCGCGGTGGTCGCGATCGGCGCATTCTTCGGCGGCACCGTCGTCTGGGCGGTCAACGGACCGCTGCAGAGCGGATGGGCCGCGATGGCCGGAACGCCGGTGGTCAAGACCGCCGCGGTCACAGGCCCGGTCCATCCGGGACCGGAGGGCTTCAGCGATCCATTGATCGGCGTATTGGCGCGTGACTCGGCCGGCAACATCTCGATCGCGCTGCGCGACACGGTCGACCCCGCGCTGACGATCACCGTGCGATCGCCCAATCAGAACGAGACGCTGCCGGTCATGACCATCGCGCGGGGGTCCAAGACGCTGTGCACCGTCCCTGCCAGCACGCAAACGTACCTCTATGCGGTGTGCGGCACGACGCGACTGACGGTGACGTTCTATGCCACCGACGACGTGCTCAAGAACGGCGGTCCGATCACTGGACGGCTCGATACGTCGGGACCGCTCAATTGAGGGCGATCGGCACTCGGTTGCTCAGCGGCCCACCGGCATCGCGCGGCCACGAGCGATTGGGCGACCAGCTCAAACGCATCGGCGCGCG
>DASTIX010000078.1:0-71803 GCA_035717165.1 Candidatus Dormiibacterota bacterium
AGCTGGGACGGCCGGTTTCACGTCTATCGCTGCGCTAGAACTGAATCCGCCAGATGCCGCGACCGTGGGTGGCGGCGTAGATGTAGCCGTTCGGACCCGGCGTGACGTTGTCGACGACGACGTTGGGCAGCCCGGTCCCTAATCGCGACCAGGCGGTGCCGGGGCCGCCGCCGGTCGCAGCGGTAAACATGCCGGCGTCGGTGGCAAGGGCCAGGTGGCCGTTGGAAATGACGAGCGCGTCGGACGCGATGTCCGGCAGGTTGCCCGAGATGTCGGTCCATGAGGCGCCGCCATCGTTGGTCTCGAAGACGTGGCCGACGCCGCCGCCGGGGACGAAGCGGCGCGAGTAGCCGTTGAAGATCGCATAGGCGTGAGCCGGGTTGCTCGAGTCGACGGTCACGCCCGCGATGAAGCGGTTGGGCAGACTGCTGACGTCAACCTGGTGCCACGTCCCGCCGAAATTGGTTGCGATGCCGCGCCCGAACGCCGGGCCGGGGTTGCCGCCGCCATGGGCCCACGCGGCGTAGATGATCTGGCCGCCGTTGGCGGACGAGAGCGCGGTCACAGAGTTGCCGCTGCCGGTGTTGAAGGCCTTCTGCCACGAGCACGGGTCGGTGGCCGCGGGTCCACAAGTCGTGTTCCAGCCGGCGTTCGACACCCACACGGACCTGCCGCCGATGACCCACGTGTTGGGATCCTGCTGGTCCTGGATGAGCGGCGTCACGAACCGGGTCGCCCCGTCGCAGCCGGGCATTGCAGGCTTACCGAACAGCAGCTGGGCCTCACAGGCCGGGCTCACGAAGTTGGTGAACGAGTGGCCGCCGTCGGTGGTCCGGTACATGGCGCCGTCGACGTACTCGCCGGCGAATTTGTTGGCGTTAGCGGGATCGACGATGACATCGAAGCCGTCACCGCCCGCGGGCTCGACCATCTGCGAGCTGCCCGTTGTGATGAACGAGTCTCCGTTGTCCTGGAGACCGCCCCACACCGCCGTGCCCGAGCCGAGCGAGCCGGCGCGGCCGTCGTAGTACTGCCAGGTGTGAAGCGTGGCGTTGAGGTCAGACCAGTTGCCGTCCGGCTTGTTGTCGGACAGCGGCCGCGAGTACACGCCGCCGTCGTTGCCGATGACGATCTTGCCGTTCGAGATCATCATCGCGTGCTGGTCGGGGTGCGTCGTCTTCGGACACGTCGGTGGGTTGGTGTAATCGCACGCGAAGTTGATGTTCCAGTACGGGCTGGCGGTGATCCATTTCGAGCCGCCGTCCTTGGACTCGTAGACCTCCTCCAGACCTGCGTAGACGTGGTTCGGGTTGGTCGGGTCGACGGCGAGGTCCTCGTTGTACCACGCCTGGTCGCCGGCCTCGCCAAAGGTCGCGCCGGCTGAAGAAGGAAGGCTCGTGAGCTCGGGCGAGTCGGCGGCGAGGTGCCAGTGGCCGATGACGCTGGCAGGGGTGCCGCTCGACACGAATATGCCCATGAGCACGTGCGGGCCGGTGCCCGCGAGTCCGGACAGTGACTGCACGGTCGCGTAGAGCTTGCTGCCATCGGCCGCGTAAGCGAAGGTTGTTCGGCCGATGTCCGACGGGACGATGTCGCCGAACGGCGTCACCTTCGCGAAGGTGAGACCGCCGTCGTTCGACTGGTAGAAGCCGTTGTTCTCAGTGTTGCCAGGCCCGTGCCACCCGATCGCTGCGATGACCTGCGCGCCGCCGGAGCCCGGAACTATCGCGACGTCGGTGACCTGCCAGTCATAAGGCGGGTTCGCGCTGGTGCCGAGCACTTCCACCCAAGTGTTGGTGCCCGCCGCGAGGCGCCACAGGCCGTTGTCGGTCGCGTCGTAGAGATTCCCGCTCGAGTCGAAGGCGAGCCGGAAGCTCGTGTGGGCGACCAGCGGGTTGCTGCCGGACACGTCACCGACTCGCGTGAAGGTCGCGCCGCCGTCGGTCGTCTTGTAGACGCCGGTGCCGGCGTAGCTGTCCTGGGAGACGTTGGCCTCGCCGGTGCCGACCCACAGTGAGCCGTCCACCGGGTTGACCGCGAGCGAGCCGATGGAGAGTGTCGGCATCCCGTCAAAAAGCGGTGTCCAGGTGCTGCCCTGGTCGGTCGACTTCCACACACCACCAGCGGCCGCGCCGAGATACCACGCGGTGGAAGTCTGCGCAAGCGAGGTCGCTCGACCGCCGACGATCGAGAAGCCGGCACCCGTGTTCGACCAGTTGGGATCGCTGTAGCCCGCGGGCTCCGCGTTGTACGCCTGGGTCGTGACCTCCTGCCACGTTCCCGCGCTAGTGGACAGGTTGCCCGCCTGCTGGACGGCATTGCCAAGCGCGTCGCCTGTTACGGCCGCAGCGGGCGCGGTGCGCTCAAAGCTGTACTGAGCCTGCTGACCGAGCAGGTTCCCGTCGTCGACGCCCGGGCTCGAATGCAACGTCTGGTTACGGGCCTTCAGGCGGTCCGCGGCACCATGCCCGTTGCCATTGCCGTTGCCGGCGACTGCGACATCCGGCGTCGCGAAAGCGACGATGACGATTGCGGCCGATGCAGCGAGTAAGAGAAGTCGTCGCATGGACACCCCTTTCAGAACTGCACGCACGGCGCGTGCACCACCACCAGCTGAACACCGATTTTCATCAGACCATCAGGACAAAGTCAAGTTGCGCGGAAGGTACGCTGGAGGCGATGGGTGACGTGATCGACCTGAAAGGCGTGCTAGTTGCGCTGGTCACGCCGATGACGCGACACGGCCAGGTGGACAAGCCCGCCGTCGGACGGCTGATCGAGCACGTCATCGCCGGCGGCGTTCACGGCGTGCTCGCTCTCGGGTCGACTGGCGAAACCGCATCCCTCGACGAGCCGTCGCGGCGGACGTTGCTCACCGCCGTCGTCGATGCCACCGCCGGTCGCGTGCCCGTCATCTGCGGAGTGGCACAGAGTCACCTCGCCTCCGCGCGCGTCGAGGTCCACGCCGCAGCAAAGCTCGGCGCTGACGCGGTGCTGGTCGCACCGCCCTTCTATTACCCGACCGACCAGGCCGGCGTGCTCGCTTTCTATCGCGAGCTGGCAGCCGGCGCAGCCCTGCCGATGATGCTCTACAACATCCCGCAGTTCACGAAAGTCGTCGCCGAGCCGGCGACCGTTGCCACCCTCGCGCGTGAAGGCACGATCAAGGGGATCAAGGATTCGAGCCGCGACTTCGAGTACTTCGAAGGCGTATGCATCGCGACGCGAGACATGCCGGCGTTCCGCGTCTTCACCGGCAGCGACACGATGCTGCTTGCGTCGATGGCGATGGGCGGCCACGGCACCATCTGCGGCGCGGGCAACGTCGCGCCGGCGCTCGTCGTCAAGATCTTCGACGAGTACGCGCGCGGAAACATCGATGTTGCGCGTGATGCCCAGGACCGGCTGTACGAGGTCGTGCAGGCGGTACGCGCCGGCGTCTTCCCGCTGGCGATCAAGTCGGCGCTCCAGATGCTGGGAGTGTGCGAGCCGTGGTCTGCACCTCCGGTCCGGGAGCTGGAGGAGCGCCTTGCCGCACCGCTGCGCGAGGCCCTCGGCAGACAGGGATTGCTCAGCACGGAACGCGTCCGCTAACAAAGAAAAAGCCATGCGCTCTATCGCGCATGGCTCACCCCCCGCAGCGCTTGCCAGGTGACCCACTTCCCGGCTGAGCGAATCATCGTCTGCCGCGAGCGGCAGAGGCCAACCACAATTGCGCGATTTCGAACTACCCCATTTGAGGTATGCGAGAGGTCGTTATTCTCCACGGATGATCGTCAGCGTCGGGGACCTCGTGCTCGACGTGTCCATCGTTCCGGAAGGGCCGCTGCGGCCCGACGACGACACCCCGGCCACGATCACGATCGGCGGCGGAGGCCAGGCCGCCAACTTCTGCGCCTGGACCGCCGCGCTCGGTGAACCGTCTCGCCTGGTGACGCGGATCGGCGACGACGAGGCGGGCCACCGGCTCGTTGCCGAGCTCGAGTCGCGTGGAGTCGAGGTCCGGGCGGTGTGGGCCGCCGAGCCGACGGGCGCGATCGCGGTCGTCATCGGGGCGGACGGGCGACGGACGATGGCGACGCAGCGGGGCGCCAGCGTCGGGCTTAGCCCGGACGACCTCGACCAGTCGTGGTTCCGCGACGCTCGTCTTCTCCATGTCCCGGCCTACTCGCTGTTCGTCGAACCGCTCGCGAGCGCCACGCGCGCGGCGATTCGCGTCGTGCGCGAGGCCAAAGGCATGCTCGCGGTGGATCTCTCGTCCGCGGCCGGGTTGCAGGCGTACGGTCCCGCGCGCATGGCCTACGTGCTCGCGCGGCTCGCACCGGAGGTGCTGTTCGCGACGGAGAAGGAGGCCGAGACCCTCGCCGTGCCGCTCGAAAGCCTCGCCCAGGTTCCCGTGCTGAAGCGCGGAGCGCTGGGCTGCCGGGTGTTCGGTCGTGACATCGCGGCGCCGGCCGTCGAGGCGATCGACCCCACGGGCGCGGGCGACGCCTTCGCGGCCGCCTTCTGTGTCGCGTGGCTGCGTGGCGCACCACCGGTCGAGGCCGCCGAGCAGGCGGTCACGGCTGCCTCGCGCTCGGTCGCCCTCGTCGGAGCACGCCCGAGCTGAACGACGTCCTGGACGTCGCTCCGGAGGTCGCCGAGGCGGTGGCAGCGGGCCGGCCCGTCGTTGCGCTCGAGACTTCGATCGTCGGCCAGGGACTTCCGGCGCCCCACAACTTGCGAGCGGCACGCGGATGCGAAGCCGCGATTCGCGGCGCGGGTGCGGTGCCCGCGACCGTCGCCGTCCTCGACGGAAAGCTGAAGGTCGGGCTCGAAGACCGAGACCTCGAGCGCGTGGCCTCAGGCGACGCCGTGAAGGTGAGCGCTCGCGACCTTGGTCCGGCGCTCGTCAGGCGCAGCATCGGCGCGACCACGGTCGCCGCATCGGTGCGCGCCGCCTCGCTCGCCGGCATTCGTTTCTTCGCGACGGGCGGCATCGGCGGCGTGCACCGCGGCCATCCCGAGGACGAGTCCGCGGACCTCGGCGAGATCGCGCGGTCGGCGGTCGCTGTCTTCTGCGCGGGCGCGAAGATCATTCTCGACCTGCCCCTTACGCTCGAGCGTCTCGAGACGCTCGGTGTGCCCGTGCTGGGTTTCGGGACGGATGAATTCCCGGCGTTCTACACGCGCCGCAGCGGCTGCCCGGTCGGCGCGAGGGTCGACGGCGCGAAGGAAGCAGCTGAAGTCTTGCGTGCGACGTGGGCCGTCGGCCTGCCCGGAGCTGTCGTGGCCATTCCTCCGCCCTACAACCTCGACGACGCCGAGGCGATGGCGATGCGCGCCGTCGAGGACATTGGTGACGTCCACGGCGCAGCCGTGACTCCGCGGCTGCTCGAGCGGATGGCCGAGCTGTCCGGCGGACGTTCGTTGGACCTCAACGTGGAACTGGTCGTCAACAACGCCCGGATCGCCGCGGAGGTCGCGCGTCAGTACTTCTCCTAGGACTTCGGCCCTTCGGCGCCCCACCTGCCGGCGATGCGCGCGACCGCCTTCTCCGAACCACTCAGCTCAAGACCGCGGCTTTTCGCTTCCGCGAGATCGAAGCGTCCAGACAGAAGACCCAGGATCAGACCCGGACGGCCGGTGAGCACCGCGTCCGGACTCTTGACCTCTCCGCGGCGCGTGCGAACCTTGCCTTCCACGGTCTCGACCACCATGGGTTCGTCACCGGTGCGAACCTCCACGGCGATCGGCGGCTCGTTCGGCGAATTGTCGGTGAGGTAGGCGTCGAACGGAAAGACGAGCCAGTGGCTGCGAAACACGTTGCTCGGCTGAGGCACGCCCAGCAGCGGAGAGCCCCAGCGGCCCAACTCCTCCAGCACCGGCTTGAGCGCCTTCCCGCGCTCGGTCAGATGAAAGAGCGTGGTGGCGACCGGCGGCGGCGCCTCTTCGCGCCGCACGATTCCTGCCTTCTCCATCTCCCGCAGGCGGTCAGCGAGGAGGTTGGTGGCGATTCCCGGCAGACCCTTGAGCAGGTCGGTGTAGCGAGATGGGCCGGACGTCATCAGCTCCCGCACGATCAGCAAGACCCAGCGATCTCCGATCACGTCGAGGGCTTTGGCGATGGCGCAGTACTGCTCGTAAGACCTCACGCGCGACAACGATAGCACCGACCCGTGATGTTTTCAAGTTGAAACTTGACTTTCTCAAGTGACTAGCGGAGAATCTCCATCAACACCCAATCACCTGAACTGGAGGTCGGTCATGTCACGGCGAACCTGGACCCTGGCGATCACTTCGATCGCATTCTTCATGGTCGTTCTCGACACGCTGGTCGTCGTGACCGCGCTGCCCTCCATCCACCGGGACATCGGCGGCACGATCTCCACCCTCGAGTGGACGGTGAACGCGTTCGTCCTGACGTACGCGGCCGGGATCATTACCGCGTCGACGCTTGGCGACCGCTTCGGTCGCCGCCTCGTGTTCACCGCGGGCCTGGCGCTGTTCACCGCCGCTTCCGTCACGTGCGCGCTCGCGCCGTCGGCAGGCCTATTGATCGTCGACCGCGCGCTGCAGGGCGTGGGCGCCGCAATGGTGATGCCCGTCAGCCTGACTATCCTGACCAGCGCGTTCCCTGCCGAGCGACGGGGCACGATCGTCGGCATCTGGGGAGGAATCGGCGGCCTCGCGGTGGCGGCCGGTCCGGTCATCGGCGGCGCGATCACCCAGGGACTGAATTGGCATTGGATCTTCTGGGTCAACGTTCCGATCGGCGTCACGGCGGTTCTGCTCTCGCTGCTGCGCCTGCCGGAGAGCCACGGCCCCGCGACGCGCCTCGACCTGGTGGCGAACCTGTTGATCGCCGGAGGGTCGGTCGGCATCGTGTGGGGGCTCATCCGCGCGGGCGACGATGGCTGGCTGGCCTCGACGACCGTCGGCACGATGTCCGTCGGCATGCTCCTTCTCGCCGGGTTCGTCGGCTGGGAGCTTCGCGCCCGCCAGCCGATGGTGCCCATGCACTTCTTCCGGAACCTGAGCTTCAGCAGCGGCAACGCAACCGGCTTTCTCCTGTCCGGCACCATCACTGCGGCCGCCTTCCTGACGGCCCAATACATGCAGTTCGGGCTCGGCTACACGCCGCTCGGCACGGGGATACGGCTTCTGCCGTGGACCGCGACTCCGCTCGTCATCGCGCCGCTGGCGGGAATGCTGTCGGATCGCATCGGCCGCCGGCCGGTCCTTGTCACCGGGATGGCGCTCATGGGCACCGGCCTGATCTGGTTTGGTCTTCTCGCCACGACCGGCGCCACCTACGCTCCATTCGTGCTTCCGTTGATCGTCGCCGGCATCGGGGCGTCGATGGCTCTGCCGGTTGCGCCAACCGTGGTGGTCAGCGCCGTCAAGCCGCACGAGATGGGCAAAGCCTCCGGAGTCAACGCCTCGACACAGCGCTTCGGGTCGGCCTTTGCCGTCGCTGTCGGCGCGGCGGTGTTCGCCGGCCACGGACACATCGGCACGCCCGCGTCCTTCGTGGCCGGCTATCAGCCTGCGCTGATCGTTGTAGCGTGTCTTGCGCTGCTCGGCGCCCTGACGGCGCTCGGCGTGGAGGCGCGCAAGCGCGTGACGGCGATGCAGCTCGGGGTTGAGGCCGCCGAGGTCGCATGACTTCGAGCGAGGCCCGCTACGCGAAGCTCGTCGACAGCATGAAGCCCTTGCGCGGTGTGACACACATCACCGAAGGCAAGGGATTCGGGTCCTCGGGTCAGCTGAAGATCGACGGCAAGATCTTCGCCATGCTCGTGCGCGGCAATCTCGTGCTCAAGCTGCCTCGCGAGCGCGTGGACGGACTCGTGGAGGCGGGCGCCGGAGTGCATTTCGACGCCGGCAAGGGAAGGCCGATGCGGGAATGGTTCGTGCTCTCCCCCACCTCGTCGAAGCGTTGGCTGCCACTGGCTCAAGAGGCCATGGATTTCGTGAAGGAGGCGAAATGACCGATTCGAAAGCCGTCGCGCTGGCGCGGGCTCACCTCGACGCGTGGAGTAACCACGACCTCGAGGCGGCGCGCCGCAACCTCGCCTCAGACGTGAGTTTTTCAGCCCGGCCGGTCGCTTCGCCGGCATCGACGAGTACATGGAAGCGCCCAGAGGCCTCCGCCAGTTTGCGATGCAGGTCGTACCCGGCAGCCTGCGTGTGATCGCGGCCACCGGCGACGACCGCAACGCGCTGATCATGTACGAGGTCGACACCGCGGGCGGCGCGGTCGGAGCTAAGACGTTCCCTTCCGCTCAGACGTGGCTGCTGAACGATCAGGGGAAGATTCAGACCGAGAGGATCATCTCCTACTCGTTTTCGCGGCCGGAGTAGCGCCCGTCGCCATCAGGTCGCACCATGCGACCACGATCTTGCTCAGCTCTGCCTTGCGCGCGTCGACCTCCCTGGCGTCGGCGAAACGCATGAAGCGCACAGCCCGTCCCTCGCCTTCCATGTGCGGGAACTTGCCCGGGATGATTCCGCCGCGGTTGAACATGAGGCTCACCGTCTTCTTGTTGTGCTGGACGAAGCTCGCGAAGTCGCCGCGGCAGTGAAACGTCACCGATCCGTATTTCGTCCCCTCGCTCATCCGCCGGTCCGCGCCGAGGATGACATCGCGGACGCGCCGCAGGACGGGCTCGGCAGGCTTGCCTGCAAACCATCTCTCCACGGCTGGATCTTTCTGCATGGATATGAAAAACCGGCGGGCCTGACTTGGCCCGCCGGTGATTACGGCTGACGTTACTGGTCGCTGCTCATCAGGCCGAACATCGCACCCTGCGGGTCGGACACGATCGCGAACCGGCCGCCTGGAAAGTCCATGGGTGAAACCATCTCCTTTCCACCCAGCTCGATCGCCTTCTCGAATGCCTTGTCCACGTTGTTGGTGCCGAAGTAGACCATCCAGTAGGACGGCACCTGTTGCGGCACCATCGGGTTCATCTCCATGCCGCCGGCGATGCTCTCGTCGCCAAGCTTGAACTCTGTGTAGTCGCCCTGGCCTTCACCCATGGGGCTGTCCTTGGTGCCCCACCCGAAGACCTTCTTGTAGAACTGCTTCGCCTTGTCGATGCCGCGGGCATTGAGCTCAGCCCAGGAAAACGCCCCGGACCTTCGCTGGACCGCAAACCCGGGCATCGTGTTCGGCTGCCAGAGCGAGATGAACGCACCGCTCGGATCCTGGAACACCGACATCTTGCCCACGTCCATGACGTCGAAGGGCGGCGCGACAATCTTGCCTCCCTCGGCCTCGATCTTCTTCGCCGTCGCGTTCGCGTCGCGCGTGCCGATGTAGACCATCCAGGCGGAAGGGCCGTTGGGATCCTGTGTGCCGCCGATGCCCGCCACATCCTTGCCGTCGAGGCGAGCGATCGCGTACCCACCCGCCGCCGGGTCCTTCTCCGGCTCTGCCTTCCAGCCGAACAGCTTCGAGTAGTAGTCACGCGCAGCCTTAGGGTCCGTGCTCGAAAGATCGATCCATACGGGCGCGTTCACGACGAACGTCTTCGTCTCTGCCATATCTGCACCTCCTGACTTCGGGAGCCGATGCGGGCACCGAGAATTGGCACCCTACCTCTCAACCCATTGTGCCACCGCGTGATTAAGGGATGCTTAGGAACATGGAAGCTCGTCCCGTCGAGCTGATGATCTTCTCGGACTACGTTTGACCGTGGTGCTACATCGACTCGGTCCGGGTCGAAGAGCTCGAACGAGAAGGACTGATCCAGGTGACGTGGCGGCCATTCGAGCTGCACCCTGAAGCGCCCATCGAGGGGATTCCGCGCGATGCCTATTTCGGCCGTGGTCGTGCGGAGCAGATGCGCACATACATGCAGTCCGTCGCCGAGTCGGTCGGCCTGGATATGAACACGCGCGACGTGATCATCAATTCACGCCGCGCGCTCGGGGCGGCCGAATTTGCGCGCGAGCACGACAAATTCGAGGCAATGCATCACGCATTGTTCAAAGCACACTGGGAGGGAACCGGAAAGCTCGAGGACATCGACGACCTCGTGCAGATAGGCGAATCGATCGGCCTCGACGGCGGCGAGCTCCGCACCGCGCTCGAAGCCAACCGCTACGACGCGGTCATCGACGAGAACCGCGAGATCGCTTCCTCGGCCGGCATCAACGCGATCCCGGCTCATGTCTTCGCGCGCCGCTACCTCGTTCTCGGCGCACAGCCATACGAAGTCCTCAAGCAGGTCGTCGAACGCGTCCGGTCCGAGGCGTGAGGATCGTCTCGCTACTGCCGAGCGCCACCGAGTCGCTGTTCGCGCTCGGGCTCGGCCCGCAGGTCGTAGCCGTCACCCACGAGTGTGACTACCCGCCGGAAGCGTCGTCGCTGCCGGTGGTCACTCGGTCGACGCTCGACCTTCACGAGCGAAGCAGCGCGCAGATCGAAGATGCCGTCGCGCTTGCTGCTCGGGATGGACGGTCGCTGTACGAGGTCGACACCGACGCGATCCTGCGCCTGGAGCCGGACCTCGTCGTGGCCCAGGACATCTGCGACGTGTGCGCAATCCCGGCCGACCAGGTCGCCGATGATCTGCGCGGGGTGCGCATGATCCGCCAGCACCCACACTCGCTCGAAGACGTGCTGCGCGACATCGAGGAGCTGGCAGACGCATGCGGCGCCGATGCTTCGCCGTTGATGTCGACGCTGCGGGGCCGCATCGACGAGGCATCGGAGCGCGCATCACGACTCCCGCGCGTGCGTGGCGTCTTTCTGGAGTGGATCGACCCGCCGTACCGCGCAGGGCACTGGACGCCCGATCTCCTTGGCCTGGCGGGTATCGACGATCCGCTCGCGAAAGCCGGTGTGCCGTCAATCGCTCTTACGTGGAGCGACGTGCGCGATGCGCGGCCGGAGCTGCTCGTCCTCGCTCCATGCGGATTCGGGCAGGCGCGCGCCCGGCAGGAAGCAGATGCGCTGCGCCCACAGATCGAATCGACTGGCGCCAATCGGGTCGTGGTGCTGGACGGCTCCGCTTATTTCAACCGGCCGGGGCCGCGCCTGGTCGACTCGCTCGAGGTACTCGTCGCCGCTAGGAGCGGAACGCCCTGATCAGCATCTCCTCCGTGTGCGCGAAAACCTCGTGCAGCGCCTCTGCGCTCGCGCTCAGCTGCGCACTGCGGCCGACAGTCTTCTCCTCCAGCAGCCCGGCTTCACGCAGCACCTGCACATGCGCGCTCACCGTGGGCTGGGAAAGGTTGAACTGGCGGGCCAGCTCTGTCACCGAAGCCGGTTCACGCGCGAGCCGCAGCAGGATCGCCAGCCGCGTCGGGTCGGCGAGCGTCTTGATGCGGGACGCGACCGTGGCGGCCACTTCCTTGAACGAGGGCTCGCCGAGGCGGATGCCCCGCCCGACATAGATCAAGCCGTCGAACTCGAGCACGTGGATCCTGCCGCCGAACCAGGTAGGCGTGAGGATCAGGTTGCCCTCTCCAGCCGCGGTGTCCGCGAGGCCGTCGATCTCAGGTCGCGGTGGCCAGATGTGCTGGACCTGAAGCAGCTGGCGGTAAGGAGCACCCCCGTCCACCGCTCGCGCCCACTTCTCGGCCTCCGCCATCACCCCCGGCCTGCCGGTCTTCGCCCACTCCTCTTCCATGTCCGACCACAGGCTTGTGAGGACGCCGATGTAGCGCTTGCGAAACGCTGATTCGACCCGCAGCCGCTCGAGCCGTTCCTTGACGATCTCGCGTTCTCGCGGACTTTCAGAGAGAAGCGATGGCACCTGAGCGTCTTCTATGGCCGCATCGAGCCGGCTGAAGAACCGCTTGAGGTCCTGGTCGAGCATCGTCCCCGAGCGATGCGAGAGGACGAGCATCTCGGTCGAGTACTGGGCGAGCCGCTCGCCCCACAGCTTCTCGAGCTCGGCTCCATGACGCCGGCGCAGCTCGTCGAGGGGGGCGAAGTCGCCTCCATGGGAGTGGCCTGCGCCCGCCCAGTGGACCAGCCACATCAGCTCGAGCGGCGCCGACGGCGCGACCCGGATCGGGGCGCGGGGGACGTCGCTGCTGCTGGCCGGCATAGGTTGTCGCCTATGTTATCAGAACGGTAAATTAGCTGCTTGACTATTTGAACAGATCTAGGGCTATAATCTCGCCATGGACCACTACAGCGCGGAACGACAGATCCTGGAGGCCCACCGGAGCATGGCCCGCACGGCCGAAGACCGTGCGCGCCTCGTGCCCGGCCTGACGCGGCCGTCATTCCGGCCGTGGATGGCGACAAGGCTGCGCGGGCTCGCGGACCGGCTCGACGGCCGGCCTGCGGCCGCGCACCTGCGCCTGGTCCCGTAACTCTTAATTTGACGATGCCTCGTACCGCGACGTATTAGATTTGTCTTAGCTTTCGTTTGGGGGACCGGACGCAGAGCCGGCCGCGGGGAGGTAGACAGATGAGACGAGTCGCCATGGCGTTTGTTGCCGTTTTGCTGGTCGCCGCGTGTGGCGGCGGCGGAAGCGGCGGAACGAGCAACAACAGCGGCTCGCCCAAGCCGGGCGGCACCGCGACGATCGCGCTCGAGAGCGAGCTGCACACCCTCGACCCGATGAACTCGTCTTTGCTGGTCGAACGCGAAGTCTTCTACAACATGTACGACTCGCTCTTCACCATCGATCCCTCGCTCAAGATCCAGCCGGGTCTGGTTACGCAGTGGGACGTCTCCGACCCTGTCAACTACAAGTTCACTCTGCGGTCGGGCGTCAAGTACCACGACGGCACTCCCTTCAACGGCGCATCGGTCAAGGCCAACATCGAGCGCTATAAGACAGGGACCGGCTCGCTGCGCAAGTCCGATCTCAAGAGCGTCAGCTCGGTCGAGGTCGTCGACGACACCCACGTCACCTTCCACCTGGCCAAGCCCGACGCGACCCTGCTCGCGACACTCGTGGACCGCGCCGGAATGATGCTTTCGATGGACGCGGTGACCAAGGGAGGCGCCGACTTCTCGCTCACACCCACCGGGGCCGGCACCGGGCCATTCGAGTTCGTCGAGTGGAAGCGAAACGACCATCTCACGCTGAAGAAGAACCCCAACTACTGGAAGTCCGGCGTCCCCTACCTCGACGGCGTGACGTATCGCGCCATCCCGGACGTCAACGCGATCCTCGCCGCGCTTCGCACGGGCGACATCGACATCGCGCGCGTGATCGCATCCAAGGACGTGTCCGCGATCAAGGCCGACTCGAGCTTCATCTACCGCGACACGCCCGCGATCGGCTTCAACGGCTTCGAGCTCAACACCGCGGCCGCACCGTTCAACGATCCTGCCAAGCGGAAGGCCGTCGCCACGGCGATCGACCGCTACGCGATCCTCAAGGACATCAACTTCAACATCGGCGTCGTCGGATATGGGCCGATACCGCCGTCGAGCTGGGCGTTCGACCCGAACGAGAAGATCTACGACCACGCTGATCCGGCGAAGGCGAAGTCGATCGCGACCGGATTCTCTTTCTCGTACAAGACCACGTCCGACCCTGTCGCGCAGCAGCTCGCGCAGCTCATTCAGTCGGAGCTTGCCGCCGCCGGCATCACGATGAACATCCAGACCGAGGAGTTCGCGACAGAGGTGCAGGAATGCGAGCAGCACCAGTTCCAGGCGTGTGGTGTGAACTGGTCTGGGCGCATCGATCCCGACGGCAACCTGTATGCGTGGTGGCACACGGGCGGGAGCTTCAACGACAGCCAGTACAGCAACTCTCAGGTCGACGCGTGGCTCGACGACGCGCGCGCGACTTCCGATCAGAGCAAGCGCAAGCAGGACTACCAGAACGCGCAGAAGCAGATCGTCGAGGACGCGCCGTACGTCTTCACCGTCTTCGGCGTGAGCCCGCAGATCTCCGATACGAAGATCCATGGCTTCACGCTCTACCCCGACCTCATGATCCGGATGGCGGGGGTCTGGAAGGGGTAATCACGCCAAGCAGGCGCCGGATTTAGGGGCGTGGCCGCCTACATCCTCCGGCGCCTGCTCCTCATGCTGCCGGTGGCGTTTCTCGTCACCATCGGCGTGTTCATGCTCATCCACCTGAGCCCGGGGGATCCGGCGCTGATCATCGCCGGCGAGGACCGGACGCCTCAGGCGATCGCCGAGATACACCGCCAGCTCGGTCTCGACAAGCCCCTCTACGTCCAGTACGTGATCTGGGTCGGTCACATCATCCACGGCGACTGGGGCCGCTCCGTGACGACGCACGAGCCCGTCGCGACGGCGATCCTCGAGCGTCTGCCCGCGACGCTCGAGCTCGGTCTCACGGCGCTCATCTGGTCACTTCTCGTCGCCATCCCACTGGGCACCATCGCCGCGGTGCGACGTGGCTCGGTCGTGGACCAGGTGGCCACCGGAGTCACCGTCGCGGGAGTCTCGATCCCCAACTTCTTCATCGGGATCGTCCTGATCTTCGTGATGTCGGTGACGCTTCGGTTATTTCCATTCGGCGGCTACGTGCCGCTGACGGTGGATCCGCTGCAGAGCCTGCGGCACGTCGCGCTGCCGGCGATCGCTCTCGGCACCGCCGGCGCCGCGATCAACATGCGCTTCACGCGGTCTTCGATGATCGAGGTGCTCAACCTCGACTACGTGCGTACGGCTTGGGCGAAGGGCGCTTCATGGCGGCGCGTGGTGTTCATCCATGCGCTGAAGAACGCGCTGATCCCTGTCGTGACCATCGTCGGCATCCAGATCGGCGGAATCATCGAGGGCGCCGTCGTCACGGAAACCGTCTTCACGTGGCCCGGCGTCGGCCGGCTGGCGGTGGAGTCGATCTTCAACCGCGACTACACGGTGGTGCAGGGCATCGTTCTTCTCGCGGCTTTTTCGTACATGTTCGCGAACCTTCTCGTCGACGTCGTCTATGCGTGGCTCGACCCGAGGATCTCGTACGCGTGAGCAATGCACCGGCGATAGTCGCTGCAGAGCACCAGCCTTTCCGCCGCACGCCCGTTGCCGTCATGGCCATCATCCGCGAGCACCGCCGCGTCGCCGTCGCCGCGGGGTTGGTCGCGTTTCTCTTCCTGGTCGCGCTGCTCGCGCCGCTGATCTCGCCGCACAACCCGCTCGCCGTGAGCCCCGACGAGGCATACCTGCCCCCGCTGAGCCCTGGTCACCTTCTCGGCACCGATGAGCTCGGGCGTGATCTTCTCAGCCGGATCATCTGGGGCGCGAGGGTTTCGCTGCCCGTCGCCTTCGTAGCCGTGGGGGTCGGGCTGATAGGCGGCGGAACAGTTGGAATGTTCAGCGGTTACGGCGGTGGCGCGATCGACCTGCTGCTGATGCGGCTGATGGATGCGCTGCTCGCCTTTCCAGGTCTGATCCTCGCAATAGCGCTCGTGGCGGCGTTCGGTCCGGGCTTGCGCAACGCGATGATCGCCATCGGCGTCGTCGCGGTCCCGGTCTATGCGCGCCTCGTGCGCGCGGTCGTGCTGCAGCTGAAGCAGATGGAGTTCATCGTCGCCACGCGCTCGATCGGCGCGACGCCCTTACGGCTGATACTCCGGCATTTGATCCCCAACCTGCTGAATCCGATCATCGTCCAGATCTCGCTCTCCGCCGGATTCGCGATCCTCGCGGAGGCGACGTTGTCGTTCCTCGGCCTCGGCGCGCAGCCGCCCACGCCGGACTGGGGTCAGATGATCAACACCGGCGCCGCGTTCCTCGTCAACGATCCGTGGCTTGCGATCGTGCCCGGCGCGGCGATCTCGATCACCGTCTACAGCTTCAACCTGCTCGGCGATTCGCTGCGCGACGCGCTCGATCCGCGAATCAGAGACTAGAGGCACGGCCCGAAAGCCGCGACGAGAGATTCGGCGATCCAGATCGGCCGCATGGGCGTCGAAGGTCCGGCGACGGCTTTTGGGGGAGTGCCTCTAACGTCCGGCCGCGTAGGCTTGCCCACCGCGCGGGTTGGCCGCGGCCTGGAGCACGCCGGTATCGGGATCACGCCCGACGGCGCAGGTGCGTCCGAGCGTCCACGCGTCCGCCTCGACGACGTCGTGACCGCGACGTCGCAGCTCCTCCAGAACGCCAGGCTGCATCGGCTCGGAGTGGAGACGGCCGGGATGGGCATCGTGCGGTGCGAACGAGCTCGGGAAGTGCGACGTGTGGAACATCGGCGCGTCGATCGAGGCCTGCAGCCCGAGGCCGAACACCGCGTGCGCAAGAAAGAACTCGACGGTCCACTGGTCCTGCTGATCGCCTCCCGGCGTGCCGAAAGCGAGCCGGGGCTCGCCGTCGAAAAGCGCGAGCGACGGGGTCAACGTCGTGCGCGGCCGCTTGCCGCCCTCGACGCGATTCGGATGCTGCGGATCGAGGTTGAACATCTGCGCCCGCGTGCCCAGGCAGAAACCGAGTCCTTCGATCACCGGTGAGCTCTGCAGCCATCCGCCGCTGGGCGTGCACGCGACGAGGTTGCCGTCGCGATCGGCGGCGGCGATGTGACACGTGTCGCCGCGGGTCGCGCCGGTCGACTGTGCGCCGGTTCCGGTCCAGTGACCGGGGGTGATCTCCTGCGCATCACGCTTGGGAAGGTGAGGCGGCCGGCCGCCGGGCGATCCAGGCCGAAGCTCGAGCGAAGCACGCGCGCCGACGAGCCGCGCGCGTTCCCGCCCGTATTCGGTCGACAGCAGAGCATCGAGTGGAACGTCGGCGAAATCCGGATCGCCATACCACGCTTCGCGGTCGGCGAAGGCGAGCTTGGCGCACTCGGTGACCAGGTGGAGGTGGTCGGCCGATAGAAACCCCCGCCCGCCGAGGTCGACTTCCTCGAGCAACCGCAGCTGCTGCAGAAATACCGGTCCCTGGCTCCACGGTCCGCACTTGGCGACCGTCCATCGATCGCGGAAGTCGCACATCACCGGATCCTCATGGCGGGCAGTGAAGGCGGCCATGTCCGAAGCGCCCAGAAGACCAGGGTGCGGCGATCCGGAGCTGTCCATCGCGGCCACGCGACAGTGACGGTCGATCGCGTCGGCCACAAAGCCGGAGTAGAAGGCCGTCAGCGCGGCTTCGATCTCTGCCTCGCGACTTCGACCCTCGGTCACGAGGCGGCGATAGGTCGCAGCGAGGTCTGGGTTGCGAAACAGCTGCCATGGACGCGGCCGGCCATCGGCGAGATATACGGCAGCCGACGACCGCCAGTGTTCGCGAAACAGCGGCTCGACCATCTCGATCACCGAGACGATGCGGGGCAGCAGCGGATATCCCTCCTCTGCATAACCGATCGCGTAGTCGAGGACGTCGCGCACGCGCATCGTCCCGTGATCCCGCAGCAGCGTCATCCATGCGCCAAACGCACCGGGCACGCACGCCGCCACCAGCCCCGTTCCGGGAATCTCGCTGAGACCCAGCTCGCGAACTCTGGCGATGGACGCCGCCAAAGGCGCCGGCCCCTGGCCGCAGATGACGTCGGCCCGCGCGCGCCGCGCGTCCCAGAGCACGATAGGTAGATCTCCCCCGAGTCCGTTGAGGTGCGGCTCGACCACTTGCAGGACCAGTCCACCGGCTACCGCCGCGTCGAACGCGTTGCCGCCGCGCTCGAGCACGGCCATGGCCGACTGCGTCGCGAGCCAGTGGGTCGAGCTGACGACTCCGAACGTGCCCTTCAGCTCCGGCCGGGTCGTGAACTCCATGTCAGTACGCCTCCTGCAGGCCGCCGCGGCGCGCCCAGCCCTCGAGCAGGCGGAACAGCACGTAGCCGCCGAGCGCCCAGAGCGCGCCGACGGCGAGCTCGCCCGCGACCAAGCCCGCGACCTGGTCGAATGACGCACCGGCGGCGGCCTCGCGCGCGGCCTGCACGCCGCGCGTCAGCGGCAGCGAGTAGGCGACGACCTGTAGCGCCTCGGGCAGTCTGCTGACGGGAAAGTTGATGCCGCAGACGATCAGCAGGACGTAGTAGACGATGTTGGCGATGATGATCGCGTCGCGCATGACGAGACCGATGCTGCCAAACATCAAACCAAGGCCGGCCGTCGTGATCGAGATGAGGACGATGCAGAAAGCGAGCAGCGCGAAGTTCGCCTGGTGCAGATCCAGCCCGTAGAGCAGCACCGCGATCGTCAGGCCGATGGCGACCGTAGCGATGCCGTCGATGACGTTGACGATCGCGCGGCTCAGAAACGTGACGAGCCGATTGGCCGGAGAGCCGAGCAGGATCGGCAGCGTCCCGTACTGGCGCTCATTCGCCACGGTTGCGATCACGCCGAAGATGCCCGCGTTGGCCGTCAGCTGCAATGCGTTGCCGAGCGCGAAGTACAGCGCGTTCTGCCTTCCTGTCGCGTACACGCCGAGCTCGACGAAGAACACGATCTGCGTGACCGGCAGCAGCACCTTGTACGCGACGTAGCCGCGGATCGACGCCCACTGAAAGAGCGCGACGTACTGCAGGTACGTCCCTCGCGCGAAGACCGCCGCTTCGGCCGCGAGTCGTCTCACGCGAGCGCCAGCTGGCCCGACACGCGAGCTTCGCGCTCGACCAGCATGTACAGGAAATAGCCCCCGATCAGAAAGACGAGGCTCAGCCCGATCGCGTAGAGCCACCACGCGACGAAGTCATGCGCTCCTTCCGCCATCGTGGACGCGTAGAGCGCCCGGACGGCCCATGTGGGTGCGAGCGCGCCGGCCACGCCCTGCAGCCACGGCACGAGCACGGCGATCGGGAACATGAACCCGCACAGCACGTAGACGCCGAGCTCGAAGCCGTTGATCATGCTGAACGCCCATCGCCACAGCGCGAACAGCGGCGTGAGCGCCTGCGCGATGCAGAAGAACGAGAACGTCAGCACCGCCAGCGAGATGACAAACCGCGCCGGGTCGAGGTTGGGCAGGACCGCGTGGAAGCCGAAGTACGCGAGCGCTGCAGTGGGAACGAACGAGATGAGGCCGAAGAGTAGTGCTCCGCAGACCTTGCCCAGGATGATCACCCAGAGCGGCGTCGGTGTGCCAAACAGCTGCTCCAGCGTCCCATTCCATCGTTCGTCCTGGATACCGTTGCCGCCGTCGATGTAAGCGACGGACCAGTAGCCGATCAGCCCTCCGCCGAGAATTCCGTACACGAGATGCGAACCGGACGCGCCCGGCCTGCTCAGCACGTACAGGCCGACCGCGGCGAACAGCAAGGGAAACACGAGCCAGTTCAGATACGCCCACGGGCTGACGACCTTGAGCCGCACGCTGATCGCGAATGCGCTCCAACCGGCGCGTGCCAACGACCTCACGACGACTCCCCGATCAGCTGCACGTAGGCGTCCTCGAGGGTCGGCTCGCGAGAGCTGACCTTGGCCAGCGGGACCCCGTCGAGGATGTTGCTCAGGTGCGCGATCACGTCACCGGGCCGGCTGCACTGCACGGTGACCATCTGCGCGATGTCGCGCTCCTCGACATTGACGGAACTCACGCCCGCCAGCGTTCGCAGCTCGGCGATGGACTCGGCCGGCATGCCCACGACCTCGAACTCGACGACGCCCTGGTCCTTGACGAGGTCCTTGATGCTGTCGGGAGTGCCTTCGGCGACGATGCCTCCGTCTTTGATGACCGCAATGCGATCGCACACTGCGTCGGCCTCGAACATGTAATGGGTCGTCAGGAAGATCGTCTTGCCCACATCCGCAAGCTCGCGCACGATGTTGCGCAGCTCCCGCGCGCCGACCGGGTCGAGACCGATGGTCGGCTCGTCGAGAAAAAGCACCTCGGGGTCGTTGAGCAGGCCGCGCGCGAGGTGCAGGCGCTGCTTCATGCCGCGCGAATAGAGCTCCACGCGGTCACGCTCGCGACCTTTCAGCCCAAGCCGTTCTAGGAGCTCGGGGATGCGTTTGCGCGCGACCTCGGGCGGCACGCGGTAGAGGTCGGCGAAGTAGCGCAGATTGTCGAGACCCGAGAGGCGCCAGTACAGGCCGCGATCGCCGCCGAAGACAAAGCCCATTCGACGCCGCAGCGCCCACTGGTCTTTGACCGCATCGAGGCCGAGGACGAGCGCCGAGCCCGACGTCGGCAGGAGCAGCGTCGTGAAGATCTTGACCATCGTCGTCTTGCCCGCGCCGTTTGGACCGAGGAGACCGAAAAGCTCACCGCGCTCGATGGTCAGGTCGATGCCGCGCAGCGCGACCCGTTCGACTTTCTCGCGGCGAAACACGCCGCGCGTGCTCTGGTACGTCTTGCGCAATTGGCGCGCTTCGATCGCTGGTGAGGCCATTGGGCTCTGAGTGTCTCACGCGCGAGGTCCGCGCAGGATCCGCGAGATCGGTGGCCGCAGCGAGCGCTCAGCCTCCGCCGCTTGCCGGCAAATGCACCTTGGCCGAGCGCGAAAGTGCGTCGATTGCCGGCAAACGGCCGGTGTCGATCGGGGCCGCTCGAAGGCTAGTGAGTCCTGACTTTGCTCAGGTGCTGGATCGACTCGCGGAACGATTTCGCAAAGCCGGCGACGCCCTCGTCCTCGAGCTCCTGCGTGATCGCGGCGAGGTCGATGCCGTTGGTGGCTAGCTGGTCGAGCAGGCGGCGCGCCCCCTCGACGTCTTGCTGCAGCGTCGGTGCCACACGGCCGTGGTCCATGAACGCTTCCAGCGTCGTGGTCGGCATGGTGTTCACGGTTGCCGGGCCGATCAGCTCCTCGACGTACATCGTGTCCCGGTAGCTCGGGTTCTTGGTCGAGGTGCTCGCCCACAGGCAGCGCTGCACCGATGCGCCGGCTTCGCGCAGGCGGTCCCAGCGCTGACCCGAGTGCAGCTGCGCGAACATCTCGTACGCGAGTTTGGAGTTCGCGATCGCCGCCTTGCCGAGCAGCGACTGAAGCTCGGCCTTTCGCCGGCCGTCTGTCTCTGCGATTTTTTGCGACAGGCGCTCGTCGACCTTCGTGTCGACCCGGCTGACGAAGAAACTCGCGACGCTCCGCACACGGCTGACGTCACCACCGGATGCGCGAAGCTTCTCGAGGCCGCTGAGAAAGGCCTCCACGACCTTCACGTAGCGCTCGACGGCAAAGATGAGCGTGACGTTGATGTTCGCGCCCTCGGCGGTCATGGCCTTGATCGCGGGCAGCCCGGCGGGCGTGGCGGGGATCTTGACCATGACGTTTGACCTTGCGCATCGCCGCTGCAGATCGCGAGCTGCCGCGATGGTCTTCTCCGTGTCGCCGGCGATGTCCGGCGAGACCTCGATGCTGACGAATCCGTCGTTGCCGTGCTCGCGGTCGTACACCGGCCGGAAGACATCCGCGGCCGCCTGCACGTCTTCGATGAGCAGGTCCCAGACGACGGCCTCCGCGTTCTTGCCCTGACCGAGGCGCCGTGCGATGTCGTCCGCGTACGCATCCGATGCCTCGAGCGCCTTGGCGAAAATCGTCGGATTCGCCGTGATGCCGCTCACGCCAAGATCGCGGTAGTGCGCGAGCCGGCCGGACCGGATCATCTCCCGGTCGATCTGGTCGAGCCATACGCTCTGGCCCAGGCGCCGAAGCTCGGTGATCGAGTTGGTTTTGCTCATGGTCTACTTCTCACCATAGAACGCCTCGGTGACGTGATGCCTCTGGCCGAAACGCTCGGCATGCGCGCGGACGAATACACCGCGGAGCGGGTCGTGCTCTCGCTCGAGTGGGCACCTGGCCTGTGCACCGCGGGCGGCCTGCTGCACGGCGGCGTGATCATGGCGCTTGCCGACTCCGCCGGCGGCGCGTGCGCGCTGCTGAATCTACCCGGCGACGCGATCGGGACTTCGACGATCGAGTCGAAGACGAACTTCATCGGCGCCGTGCGTCAAGGCAGGGTCACGGCCACCGCCACACCGCTGCATCGCGGTGGCACGACCATCGTGGTCGAGACCGCACTGCGCGACGACGCGGGCAAGCTGGTAGCGAAGGTTACGCAAACGCAGCTCGTCCTGCGGCCGCGCTAACGCTTTTCGGCAGCCACCACTTTTTCGCGCAGCTCTTTCTTCAGCGACGCCGAATCGAGCGATGCGCTCAGATGCCCGGCGACCATCTTCTTCAGCCGCTCAGGCAGCATGCGCTCGAACGTCGTGCGCGCCTCCGCCGGTCCGGCGACGTAAAGCTGCATGTATGCGCCCGTGGCCATCTCGCGCTCAACCGTCTTGACCGCGGTCTCGAGGTTCGCTTTGGCCTTGTTCTCGGCCTTGCGCTGATTGCTCTGGGCGGAAGGGCCGCCCGCGCGCGAATGCCTCACCTCCGCCCCGTTCACCTCGCCGAGCGGGATGATCTCGTCGAGGATCGCGCCGAAGGTGCGGGCGTGCTCCTTGTCGACGACGGCGATGAGAGCAGGCGGATAGTGCTCGAGCTGGCGCAGGACGGGCGCGAGCAGCAGCTCGCCCACCTCGAGTCGCTCGTCGGTCTCGTCGCGGAGCTTGACGAGCTCCAGAACGCCGTGCGGCTCGTCGGCAAACCCCGCGAATGCAGGACAGCCCGCCGGGCGCACGACCGCGATGTGGTGCCGGAGCCGGCGCATCTCGTACTCCATCAGCTCCTGGTCTTTGGGCGCCAGGCGGCTGCTGTAGCGATGCAGCAGGTCGCGGAATTCGATGTCGTAGAACCGCGCGTCGTAACCCTCTGACCGCGCCGGCAGGAAGATGCTCACGGCGCGGTTCGAGGCCCGGCGAAGCCGCGGGGCCAGGACAAAGATCGACAGCAGCGGGCTGTAGTTCGTCATCTCACAATCTTGACCGCTTCTCGGTACAGTGACTTTCTGATGTACGAGGACGAGGTCGCCGTGGCATGGATGGCGATGCCTTATCGGGCTCCGGTCCTCGCCGCGGACGGCACCGTGATCGGAAAGGCCGAATCACTGCTCGGCGACGAGGCCGATGACATCTTCCACGGCATCGTGATCGATCGCAACGGTGACGGCAAGCGCGTGGAGATCGCGGCCACGCGGATCAAGAAGATCACCCAGAAGCACGTCATCACCGACCTGAGCACCAGCGACGTCGCGCAGCTCCATCCCTACCGCGAGGAGCACTGGTTCCACCTCGGTTGGGGCGGGCTGTTTCGCAAGCACCCAGAGTGGAAGGAGTAGGTCCGGCCGTCTAGGCGCTCGCGGTCTGCTTGGCCTCTGCCTTGCGCATGAACTCCAGCGCCTGCTCGACCGAAGGCACGCTCAAAACATTCTCGGCGGCAAATGCGTCTGCGTTGCTCCAATCCTTCGCGCGAATGCGCCGAGCGGCCGCCTCGCGGTCGTAATCCGTCCGGCGAAGGTCGACGTCGGGGCCGAGCATCGCCCAGTACGCACCCGGCCGGCCGTACGGCATGCCGACGCTCCCGGCGTTGACGACGCGGATGCGCTCGACGGTGCGATCGAACTGCATGTGCGTGTGCCCGCACACGACGACTTTCGCATCCACGCCCGATAGAAGCATCCGCATACGTTCGCCCGGCGTCTCGACGGTGAAGATGTCGGTGTCGTTGCGCGGGCTCGCATGGCAGAACAGCACGCGACCGAGGCCATCGACCCCGTCGATCACAACCTTGTCCTCGAACGACGCAAGGAAATCACGCTGTCGCTTTGAGATCTGCCTCGCGCACCAGTCACCGAACGGACCCGGCATGTCGCCCGCGGGCTTGCCGTCGAACTCATCCACGAGTCCTCGGTCGGCGTTGCCGCGTACGAAACGCGCGTTGCGTACGCTCACCAATCGGTCGATCGTCTCGGCCGGCATCGGGCCGGACGCAACATCGCCGCAGAACACGAGCATGTCGGGACCGCCTTGTTCGACATCTGCCAGCACAGCCTCGAGCGCCGGCAGATTGCCGTGGATGTCCGAGATGGCGGCGACGCGCATCGCCGTCAGCCCTGCATCGATCGTGCGCGAGCGTCAGCGGAGTCACGGTCGGCGAAAGGACCGTCGAGCCTCACGCCCTCGGCGCTGCCGTGCTCGTCGATCTCGGCGCTGACCACATACCACCGCTTGCCGAGATGCAGCACGCCGTGATGCAACTCAGCAGTCCAGCTCTTCGGCGTGATGCCGATGCGCTGCTCTGAATCCCCCACCGCCTTCAGTCTAGGGTCGTCCGCCTCGACGCGAAGTCCGCGAGCAGGCCGAGACTCCCAAACCCCACGGCGAGGACAATGCCGAGAAGCAGGAGCGGACCGCTCAGGCCGTACCGCGCCGCGCTCAGCGCCACGACGCAACCACCTACGAGGAGGCCGAACGCCAGGCTCCAAAGCCAACGGCGCGGCATACAGATAGAACGCGCGATACGTCAAAAGTGGAGTCAAAAAATGGAATTTCAGGAGCTGGTCCGAAAGCGCCGGATGGTACGGAAGTTTCAGCGCCGCCAGGTTCCACGGGAGACGTTGATGCGGGTTCTCGAGGTCGCACGGCACGCGCCGTCCGCCGGATTCAGCCAGGGCTTCGATTTCGTCGTGCTCGACGATCCGGACCAGATCGACTGGTTCGTCCGGACGACGGTTCACCCCGATTTTCCGGACGACGCCCCTTCAGCCGACGAGATACCGCCTTGCGTGGTATTCGCGATCTCCAACAAGCCGGCTTACCTCGAGCGCTACTCGCGGCCCGACAAAGAGAGGTTCGGCATGCAGAAGGCCGAGGCATGGCCCGCCCCCTACTGGGACGTCGACACGGGGATGGCCGTGATGCTCGTCCTGCTGGCGGCGCTCGAGGAAGGCTTGGGCGCCCTGTTCTTCGGATTGTTCTGGGGCGAGGACGTGCTGATGAAGGAGCTTGGCGTGCCCGAAGGCTGCAGGCCGATCGGGGTGATCGCCCTCGGCTATCCGCACGAGTCGGAGAAGTTCGACGCCTCACGTTTCGCCGCGCGCCGTCGCGTCCTGGAATCGATGGTGCACCTCGGTCGATGGTGAGCGTCAATTAGCCTTCGGATATGAACTCGGCGCCGATCGGCATCTTCGATTCGGGCGTCGGCGGCCTCACGGTTCTGCGCGAAATCCACGCCGCGATGCCCGCCGAGTCCGTCTGCTACGTGGCCGACTCGGCCAACGCGCCGTGGGGCGACAAGCCGCCTGGCTTTGTGCGCGACCGCGGGCTTGCGATCTCGCGGTTTCTGGTAGGTCACGGAGTCAAGGCGATCGTGATCGGCTCGAACACTGGCACGGTCGGATCGGCGGAGGCACTGCGCACCACGCTGACCATCCCGGTCGTCGGCATCGAGCCGGGAATCAAGCCTGCCGTCACCGCGACGAAAACCGGCGTCGTCGGAGCGATCGTGCCCGCCGCGGTCGGCGGCTCCGACCGGCTTGCATCTTTGCTCGACCGCTTCAGCGGCGACGTCAAGGTGATCGTCCAGCCGGTACCAGGCGTGGTCGAGCACATCGAACGGGCGGACCTCGACAGCCCCGAGCTCCGGCGGATGGTCGAGGGCTACGTGCGGCCGATGCTCGACGCGGGTGCGGATGTCATCGTCGCGGGTTCGACCCACTACGTGTTCCTCAGGCCGCTGCTTGCTCAGATCGCCCCGAACGTCACCCTCATGGAGACCGGCGCGGCGGTCGCCAGACAGCTGAAGCACGTCCTCGAGGAGCGCGGGCTGCTGGCCGAAGGCGGCGCTGGAACAGAGCGGTTCTGGACCAGCGGCGACCCCGCTTCTTCAAGCCGCGTGATCTCGGCCCTGCTCGGCCGCGACATCGGTGTGGAGAAGCTGCCCGCGTCCTAGCGCAGTCTTGCAAAAAGATTACGCAGGACACAGGGATTTCTTAGGCATCGCCCGCAGCGTTTTCGCTGATGAGGCGGGCATCGATGTTGTTCGTCGCGGCGGGCGTCGTCTTCATCGCGTTGGCGCCTGCGACGAACGATGTCTACGCCCGCACGCCGAACGGGACGGCGCGCCGGCCGCAACAGATCTCGCCGCTGGCCGTGACCGGCACCCGTCAGATCCTCGCTTCGATCAACCAGCTGGTGGCACGCAGCCCGATGACACTCACGGCCAGCATCGAGCCACTCGTCGCGGCGAGCGGGGGGGCGGCGGCCATCGCGCTCATCGAGCTCGGTGGATCTTCGCCGCTCACGTGGAACTACAACGGCACTGACGTCTTCACCGCCGCAAGCACCTACAAGCTCGCCGCGCTGATGCTCGAGGCGCAGAACATCGCGACGGGCGCGACCGATCCCAACGGACTCATCTGCTATCAGGACTCGGATTACGAGGACGGCTGGTTCGACGACTACGCGGACGGCATTTGCTACACGCGCGACGAGCTCGCGCGGCGGGCGGGTGTCTTTTCCGACAACACCGCGGGGCACATGCTGGTGCGCGACGTCGGCGGCGCGGATGTCTTGAACGCGTGGGCCGCGTCGATCGGCGACAAGGATTCTGTGTTCTTCACGGACAACACGACGACCGCGCAGGACCTGGCGACGCTGTGGAGCGCCGAGGCCAAGGGTGCGATCGGCGGGGCGCGCGCGCAGGCGTGGCTCTATCCGCTGCTGACGGGCTCGAAGACCGAGGCCGGCATTCCAGCCGGCGTGCAGGGCCGAAGCAGCGTCGTCCACAAGACCGGCGAGATCGACGAGGTCGAGGACGACGCGGCGCTCGTGACCTCGGGGCCAAACGGCGCCTACGTCCTCGTCGTCATGACCAACGGTCTCGGCGGCGGCGCGGGTTGGCAGTTGATCTCGTCGGTGTCCGCTGACATCTGGAGCTTCGAAGCCGGCCGCAAATAGCAGTCAGCCGCCGACCCGTAGGACGAGCCCGATTGCGTAGGTGATCCCGCCGACGATCACACCGGCCAGCGTCATCTCCAGCCCCGCCGACCACCACGACCGCAGCGTGAAGAGCGCTTTCGACGCGCCCACGAGGAAGTGTGCGATCAGCGAGACGAAAGCGGCGACGATGACGGCGGTGCTCCCGCGCAGCCAGAAGAACGGCACGACGGGAACCATCGCTCCGATGAACGTGCTGACCCCGGCGGCGATGGCAGCCTGGACTGGATTGCCGGCCGTCTCGCCCGTGCCGAGCTCCTCGGGCGCGTGCAGCTTCAAGAGCGCGTCGGGATTCTTCGAAAGCTGCTCGGCGAGGTTGTCGGCAGTCGCCTTGTCGATGCCTTTGAGCTGGTAGAACAGCGAGACCTCTTCCTTCTCTTCTTCGGGGTTGTCGATGATCTCCTGCCGCTCTCGCTCGACGTTCGCGGCGGCAACCTCGCCCTCCGAGCGCTCGGCGAGGAACGCGCCGGTGGCCATCGACAGCGCGGACGCGATCGCGCCGAACAGGCCCGCGGTGAGCACAAAGCTCGATCCGCCGGTCGCGCCGGACACGCCGGCGACGATCCCGAACACCGCCGCAAGACCATCGTTGGCGCCGTAGATCGCGCCCGAGATCCAGCCCGCGCCGGTGCGGTGCCACGATTCGCGACCCAGGATTCGGTTGAGCCGGCTCTGGACGCTCGACGGCGCGGGCTCGGCGTGATGCGCGACCTCCATGGACTCAAGCGAGCGCGAATGCCCCTGCTCCTCGATCCTGATCTCCTCCAGCACCGCATCCGTCTGCGGGTCGCCGGTCGTGCGCTTGTAGCGGTCGGTGATCTCGAGCTCCTCGGCCGCCTCCATGCGCTGGAGGATCGTCTCGACCGGGGCGACCCGAGCCTGCAGGCGCTGCAGGGTCGAGAGCTTGACTGTCGACGGATCCGGTATCGGTTGCCCGAGCTCGCGAAGCCGGCGCTCGATACGCTCCCGGTGCGACGCCTCCGCCGCCGCGATCTCGCGGATGATCTGGCCGCGGCGCGAGTCGCCCAGGCGGTCCGCGAGCAGCGTGTACATGGCGTTGGCCTCGACCTCGCCGTGCCACGCCTGGAGCAGACGGTCGACCGCTTCGTTGGACGCTGCGGTCTCTCGAGCCACGCCGTTCAGGCTAGTGGGAGCCGGACGGCTTCTGCTCTCGGTCGGCCGCGCCGACGATGACGCGGACGCGCTGCACCGCGTTGTTCTGCACGCCCTCGAAATTCCAGCTCGCCTCGAGCGGCTGCTCGTTGCCGGCGGTGTCGGTCGCCCGCACGCAGAGCTCGTACTCGCCGCGTCGAGTGGCGTCCCACTTGGCGTGCCAGCCCCGCCACGCGAATGGCGAAACCTCGTCTTCGAGAGCGGCGTCGGTCCACGACTCACCGCCGTCCTGGCTGAACTGCACCCGTGCGATTCCGCCGCATCCCGACCACGCTCGGCCTTCGATGGTGACCACCGACGGCTCGACGAATCGCGTGCGCGACATGAAGTCCGGCACGCCGGGCGGAACCATCAGCGCGCGCGGCAGCATTCGCGTCACCGGCTCACCGGGATCGCCCTCGACCGTCCGGTAGTGATACGCCGTCGCCTGCTGGTAGCCGTCGAATGGGCGATCGAGAACCGTGATCGAGCCCAGCCACTTGACGTGCGTCATGCCGTACCAGCCGGGCACGACCAGGCGGAGCGGAAAACCATGCTGCGGCGGCAGCGGCTGCCCATTGATCGAGTGCGCGAGCAGGACTTCGTCGCGCATCGCGTCGTCGATGGACAGGCTGCGCTCGTAAAGCTGGTCGACTCCGCCCTGCACACCGCGATCCAGGCCCGTGAAGACGACGTCCGTAGCGCCCTCGATCAGGCCCGCCTCGCGCAGAATCGGCGCGAGCGGAGTGCCGGTCCATTCCGCCGTCCCCACCGCCTCGCCGAGCCATGGCTGGCTCAGCGGCCGCGGTGAAAGTCGGGCGCGACCGTTGCCTGCGCATTCGAGAGTCACCGCGAGCGTCGTGGCAGGCCGCGATCGGAGACTGTCGAGCGTGAGGCGCAGTGGCTTGCGCACGTGGCCGCCGATGGAAAGCTCATAGCCGGCCGCATCGACATGCGGGATGTCGAAATGGATGAGCAGGTAATGAAGGCCGAGTGGCGTAACCGGGTAGCGCAGAGCCTCGAGCGGCATCGAATGATTGCGCACCGCGAGCTGGAGCTCGTCGAGCGTGATGTCCGGAGAATCGATGAGAGTGCCCGCCGGCTGCGAGCGCACGACCTTGCTCACTCCGATCGGGCTAGTCTAGAAGTCATGCAGGAGCGAAGCGAAGACGAGATCATCAGTCGCCTGCTCGAGCTCGAAAACGACGAGCAGGCCGATCGCCGCGTGCGGCTCAGAGGCGAGAAGTACCTGTCGCTCGTGCACGATCCCGACAATGGGCGCAGCTACATCCTCCGCCACGGCACCGACGAAACAGAGGGTGCCGAGATTCCCGAGGCGACCGAGTTCTACGAGTATCCGACGGTCGACGAGGCCCAGCGCGCATACGACCAGCTGGTCGACGAGTCACGCCGTGCGGGCGAGGTCGTCGAGGAGGATTCCACCGACGACCTCGGCGACTTCGAGAGCGGAGGCGCAGAGATTCGTGATCTCTACGCCGACCAGGACGAGGACGAGCTCACTCAGGACTCGGTGATCAGCGAGGAAGAAGAGCCCTAGACCGAGGGCCGCTCCTCCAGAACGTCGAGCAGCCGCGCCGCGAACTCTTCTGGCCGGCCGTCGAATCCACCGTGATCACCCGGAAAGACAGCCGGCTCGACGCCTAGCTGCTTGGCCAGCCCGAGGCCGCCGTTATGGGCGAGCTGGCCGGTCGAGTCGGCGCCCACCGCTGCAACGACTTTGCACGAGCAGGCCTTGATGGCGCCGACGTCGACGCGGTAGTTCGCGATGTTGCGGATGTAGCGGCCGAAGAAGAACTCGATGTTGTGCTGCATCATCGCCATCGCCTCGAGCTGCTCAGGCGTCGGCTTGGCGCGATCACCCGCAGGCGGCGGACCACCTTGGATACCGACAAGGTTCATGAACTCGCCTGCCGCTGCCCAAACGCCCTGGCTTGCGCACGTGTCGCACACGTGCGACATCGCGGCACGGGACCCGGCGGTGTCGGCGAGGAAGTCGGGAGCAGGCGGCTCGTGCAGCACAACCGTGTCGAGCTGCTCTGGGTGGCGCTTGATCAGGTCCATGGCTATTACCGCACCGCCGCTGCTGGCGAAGACGCTGGCCTTGGCGTCACCGAGATGCGCGAGGAGACGGTGGACGTCGTCGGCGAAGGTCTTGACCATTCGGGAGTCGTCGAGGGGCTCGTCGAGCGTGCTGTGCGACAGATTGCGCGGGTCATAAGTGACGACGGTGTACTTCGTGCCGAGCCGATCCTCGATCTTGCGGAAGGTGGTCGCGTCGGCGGGCCCGCCCGGCATCATCAGGAGCACCGGGCCCGAGCCGCGGACCTCGTAGTACAGGTTCGCGCCGGGGACTTCCAACGTCGCGGTCTTGTACGCAGTGATCGTCTTCATACCTCCCACGACTTGGGCCCGCGTCGAAACTAATCGGTCAGACGGAGCTCATGAAGCGTGCGCCGGTCTGGGCCAGGTGGCGCGCTGGATCGGGGTCCATGGCCTTGCGCTCGGCAGACTCGTAGTAGCCGGCGTCGGCGTCCTTCCATGGTTGCGTGCCGCCGTAGCTGATGATCCAGACGAACTGGTCGGTGCCGTCGACGGTCCAGGCGCCAAGCACGTCGAAGCCATGTTTCTTGCGCAGCGGGACGACCTTGGACCGCCATTCCGCGATCCACTCGTCCATCTCGCCCGGCTTGACGGTGTACTCGCGCAGCTGGAACGTCACGACGCGCGGCTGAGACCGCCCGCCATGGCCTCGAGGCGGCGGATGCGCTCTTCGATCGGCGGATGCGTGCTGAACAGACCCGAGAACGTCTGCCCGCGGAGGGGATTGACGATGTACAGGTGCGCGAATGCGGGTGACGCGGTTTGCGACGGCACCACCTGTGTGGCGCGCTCGAGCTTGCGCAGCGCGGAAGCAAGAGCCAGCGGATCACCGGAGACCTCGGCGCCGGTCTTGTCAGCCTGGTACTCGCGCGAACGCGAGATCGACAGCTGGATCAACAGCGCCGCGATCGGAGCGAGGATGAGCATCAGCAACGCGACGATGCCGCCGACCGGGCTCTGCTGGCGGTCGTCGCGACCGCCGCCGAACCACATGCCGAACTGCGCGACCGTCGTTATCGTGCCGGCGATGACTGCGACCACGGAGCTGATCAGGATGTCGCGGTTCTTGACGTGCCCGAACTCATGGGCGAGGACTCCATACAGCTCTTCCTCGTCGAGGATGCGCAGCAATCCCTCGTTGACACAGATGGCCGCATGGTGCGGATTGCGACCGGTGGCAAACGCGTTCGGCGACGGATCGGGGCTGACGTAGACCTTCGGCCGCGGCACGCCGTACTGCGCCGCCAGGCGGTCGGCCAGCCGGTAGAGCATCGGCGCTTCTTGCGGACTCACCTCGCGAGCCCGCGCCGAAGCGAGGGCGATGCGGTCGCTGAACCAGTACGCAACCCCGTTCATCACGATGGCGAAGAGCAAAAAGAGCACGGTGCCCGAAGGACCGAGCCACAGCCGGCCGATGAGCACGAGCAGCACGGTCAACGCCACGAGCAGCACCGCGGTCTTCAACTGGTTCATGAAGTCATTGTGCAACCGTAGGGGAGCCGGCAAACGGCTCCCCTACGCGAGTGATTACTTCTTGATGCAGGTCCCCGACGTCTGGTTTGCGGACCTGAGCATGTTCACCGTGTTGTCATCGGCAAACGCAATGTGCGCGCAGCCTTTGTTGTCCAGGTCCTCGGATATGAAGTCGAGGAGGTTGCGGTTCGAGCTCGGCGCCACGCAGAAGATGCCGAGGTTGCAGATGTCACCGACGTGCATTGGCGTCGTGGTGATCTGCGTGACCGCCCACGTGGCGGATGCCGGGCCGGTGGTCAGGTTCAACGATTGCGCCGCATACAGGTTCCAGCCGCACGCCGGAGGGTAGGTCGTGGGATTGCCGTTGGCGGGTCCAGGACCGGCGCATCCGCCCGGATCGGCCTTGCCCAGCGGATCAGTCGGCACGATCTCGGAGCTGCGGAGGTAGGCGACGTCGACCTCTCCGGGATTGCCGGCCGCGATCGCGGGGAAGAAATGCGTCCCGGTCTCGACTTTGCTGTTGACGCGGTACGGCGTGCCCGCGCTGCCAGGGACAAGTCCTCCACCGCCGTCCCACGTCGCACCGCCGTTGCTCGACCACACGACGAACATGTCGTACTCGCACGACGTGTCCGACTGCACGGTCCCGGCCGTCGACTCGGCGGAGCATGTCGCGGGATTGGACTTGAGGTTGTTGGCGAAGCCGAAGTACGGGTTGCCCGCGGTGTCGATGGTGAAACCGACAAACGGCGTCGAAGCGTCGTGGCCGATGCCGGCGTCAAACGCCTGCTGTGGCGTCCACGTCACGCCACCGTCGTCGGAGTACGAGATCCAGAGCGTGTGAAACGACTGCGTCATCGTGACGTTGCAGCCGGTCGCGTTCTGCGCGAGGTCGGCCGCGATCCATGCCACGAAGATGCGACCCGCGTGCGGCGTTCCCGGCGGCGCGATGTCTACCCCCGCCGGCACGGTGTTGCAGAACGTGTAGCCCTGCGCGACCAGCGTCCCGGAAACTGCGCCCGGCGTCACCGCGGGACTTGCGAGGACCTCTTGCGGCCCGCCGAAAGTGGCGCCGCCGTCGTGGGAGATGTTGACCCAGATCTGGCTTGGCCCGTAGAAGTCGTGATACATCAGCACGACCTCGCCATTGTTGGTGTTCGTTCCCGATGGAATCGACGCCGCGACCCATGGACGATCAACCCCGAACGGGTTGCAGGTCGTCGACGAGCAGCCAGGAAGCTGCGGACTTGCGACCTGCTTCCAAGTCTGCGCGTGATCGGTCGACTTGAAGACGTTGGTCTGAAGCACCGACGTGCCTTCTTTGATGAAGAGATTGCACAGGTACAGAGCGCTCGACTGGTCGGTGGCGAGGCAGTTGTCTCCACTGTTGGAATCTGCGGTTGCGACCTGCGTCCACGTCGCCCCGTGGTTGGTGGACGTGTACGTCAAGCCGCCGCTTGGCGTCGTGTCATAGAGCTGACCCATGTTGTCGGAGACCAACGACGGTTCGCCACCGTAGGCGCCGACGTTGGTGACGTTGTAGCCGGGAGCACTTCCCGCAACAGCGCCGGGCGACAACCCAACCGCGGCGACGACCACCGATGCCATGCCGGCAAACGCCAGCACACCACGTCGAACTTTATTCATTTGTCCCGCACCCCCCGATAGAGATCGCCGGCAAGTTCAGCCGGCGCAGCCATCCATCAACGTATCACGTGCCGGTTCTTATGCCGAGCTCGTCGATGTGGCTCATCAGGTCCTTCGGATCGTCGTACACGCGATACGCGCCGGCACTCTCCAGCTCCTCGCGCCCATACCCACCGCTCAGCACGCCGATGCCCAGCGCGTGCGCTCGCTGAGCGGCGAGCTGATCCCACACGCTGTCACCGACGACAAAGCTGTCGGTGATCGGCATATCGAGCGCTTCGGCGGCGGCGATGAACAGGTCGGGATTGGGCTTGGCGTACTCCACCAGGTCGCGTGTGATGACCGGCACTCCTTCGGGAAGCTTGAGCAGCTTGAGTGATGTTTGGGCCGTCGGCTCGCTACTGCTGGTCGCAATCGCCCATGGCACGTCGAGGCGCGTCAGCAGGTCGATCAACTCTTGAGCGCCGGGCAGTGGCCGCACCTCGGAGATCCGCCGCCTGTATCCCTGCTCGTGGAGCTTGCGGATGTGATCGGCCTCGTCTGCGGTGAGCTCGCGGCCGGTCTCGCGGGCGAGCGCACGCAGCAAGAGCCCGCCGCTCATGCCGATGCGGCGGTGGATGCGCCACACCGACAGCGGAATACCGGCCGACTCGAGCGCCTCCTTCCACGCGAGGACGTGCTGGTAGACGCTGTCGATGAGCGTTCCGTCGAGGTCGAACAGCACCGCGGGTCGGTCGGAATGCCGCCGTTCGGCCGCGCGCACGGGCTAACTGTAGACTCGGGCACCAATGAATCCGAGCTTGCGGCTCGGTCGACTGTTCGGAATCGAGATCGGCCTCAACTGGAGCCTGGTCTTCATCTTCGCGGTGGTGACGTGGACGCTCGCGACCAACATCCTCCCGGTCGATGCGCCCGGCTATCCCGCACTCCTCTACTGGATCGTCGCCGCGATCGGCGCCGTCCTTTTCTATACGTGCCTTCTCGCCCACGAGCTGGCGCACGCGCTCGTTGCGCGCAGCCACGGCGTCAAGGTGGCGGGCATCACTCTGTGGCTGTTCGGCGGCGTCTCGCGACTGGACGGCGAGCCGGCGAGCGCGTGGTCGGAGGCTTTGATCGCCGGCGTCGGACCGCTCACGAGCTTTGTCGTCGCCGCGATCGCCTTCGGCCTGGCGCTGGCGACGCAGGCCAATCCATTGATCTCCGACCTGTTCAGCTACCTGACCTTCGTCAACCTCGCGCTCGGTGTTTTCAACCTCGTTCCCGCATTTCCGCTCGATGGCGGCCGCTTGCTGAGCTCGATTCTGTGGTGGCGCTCGGGCAGCCGGCAGCGTGGCGTCCACAACGCGGTGCGAATCGGCCGCTTCTTCGCCTTCCTGATGATCGGCGCCGGCGTCGTGGCGCTGTTCTTCGGACAGGCGCTCAACGGCATCTGGATCGCGGTCCTGGGTTGGTTCCTGCTGTCGGCGGGCGGCGCCGAGGAAGCAGGCTCCAACGTCCGCACCCTGCTGCGCTCGGTACCGGTCTCGGCCGCGATGACCTCGCCCGTGGTCACGCTGCCCGACTGGGTCACGGTCGAGCAGTTCCTCGAATCGGTCGCGCCCAACCACAGCTTCACCACTTACCCGGTGCACGAGGCGTCCGGTCGCCTGACGGGCGTGGTCCGACTTTCAGATCTCGTGCGCATGCCTGCCGGCGATCGCGCGACCAGACACCTGGTCGAGGTCGCGCGTCCGATTGCCGAGGTGCCCGTGACGACGCCGCGCGAAGACCTGTCGGCGTTGATCCAGAGGATCGGCTCAGCGCTGGATCAGCGCGTGCTCGTGTTCGACAACGGCACGCTCGTCGGCATCCTCTCGCCCGCCGATGTGGCGCGCATCATCACGGTCAGACAAGCCGCGACCGGAGCGAAAACGCCCTAGTTTCGGCGGACCGCTTTTTCGATCTCGTCGCTGAGGTCGCGAAACGTCTCCGCGACCGCCATGCCGAACGAGCGCGCGGTGTCCTTCGTCTTGGTCCGGACCTGAGGATCCTTCGTCGCGTTCTCGAGGGACTTGAACACGGTGTCGGCCGCCTGCCGCACCTGTTCCAACGACTTGTTGATCTCGGCGGCGTTGCCCGCGCTATCAGCCTCGCGGTAGTGCCGCTTCAGCTCACCGACCAGTCCCTGGATGTCCGACTCGAAACGATCCCAGGCCGCGTTGGCACCCATGCCTACATGATGACCGTGCTGATGCTCCGGCGTGGGGCGGCCTCCGTCTCCTTGATCGCCGCCGCGATGCGCTGGAGCGCGACTGCGTAAGCGGCGACGCGAAGCGAGATGTCGTTGTCCTTGGCGAGTGCTGTAACCGCGTCGAACGCACGCCGCATGATGACAGCGAGTCGCGCCTCGACCTCTTCGAGGAGCCAGCGCTCGGAGTGCAGGTCCTGCACCCACTCGAAGTAGCTGACGACGACGCCGCCGGCGTTGGCGAGGATGTCGGGCAGCAGATGCACGCCGCGCCGAGCGAGCACCGCATCGGCCTCCGGCGTGGTCGGTCCGTTGGCGAGCTCGACGATCCAGCGCGCGTTGACGCGCTCCGCGTTCTCCGCGGTGATCTGGCCTTCGAGCGCAGCGGGAACGAGGATGTCGACGTCCTCGTAAAGCGGGGAATCTGCGCGCTTGCGCGCGAATTGAGTCAGGTCGCAGAAATGACCGCCGCGGTCCTTGAACGCAGACAGCTCGGCGACCGGCAATCCTTCCGATGCGACGAGCGACGCCGTCGAGTCCGACGCCGCGACGATGATCGCGCCTGCCTCCTTGAGCAGCAAGGCGGCGTTCGCGCCTGCATTCCCGAATCCCTGGATGGCCACGCGCTTGCCGCGCATCTCTTCGTGCGCTGCCCCCATCGCGGCCTCGAGAACGTCGAATCCGCCGCGCGCGGTCGCCTTGTCGCGACCCAATGATCCACCGTGCTCGACCGTCTTTCCCGTGACGACCGCCGGGTCGGCCAGGCCCGAGAGCCGTCCGTACTCGTCGGCGAGCCAGTCCATGATCCGCGAATCGGTGTTGACGTCGGGCGCCGGGATGTCGACGAGCGGGCCGATGAATCGCCAGATGCGCTCGGTGTACGAGCGCGTGAGGCACTCGAGCTCGTGCAGCGACAGGTCGTGCGGATCGACCGTGACGCCGCCCTTACCGCCGCCCATCGGGATGTTGACGACGGCGGTCTTGATGCTCATCCAGCCCGCGAGCGCCTTGACCTCGTCGAGGCAGACGTTCGGGTGGTAGCGGATGCCGCCTTTGTAAGGACCGCGCGCCGAGCTGTGCTGGACGCGATAGCCCGTGAGCAGCTGCCGGCGCCCGTCGTCACGGACAAGCGGGATCGTCACCTCGTGCACGCGCTCGGGCCGCTTGATGCGCTCGAGCAATGACGGATCGCTGATGCCGGCGGCCGACGACGCGGCGTCGACCGTCGCGCAGAACAACGCGTAGGCGCCCTCTTCGCCCATTGAAGCCTCCTCTTCGCGGAAAAGACTGTGGCCACATCATGCGCCGCCGTCCGCCAGATGGTGCGTCTATTTGCACCACATCGGAACAGTCTCCCTAATTTTGGAGTTGCTATGATTACTATCGACTCCAAGATTAGAGGAGGTGGCGAAATGAACTTGATTGGAGTTCGGAGATGGTGGGCGCTCGGCGCCGTGACGCTGGCGGTGCTGGCCGTGGGGCTGGACGTGACCGTCCTGAGCGTGGCGCTGCCGACGCTGGCAGGCGCGCTCAAGGCGTCCGAGTCGGACCTGCAGTGGTTCTCGTCGGGCTATGCCCTGGTGCTGGCCGCCGGCATGTTGCCGGCGGGCGTTCTCGGAGATCGTTTCGGACGGAAGCGCATCCTGCTCGGCGCGCTCGTGATGTTCGCGGCGGGGTCGATCGCGTGCGCGTACTCGGTCAACCCCGCGCAGTTCATCGCGGGCCGCCTCGTGCTCGGCGCTGCAGGCGCCGCCGTCGTCGTGATGGCGCTGTCGGTGATGACCGTGCTCTTCGACGAGCAGGAACGCCCGCGTGCGGTCGGGATCTGGGCTGCCGCAAATTTCGTGGCCCTCCCCATCGGCCCGATCTTCGGAGGATGGCTCCTCACCAACTTCTGGTGGGGGTGGATCTTCCTGATGAACGTCCCCATCGCCCTGGTTGGCCTCATCGCGGTCATCGCGCTCGTCCCGGAGTCACGCGCCCCCGAGCGCCCGGCGCTCGACCCGCTCGGCATGCTGCTCGCGAGCGGCGGACTCGCCTTGGTGACGTACGGGCTGATCGAGCTCGGCCGCAACGGCTGGACCGACCCGCCGTCGCTCGCGGCAGCCGTCGCCGGCGTGCTCGTCCTCGTCGCGTTCTTCGTCTGGGAGCGTTATCTCACCGCGCGCCCAGGCGGCCGCCCGCTGATCGACCTCTCGCTGTTTCAGTCGCGCGGATTCACGTGGGGCGTCATCCTCGCCGCGCTCGGCGGCATGGCGTTGATCGGCATGGTCTTCACGCTTCCGCAGTACTCGCAGGGCGTGCTCGGGCTCGACCCCGAAGGCTCGGGCGTTCGCCTGCTGCCGATCATCGTCGGTCTCATCATCGGAGCCGTCCCGGCCGACCGCGTGGCGCAGCGGGTGGGCGCGCGCTACACGGTCGCCGTCGGTTTCGCGATCACGGCGATCGGATTGCTGATCGGGTCGCGCACCGCCCTCGACTCGACGGCGACGTACGTGATCGTCTGGCAGCTCATCGTCGGCTTCGGCATGGGCGTCGGCTTCGCCACCGCGGCTTCGGTTGCGCTGAAGGAAGTGCCCAGCGACCGGAGCGGCGTCGCGTCCGCGTTGCTGCAGGCCATGCAGAAGGTCGGCGCTCCGTTCGGATCGGCGGTGCTCGGCAGCGTGCTGGTCACGGTTTACCAGTCGCATCTCGACCTCGCAGGCCTGCCTTCCGCGCTGGCGTCGACGGTGAAGCTCAGCGTGTTCGCCGGCGTGGCGGTGGCGGCGAAGCTGCACTCGCCGACTCTGCTTGAATCCGTGAGGTATGCATTCGTCCAGGGAATGGACGCGGCACTTTTGATCTCCGCCGGAATCGCGGGCACAGCCGCGTTGCTTGCGCTGATCTTCCTGCCGGGCCGCAGCCAGGTCTCCGCGACGGCGCGGCCGGCCGTTGAACAGGTGGCATGACGGCGCCAGGCTTACGCGAGCGCAAGAAGCTTCGGACACGAGCGGCCATCCAGAAAGAGGCCATGCGCCTCTTTCTGGAGAAGGGCTTCGAGGAGACCACCATCGAAGAGATCGCCGAAGCCGTGGAGATCTCGCCGAGCACTTTCTTCAACTACTTCCCGTCGAAGGAAGCGGTCGTCTTCCAGGACGACCTCGATCCGCTGATCATCGCGGCGTTCGACGCACAACCCGCCGACGTCAACCCGATCCGGCGGCTCCGCGTCGCGATGCGCACGGTGTTTTCGCAACTCACTCCGGAGCAGGAAACCCTCATCAGGGAGCGCACGCAGCTGTTCATGGCGACGCCCGAGCTCCGGGGCGCGATGCTGAGTCAGTTCGCGGACCTCGTCGAGCAGGTCACCGAGCTGCTCGCCCAGCGCGCCGGCTCCGGCACGAGCGACTTCGCGGTGCGCAACATGGCGGGGGCGGTGCTTGGCGTGCTGCTGGCGTCGATGCTCACTATCGCCCGTGACCCCAAGACGGACATGGTCGAGATCGCGGACAGCGCGCTCGAGCATCTCGAGGCGGGCCTGCCGCTCGATTGGAAGAAATAGCGCTGGCCAGGGAATCCGCAGGCCTGCTGCTGTTCCGGACGCGCGACGGCAAGCGCGAGGTGCTGCTCATCCATCCCGGCGGTCCGTTCTGGGCAAAGCGCGACGAGGGCGCGTGGTCGATCCCGAAGGGCGAGATCGAGCCTGGCGAGCAGGCCGTCGACGTCGCCCGCCGCGAGTTCCAGGAGGAGCTGGGCGCGTCGCCGCCGAACGGCGATCTGACGTCGCTGGGATCGATACGTCAGGCAGGCGGAAAGGTCGTGCACGCGTGGGCGGCGCCGGGCGATTTCGAGGTCACGCAGCTCAAGAGCGCCGGGTTCTCGATGGAGTGGCCGCCGCGCTCCGGCCGGATGCAGGAGTTTCCGGAGGTCGACCGCGCGGGCTGGTTCGAGGTCGAGGAGGCAAGGCGCATGATCCTGTCCTCGCAGCTCCCGCTGCTCGATCGCCTGATGAAGCTCTAGGCGTTCCCGCCTAATCCCTGAGGATCGAGGCGACCAGGGCCAGCCCGCCGATCGCCGCGACGACGAAGAACGTCATCGCGATGCCGGGATAGCCGAGGAGCGTGAAATGCGTCGGCACGCGCATCAGCAGCGCGGCGCCGATGATCAATGCCGACAGCACCAGACCGATCGTGATGCGATTCGCGATCGTGTGAATGCCGCTCATCAAGCGATCCTCGTCGAATGCATCGACCTTGATCTCGACGTCGTTGTTGGCGACGTGCTCGAGGATGCGGTTGAGCTGGCCCGGAACATTGACCACGAAATCCTTCGCCTCGAGCACGTTCGAAAACAGGCTGCCCGGGGTTGCGCTCCTGATCAATCGCTGCTGGAGGATGTCGGCCGCGTTCATGCGAATCGCTTCGTTCGGATCGAAATCGGGATCGAGCGTGCGGCCGACCTGGTCGAGATTGATCAGCGCCCGGGCGAGCAGGACCATCTCCGGCGGCAGCCGCAGCCCCGATCGCGCCGCAATGCCCGAGACATCCATGATCCGTCGCCCAAGCTGCATCTGCTCGAGCGAGTGTCCGCCGCTGGTCTGTGATACGAAGTCGGCGACCGCGCTGTTCACCGCCTGACGGTCGAATTCATCGGTCGGGCGGCCGATCTTCACGAGGATGTCCACGGCGTCATCGCTGCGCCCTTCCGACATCGCGAGCACCAGGCGGAGCAGCTGCTCCTGAAGGGCCGGTGTCAGCATGCCGGTCATGCCCAGGTCGAGAAGCGCGATCCTGTCGTCGTCGGTCAGGAAGACGTTGCCGGGATGCGGGTCGGCGTGGAAGAAGCCGTCCGCGAGTATCTGCTGCAGATAAGCCTCGAACAGGTCGCTTGCCAGCTGGCGCCCATCGAGCTCGAGTCGCCGCAATGGGCTGAGCTTGGTGATCTTCCGACCGCGGACGAAATCCATCGTGAGCACGCGCGTCGTCGTGAAATCGAGAATCGGTTGCGGGATCACGATTCGCTCGAACTTCGCAAGGTTCCGGCCGATCACAGTCATGTTCTCCGCTTCATGCCGGTAGTCGAGCTCGCGGTACAGCGCCTTGCGAAACTCGGACATGGTCTCGGTGAACGAATAGGCATGGCCGACAGCGGTGTGCGCGTCGAGAAACTCCGCGATGTCGTCGAGGGCGTCGAGATCGTCATCGATCCGCTCGCGGATGCCCGGCCGCTGGACCTTGATGGCGACGTCACGCCCGTCGCGCAGCACCGCGTGGTGAACCTGGCCCAACGACGCCGACGCCACGGGTTCGGGATCGATGCGCGCAAAGACCCTGGAAACCCTTACGTCGAGCTCGGTGGAGATGATGTGCTCGGCTTGCTCGAATGGAAACGGCGCGACATGGTCCTGCAAGCGTGAGAGCGCGGCGATGTACTCGGCGGGCAGCAGGTCGTGACGGGTGGAAAGGAGCTGACCGAGCTTGATGAACGTCGGCCCGAGCCGCTCCAGATCACCGGCCAGCGAGGTCGCTTTGGCGGTCTCGGCGCCGTCTTCGCGGGGCGGCGAATCGACGGCCTCCTCGAGCCCGGCGCGGCGCACGACGTCGCTCCCTCCGTATTCGAGGAGCAGCGCCGCAATGTCGCGGTAGCGCTTCAGGCGCTTGGGCCGGAGAGAAATCCCCACGTCGAGTAAACGCGCGGCAGGCGTTTCCTTCTAGGCATGGCGACAACCCCGGCGAACCTGGAAACCGTCGAACTGAACTCCACCCCGCTCCAGCGGTACCGGCCGGTGCTGGGCGAGGAGGGCTGGGCCGCGTTCGATCGGGCGATGCGTGCCTTTGCCGCCCGGGTTCGGGGCAGGGCCGTCTGGAACGTCAACTCGACCGCCCGCGGCGGCGGCGTGGCCGAGATGCTGAGCTCGCTCATCCCGTACGACATCGCCGCCGGCGTCGACGAGCGCTGGGCCGTGATCGAGGGCTCACCCGACTTCTTCGATCTCACCAAGAAGATCCACACGCTGCTTCACGGTGTCTCGCCAGATGGTTCCGAGCTGACGGCGGAAGACCGCCAGGTGTATGAGCACACGCTCGAGCCGAACGTCGACGCACTGCTCGCCGTGATGCGACCCGGCGACCTGGCCGTGCTGCACGATCCTCAGACCGCCGGCCTCATTCCCGCGCTGACGCACCACGGAATCAAGGTCGTCTGGCGCTCGCACATCGGCATCGACGAACCCAACGCGATCGTTCGAAGCGCGTGGCGGTTCCTGGCTCCCTACCTGACCACCGCGTCCGCGGTGATCTTCTCGCGGGCGGCTTACGTGTGGGACGGCTGCGAGCCGGCGCGCGTGCGCATCATCGCGCCGTGCATCGACCCGTTCACCACGAAGAACCGTGAGCTCGACGGGCACGAGACGACCGACGTCCTGTCACGGTCGCGTCTGCTCGACGGCATGCCCGCCTCGGCGCCGTTCGTCATGCAGGTCTCGCGATGGGACCGGCTCAAAGATCCGGTCGGCGTCGTCCAGTCCTTCGCCCGCCATGTCGGTCCACGCACCGATGCGTGGCTGGTGCTCGCGGGCCCCGCCGTCAGGTCGGTCGACGACGATCCCGAGCAGCCCGAGATCATCGCGGAGGTGCAGCGCGCGGTCGGTGAGGTCGACCGTCCGATTCGCGAGCGCATCGTCATCGCGCAGATACCGATGGAAGACCTCGATGAGAACGCGTTGATCGTCAACGCGCTGCAGCGGCGTGCCGACGTGGTTTTGCAGAAGAGCCTCGCCGAGGGTTTCGGGCTCACCGTCGCCGAGGCCATGTGGAAGTCCCGGCCGGTGGTTGCGAGTCGCGTCGGCGGAATCGAAGATCAGATCGAGAGCGAGCGGAGCGGCATCCTCGTCGACGACCCCAAGGACCTAAGCGGTTTCGGCGACGCGATCGTCGGGTTGCTGGAAGACCGTGCGCGCGCGAGCGAGCTCGGCCGGCAGGCGAGGCTTCGCGTCATCGCCGAATTCCTGGCGCCGCGGCACCTCATGCAGCAGGCGGAGCTCCTCACCGCGCTCGTCTAACATCCGGCGTCGTGGCAATCACTTTTGTCAAGACCCAGGACTTGCCGAAGGACATCGTCAGTCGCGATTTCGTCGGCGAGAAGTTCGGCGGCGTCGGCGCGTGTGTGATCTTCGTCGACGCGCCGCCAGGCAAGGGTCCGAAGCTTCACCGCCATCCCTACGTCGAGCTGCTGATCGTCACCGAAGGCACCGCCACTTTCAGGGATGGCACGTCGACCCGTGAGGTGCGCGCAGGTGAGATGGCCGTGGTCGACCCTAACCAGCCGCACGCTTTCATCAACAGCGGCACCGAGAATTTGCGTCAGATCGACATCCATCTGAGTCCGCGGTTCGTCACGGAATGGCTCGAGTAGATCCCCACGACCCCGGCGTGGAAGATGCGCGCAAGCGCGGCGAACAAGCCGGCGGCGCGGCGGAGAAGCCTGTTCGTGTCGGCAAAGGCGAAGCCAGGTTCGGCACCGCGAGCTGGACCGATCCCACGATGACCGCGCCCGGCGTCTTCTACCCGAAGGGTCTGAGCACGGCCGAGGAGCGGCTTCGCTACTACGCGAGCCAGTTTCCGGTCGTCGAGGTCGACGCGACCTACTACGCGCTGCCGAACAAGCGCACGTCCGAGAGCTGGGTCGAACGCACGCCGAAGGATTTCGTCTTCGACATCAAGGCGCACGCCCTCATGACCGGCCAGCCGACCGAGGTCTCGCGCCTGCCGAAGGCGATCAAAGAGGGACTGCCGTCGGAGCTGACGGAGAAGAAACGCATCTATCGCAAGGACATGCCCGGCGACCTGCTCGACGCCGTGTATGAGCAGTTCCGCGATGCACTCGCGCCACTGATCGACGCGGGCAAGCTCGGCGCGGTGTTCGTGCAGTTCCCGAAGTGGGTTTTTCCCTCGAACGAAGCGCGCGAGCTGATCCTCGAGACGCGCCAGCGACTGGACCTGCCGATCGCGGTCGAGTTTCGCCACGGCAGCTGGTTCAACGAGAAGAACGCCGAGCGCACGATCAGGTTCCTCCAGGACAACAAGATCCCTTATGTCGCCGTCGACGAGCCGCAGGGTTTCAAGAGCTCGGTCCCACCCGTGATCTTTCCGACCAACGATGAGCTGGCCGTGTATCGCTTTCACGGACGGAACAAAGAGAACTGGGAGAAGAAGGACATCCCGCCGTCAGAACGATTTCGCTATCTCTACGACGAGGACGAGCTGGCGGACTGGACGCCGAAGATCGCCGCGATCGCCAAGCAGACGAAACAGACGCATGTCGTCTACAACAACTGCTTTTCCAACTACGGCACGACGAACGCGCGCGAGGCGGCGCAGCTCCTCGCGGAGATGCAGAGCAGCTAGTCCATGTGACGGGCGCACCAGGCATCGAGCCGGGCGCCGTCCCGCCAGGCCTGGGCCACGCGCTCCTTCGCCCTGGCCGTCGCTATCCAAGGTCCGACGGGCCAACGCTTCGAGTAGATCAGGCGCTTGTGGCGGAGAAGGTCCGCGCGCGGATGGTCCTGCGGATATGGCGGGGGCACACGCTTGAGCTCCTGACCCGAGACGTCGTAGCCCTTCTTGCGCAGCTCGGCGACGATGGCGACAAGCTCCTTGCCCGACCGGTCGCTCGCGACGGACTGCCGCAGCTTTTTGAGCTGCGCGTCCTCGACCATGTACCGCCCGCCGGCGGCGACAAGTCCCTCAGCGTCCAGCGCTACGTACCCGCCGCGCTCTAGATCGGCGTAGATGTTCAGCTTGTACGGCGACTTGTCGGAGCTGAAGCGGATGTCGCGATTGGGGCGGGACACGCGATGAAGCGGGCCGAACTCTTCGTCGAGGTCCGCCAGCAATGCAAGCATCGGCCGCTTCACGTCCTCCTCGTACTGCTTGCGGTGGGCCTCGAACCACGGCTTGTTGTTGTTGGCGCGCAAGCCCAGGAAGAAGCCGGTGAAGTCGCCTTTCCAACCCTTGAACTCATCCGCCATGGCGGCGATGTTAGGCGGTCGCGCGCACGCCTCGCGGCCCCGCGCGGCCGAGCAGACTCGCGAGCTCCGACACCTGGATCGAGTCGAGCGCCGAGACGGCCTGAGGAATGTCTCGCCGCAGTCCCGAGTCAAGAAGAGGGCCCGTCAGGCGTTCGAATTTCTCCAGAACGCCGTCCCAGTCACGGCGCCGCGTCTTGCCGAAACCCAGGAAGTCAGACTTCTCGCCCTCGAGTTGGCGCCCATCGCGCAACTCGATCCTGACGCGGCATGGAAGCTCTTTCGGATAGCGGTCGCTGAGGTCGTCGCGCTGGCGAATCCACACGCGCTTCATGAGCTCCTGCACGTCGCTCCGCGACAGGCGGTCCTCCTGAAACTGCTCGGGCCAGACGTCGCCGTCGAGCAGCGCCACCGCACACATATAAGGAAGAGAGTGGTCGCCCTGCTCCTTGCTGCGGACGACCGCGCGGTCACCCGCCTCGCCGCCTCCGACGATGTTGAGCACCTGCTTGACCGCATCCACCTCGACGCGCTCGACATCCTCGGCTCGAACGTTGTGCCGCCCGCGCATCTCGAGCAGGCACTCGAGCACGGATTGCGTGTGACCCTCAGCGTTGTAGCGTTTGATCGAGCTCTCGGTGAACCGGTCGAGCTTCTCCTTAGGCCAGTCGATCTCGACCCGTTCGCCGACGACGTCCTCCCAACCCTGCGGGCCCTCCATCAGGTTGAGTGGCCCTGTCATCCCCCGCGTCGCCAGCAGCGTCATGTGCATGCACGCCATCGCCGCCTGCGCCGACGCGAAGCCTTTCCATCGCGACAGCAACCCCGTGCGGACGACCCACAGGTTCGTCGTCGAGCAGGCGCACATGGCCAACGCGTTGGCGGCGACGCGGCGATCCAGTCCGAGCGCGTTCGCAACCGCCGCCGGTATCGAGAACGGTAGGTGGCTGACGTGATCAAAACCTTTGTTCTGGAGCGGGGCGCGCTCGCTGAAGTTCGCCTGCACCTGGTACGCGACCGCGAGCGCGGTGAGCAGCTGCCGGCCGGACGCGCCGGCGACCTCCGACGCCGCGAGGACCGCTGCGAAGTTGTCGGACGGGTGGAAGCTCTGCCCGCGCACGTACATGATGTCCATGAAGTCGAGGTAACGGACCAGAGCTCCGTTGACGAAGGCGGCGCGGTCGGGGGACGTCCGGCCGCCGCCGACGAGCGAGCACCACTCGGCGCCGCCCAGATCGCTGGTCAGGCCCCTGACCGCCTCGATCGGCTCGCGGCCCAAGGCGCCGATGGCGCAGGCAAGCGTGTCCAGGACCAGGACCTTGAGGTAGGGCACGTCTTTGGCGGCGATGTCCTCGAACCGGCGCCCGACCGCCCAGTCGGCGATCCGCTCGAGCTTTTGCGGCTCTGGCTTCTCGTTCGGGGCTCGTTTTTCGGTTCCCACCAATTGGAGAACGCGAGGCGGCCCCCGCCGGGCTGTTGAACTCGCCCCGTACCGGGCGTTATCTCTCAGAAGGGATGAACTCCGTCGACTGGGGCAGGCTTCGGGATCAGTGCCTGGTGGCGCTGGCCGCGATCGCGTTCATTTGGGTCGGAACGCAGGTGGTCGGACGGGTGCTGCAGATCGTCGTGGTCGTGCTGCTGGCGGTCATCCTGGCCTACGCGCTGGAACCGCCGCTGTCCCTGGCGCAGCGGATCCTGCCTCGAGGCCTCGCGGCCCTCCTGATCTACGCGTTTGCGCTCGGCCTGCTGACCATCGGCATCCTCGTGCTCGCGCCGCCGACCATCGACCAGAGCGAAGCACTGGCTCAGAAGCTGCCCGGCTACCTCGAGCAGCTAAAGGGCTATCAGCCGCTCGCCGGCTTGGACCTGGCCGGCGAGCTGCGGGCTATCGCCCAGACGACCGTGTCCAGCGCGATCATGCTGGTCGAGACGATCGCCGGCGGAGTCGTGAGCGCCGCGCTCGTCCTGGTCCTCGGCTTCTGGTTCATCGTCGACGGCCGGCGCATGGCCGATGTCGTGGTTCGGCTCTTTCCTGAGAATCAGCGCGACAAAGTGCGCTTCGTTCAGGACGCGGTGAGCCAGGTCCTCGGCGCCTACATCCGCGGCCAGCTCCTGATGGCGTCGATCATCGGGCTGTCAGCGGGATTCGGGTCGTGGCTCCTCGGCGTCCACTACCCCGTGCTGATAGGGATCCTCGCCTTCTTCTTCGAGCTGATCCCGATGGTCGGTCCGATTCTCGCGTCCCTTCCGGCGGTGATGATCAGCCTCACGCAGCCATGGCCGCTCGTCGCATATGTCGTTGCGTTCTTCGTGGTCATGCAGGTCTTCGAGAACAACGTGCTCGCACCACGGATCACGGGTGGCGCGGTCGGCCTCCACCCCGCGATCGCGCTGCTCGCGGTCGTGATCGGAGCCGAGCTCGGTGGCATTGTGGGCGCACTTTTCGCGGTTCCTATTGCCGGAGTCGCATCGGTTCTGATCGCCGCGGTGTGGAAGGGATGGAGAGGTGAGCCCGTGATCGTGGAGCGCGCCGGCATGCGCTTTCGGCTGCCGAAAAAGCGCGCCGCGGCATAACGTCAAAAACCGCGTCAATCGGTATCGCTCCCAACCGCAAGCGTTGCACTCGTAGAACCACAATCGGGAGGATGCCGTATGCCCATCACGACCGCGCAAGAGAAGTTCGCCCATGAGCTGGCCGACATGTACGACGCCGAGCACAAGTTCCTCGAGGCCATGGGCAAGATGCGTGACCAAGCGACCGACGAGAAGCTGCAGACGATGCTCGAAGAGCACATGCAGCAGACCGAGCAGCAGATACAGAACCTGGAGGAGATCTTCAGCGAGGCAGGCGAGCAGCCGCAGCGCCAGGAGTGCATGGGTGCGAAGGGCCTCGTCGACGAGGCCTCGAAGATGATGGAAGACTCGGGCACCAGCGAGATCCGTGACGCCGTCATCGCCGGCGCGGCAGCGAAGGCGGAGCACTACGAGATGGCCGGCTACGCCGACCTGATCGACGGCGCGGAGATGCTGAAGATGCGCAAGGCGGTGAAGCTTCTTACCGAAAACCGAGACCAGGAAGTTTCCACCGCTCGCAAGCTCGAGAGACTGGCGCCGAAGCTCGGCAAGGCGGCGGCGTAGGCTGTTCGCTTTTCTCGCGGCCCTGATCGCGGTCGGAGGTCAACACGTGGTGCCGCACGATTCAGGCGGGCCGACGCTCGAGCCATGGCAGGTCATCAACCTGATCGGCGCGCCACTCCTTGCGCTGATCTTCGTTCGACCGGTGATCGACGACCTGAAGGGGTGGTGGGCCGCCCGCGGGACGACCCACCCCGACGGATCGAACTGACTACGTAACGACGATTCCTTCCTGGCTTCCGCCGTCGGGCACCGCCGCGATCTGCGTCAGCGTGAGCGCGCCTCCGGCGCCGACGTTGAACACGTGGATGGTGCTCGAAAGTCCGCTCTGGACGTAAAGGGTCTGGCCGCCGGCCGACGCCGAGTCGATGGCGCCGGGGATGTTCGATGCGGCGACCGGATTGACAAGCGCAACGGTTCCATTCGCTAGCACTTGAAACTGGCTTACGTCATTGCTCCCGGTGTTCGAGGTGTACTCGAAACCGCGCACCGAGGTGATCCAGCACAGCGCGGCCTGTCCATCGCCCACCGGAGCGCTCACCGGCGTGATCGTGTCGTCGGCGTTGACGAGGAACGTTTCCAGCGAGCTGGTACCGGCGAAGCTCAGCACCATCTCCCCACCCGCAAAGCCAAATGCGAAGGGCACGCCGGCTGCCGGATTCTTCACCGGCGCGGCCGACAGCTGACCGCCGGCGCTGACGGAGAAGACGTCAACCGTGCCGTTGGTCTTGGTCGTGACGATGAGATGGGCGCCGTCGGGCGTGAAGCCGACCTGCGCCGGAGAGGTGAGGAAGAAGGGTGGCGTCGCATTGGCAAGTCCCAGCGTTCGCGTCGAGCCGGGAATTGGCTGCAGCGCTTCGCCCACGATGCGATACCCCGACACGAATCCCGCCCCGCCTGCATCGAGGACGTAGAGCACGTTGCCGTGGAAGGCGATGCTCGTCGGGAACGGCCCGCCGGACGGAAGGATCTGCGTGCGCTGCAGATGATCGCCGTTCACGGTGAACACCGAGATGGTGTCGCTGCCCGCGTTCACGCCGGCGAGAAGTCCCGCCGGGAGCTGACGCAACGAGCCTTGCGATGCGAGCGGATCCGACATCGATCCGGTCTCGCGACCGCCGAGGCCACCGGTTGCGTAGCTGTTGGTGAACGTCAGCGTTCCGTCACCGTTGCGAACGTAGGCGTCGATCGCGTTGCCGCTCGGATCGTTGGTCTGCACGAAAACCGCGTTGCCGCCCGAGCTGTCCGCTCGGACCGGCGCCGAACCAGCGAACGCCGTGGCAGCTACGGCCGCGACCACGACGAGTAACCGGACTGGACGATTCATACACGCCTCCTTGCGCGAAATTCATGGAGCACGTTGCGGAAGGCGTATCTCGTAACCGTGACGGCCGGTCACGCGGCCGACACAAAAAGACGAAAGGTCTAAGCCGCGGGCAGAGTGAACCAGAATCGCGTCTGGCTCCGGTCGGAGTCGACGCCGACGCGGCCGCCCGATGCTTCGACCAGCTGCTTGACGATCGCCAGGCCGATCCCTGCACCACCCCGTTCGACATCGCGCGATTTCTCGACGCGATAGAACCTCTCGAAGACCCGCGTGAGATCGGCGGCTGGGATTCCATCGCCGCTGTTGATCACCGAGACCGTTACCGTTCGCCGCGAACCGACGGCTTCTATCGAGGCGCGTCCGCCGCGCGGCGTGTAGCGCGCCGCGTTCTGCAGAAGATTTGCGAGCACCTGCGCCACGCCGTCCGGCTCTCCTCGCGCGACGATGCGGTCTGGTATCGACACGGCGACGTCGATCTCCTTCGCCTCAAACGCCGGGCGCGCGACCTCGACCGCGGAACGCACGGCCTGGCCCACGTCGATGTCGTCGCGATGGCCGTTCCGGCCGGCTCGTTCCCCGTCGGCCAGCGCGTCCAGCGAGCGCGACAGGCGGACGAGCCGCTGGGCTTCTTCGTGCAGCGAGCCGAACTGTTCTCGGCTGGGCGCGATCACTCCGTCTCGCAGCGCTTCGAGGTAGCCCTGGAGGTTGGTCAGCGGCGTGCGCAGCTCGTGCGCGGCGTTGACGATGAAGTCTCTTCGCTGCTGTTCCTGGTCGGCCAGGCTCGCCGCCATCCGGTTGAAGGAATCGGCAAGAGACGCGAGCTCGGCCGGCCCGCTGCTGGGCACCCGTGCCGCATAGTCGCCGCCCGCGATGCGCTCGGCGGCACGCGCCATCCGCCGCATCGGCAGGCCGAGCCGCCACGCCAGAACTGCCGCGAGAACCGCACTGACCACGACCGCGGCGAGCGTCGCGACCACGAAGATCGTGGCGACGCCGTGATCGAACATGGCGTGCGCCTCGGTGGCGGGAGTACCGGCCTCGACCATGAGCCGGTTGAACGTCGACTGCGCGACCACCAGCACACCGATGGTGATGACCGCCACCGCGGTCAGCGCGACGAAGATCGCAACCGCGGTGATTGCCGTCGTCAGGCTGTGGAAGCGCCGCATCTAGGCCACGGCGCGGTAGCCGACACCGCGCACCGTGGCGATATACCGAGGCACGCCGATGTCCTCGCCCAGCTTCTCGCGCAGTCTGCCTACGTGGACGTCGATCGTGCGCTCGAGCGCGTCGCCCTGAGACGCGCCGTAGAGCGAATCGAGAAGCGCCTGCCGGGTGAGCACGCGCCCGCCTGCTTCCACCAGCGCGACGAGTAATCGGAACTCCGCCGGCGTCAGGGGAAGAACCTTGCCGTTACGGCGCACCTCGACCCGGTCGAGGTCGATGCATAGATCGGCGTGCTCGAGCGAGCCGTGGAGCGCCGCGGATCCGTCCTGATCAGGAACGCGGCGCAGCACCGCCTTGATGCGAACCACGAGCTCCGTCGGCGAAAACGGCTTGGCGAGATAGTCGTCCGCGCCTTCGTGGATGCCATACACCCTGTCGGCGACCTGCGCGCGTGCCGACAGCATGAGGATCGGAACCTGCGACCGCTCTCGAATGATGCGCAGAAGCGCGAGGCCGTCGAGCTCCGGCAGCATGACGTCGAGCACGATCAGGCCGGGATGGAATTCGTTGAACGCCCGAAGCGCCGACTGACCGTCGGGTGCGGTGAGGACGCGAAAGCCCTCGCGCTCGAGGTAGGTCTTGACGAGGGACACGATCTTCTGATCGTCGTCCACGACCAGGATCGGACCGGTCATCCCCAACTCCATCGTAGCCAGCACCGTAGGCGGCGAATGTGACGGACGTTTGACAATGTCTGAATGGCAACTAGTTTCACGCGATTTCCTGGGGAGACCTCCGCCTACCGCCGGGCCCGGAATGCGCTGCTGCGGGACGAGGTGAAACTTCGGCGGCAGGCAGAGCAGGTCGCAGCCAAGCGGCGCGCACTGCCGCTCGGCGGCGTGGTCAAGATCGATTACGCGTTCGACGCCTGGACGCCCGACGAAGAAGACTTCAGGTCGCTGCGTCTATCCGAGCTGTTCCGGCCCGGCAAGAAGAGCCTGTTCATCTACAACTTCATGTACCCGGAGGCCGTCGGCTCAATGACTCCGTGCCCTTCCTGTACGTCGATCATCGACGCGATCGACGGCGCCGCACGGCATGTCGTGCAGCACGTCAATTTCGCTGTCGTCGCCAAGGCGCCGATCGCGCGCTTCCGCGAGCACGCGCGCCGGCGTGGCTGGTCGCACGCCACCCTTCTCTCGTCCGCCGGCAACACCTTCAATCGCGATTACCTGGCCGAGGACGAATCGGGCCAGCAGTCTCCGCTGGCGCACGTCTTTACGAAGAAGGGCAAGAAGATCCACCACACCTGGTCGAGCGAGCTTTGGTTCGCGGACGCCGAGCCGGGGCAGGACAAACGCCACGTGGACTTCATGTGGCCCATGTGGGCGATGTTCGACCGCACGCCCGAGGGACGTGGAAAGCGCTTCTACCCTAGGCTCGACTATTCCTGAAGAGCTCGTCGTACTCCGGAAAGTAGCTCTCGATGACCGCCAGATCGAAGCGTCGCAGGATCGAGGTCGAGGGCTCACGCTCCAGCAGGAACTCGAAGCTTCGGCGCACGAGGTCTTCGACGTCCGCCTGCGCCGGTCCGGCGCCCCACCGTGCGAGCGCTGCGGCCGACACCGTGACCGTGTGCTCGGTGCGCTGACCGCCGCGCTCGACCGTGACGCTGCATTCCCACACGCCGTCCTTGGGGATCGCAAGCACTGTGATCAATTTGTCGTAAATGTAAGAGCGCGCCGAATACGGCATCCATAATTCCGCGCGGTGATCTCTGCGGTCTCACTTAACACCTTGCCTGCGGCGATCGTCGTCTATGACGCAAGCGGAACCGTCGTCGAAGCAAACGAGGCGGCCCTGAACCTGCTCGGCGAGGACGCCGCCGCGTTCATCGGGTCACGGGCCGATGACGCGGGATGGCTCGTGATCGACTCCGCCGACGGACCGATCAGCGTTCACCCCGCCCTGGCTTGCCTGCGCGCGAGGCAGGCTGTCCATGGCGCGCTCACGAGGGTGCGCCGCCCTGACGGGATCGACATCTGGGTCCAGGTCGACGCCGCGCCCGAGGGTGATGGCGCCGTCGCAAACCTGACCGACGTCACCCACCTGATCGCGCGCAGCCGCGCCTCGACCCGGTCGGGCGGCGACCACATCATCGACGCCGTCACAGAACAGATCGCGAGCGCGCAGATGGAGCCCCGCGCGGTCCTGCGGACCGTCACGCAGACTCTCAGCAAGCTCCGTCCCGGCATCTGGATCGCCGCCTTGATGGGGAAAGACCCGGCTTCGATCGTGTTCGTCGTCGCCGACGAAGACCACCCCGGCTACGCGGACACGTATTCCGAGGCGATGCGCCTCGCCGGCCAGCTCGAGGTCTCTCCCATCGGGTCGCGGGTGATCGAAAGCGGAAAACCGACGCTCATACCGGATACGACGGTGGCCGAGATGATGAGTCTGCTCAACGACGAGGTCAGACGGTACCTCGAGCAGCATCCGTGGCTTCCGCCGGGGGCTCACATCGGCATCGCCTTCGTGCCGATGCGCGCGCGGGGCGCGAGCATAGGCGCGCTGGGGCTCGTGGAGCAGCGCTCGTCCAACCCCCTCACCGAGAAAGACCTTCTGTGGATCCAGGCGATCGCCGACCGGACCGGTCTCGCGGTGGAGAACGCGCAGCTCTACGAGGACGCGATCAACCGGCTCGAACGCCTGGCCGCGCTGCAGAGCGTCAGCCTGGCGATCAGCGCGAGCCCAGATCTGAGGCTGACGCTGAAGGTGATCCTCGACCACGTGACGTCGCAGCTCAAGGTCGACGCCGCCGACGTCCTTCTCCTGGACGAGGCCGACAACACGCTTGCGCTGTCGGCCAGCACAGGCTTCCTCGCGACGTCGGTGCCGGAATATCGGCTTCCGGTCGAGGACTCGAGCATTCCCGGCAGCGTCGTCAGCAGCCGGCGCATCGAGACCGTGACCGCGCTGAGCGCGTTCTCGCAGTTTCGCCGGCGATCGCTTTTCGCCCGCGAGGGCTTCAAGGCCTACGGCGCCGTGCCGCTCATCAGCAGGGGCAAGCTCCTCGGCGCCCTTGAGGTCTTCCACCGCTCACCGTTGAGCCCGGACCAGGAGTGGCTGTCCTTCCTGGAAGCGCTCGGCAGCGTCGCGGCCGTCGCGATCGACAGCGCCACGATGCAGGAGCGCCTGCGCAACACGCGCGGCGTGGCACCGCCGGCGCGGCTGCACAAGATCCCGCTCGACATGAGCCGGACGGAGACGGAGATCATGCGCCTGATGGTCGAAGGCATGACCAACCGCGAGATCGCGGCGCGGGTCCACCTCAGCCAGAACACCATCAAGTTCCACGTCCGGCAGATCCTCCAGAAAACCGGAGCGTCGAACCGCACCGAGCTCGCGCACGAAGCTGCCAAGCAAGGATGGCTCTGACGGCGTTCGGTTAACAGAACTACCCGATCGGGTAGTGAATTGGCCCAAGTGAGAGGGGCTCCGCTAAGTAGTCACTTCCTACGCTGCGGGCAAGGGATTCTCGGGGATGCAAGCGGGGCGTGGCAGATGAATGTCCATGAGGGCATGACCCTCGGGCCCTACCGCGTCATGGAGAGGATCGGCCGTGGCGGGATGGCCGCGGTCTACCGCGCTTACCACCCGGCTCTCGACCGCCACGTCGCGGTCAAGGTCCTGCCCGACTTCTTCGCGGACGAGGCGAGCTACCGCGAGCGCTTCCAGCAGGAGGCGCGATCGGTCGCGCGCCTGAAGCACCCGAACATCCTCGAGGTCTACGACTTCGGTTACGACGACGGCACCGCGTACCTCGTGCTCGAGCTCGTCGAGGGCGGCACGCTCGCCGACCGCGTCGGCCGGCCGATGGAGCTGCAGGCCGTCGTGCCGCTGATCGAGAAGCTGGCCGGCGCGCTCGACCACGCACACGAGCACGGCGTGCTGCACCGCGACATCAAGCCGTCGAACATCCTGATGCGCGCCGACGGCACGCCTGTGCTCGCCGACTTCGGGTTGGCGCGAATGGTCGGCCAGCTTCGCCGCATGACCAGCTCCGGCACGGTCATGGGGACGCCCGAGTACATGTCGCCCGAGCAGGCGGCCGATGAGCCGCTCGGCCCCGCTTCCGACCTGTACTCCCTGGCCGTCGTGGCCTACGAGATGCTCACCGGACGCGTGCCGTTCGACTGCGACACGCCCGCGGCGACCCTCCTCTCCCACGTCACCAAGCCGGTCCCGGCGACCGTCGAGCTCAAAGGCGAGCTCTCGGCCCACGTCGAGGAGGTCCTCCGGAAGGCGCTGGCCAAGCATCCGCAGGACCGCTATCCGTCGGCCGGCGCTTTCGCGGCGGCCCTCCGGCCCGCGGCGTGGCCCAGCCGGCGGGGCGACGACGCCATCCTCGCCGTGCCGGGAACGCGAAGGCTGGTCCGCCCAGACCGCAGCCCGGTCGTGCTCGTGGTCGACGACTCCGCGGCCAACCGCGACCTGATCGAAGCCTGCCTCGCGGGGGTCGACTGCGAAGTGAGGGGCGCGGAGGACGGCAGCGCGGCGCTCAAGGCGATCCAGGCGTCGGCGCCCGACCTTGTCCTGCTCGACGTGCAGATGCCCGGGTTGGACGGCTATGAGGTGTGCAAGCGCATCAAGGCCAACTCGGCGTCGCGGCTGATCCCCGTCGTGATGATCACCGCGCTCGACCGCACGGCGGACAGGATCATGGCGCTCGAGGCGGGCGCCGACGACTACATGACCAAGCCCGTGGATCGGGTCGAGCTGGTCGCCCGCGTCCGGTCGGCGCTGCGCCTGAAGACCGTCTACGACTCGCTCGACAGCGCCGAGCACGTGATCTTCGCGCTCGCCGCCGCTGTCGAGGCGAAGGATCCGTTCACCGAGGCGCACACGCAGCGCGTCGCCGAATCGGCGCGACGGCTCGGCGCCACGCTCGGCCTCGGCGCTTCGGACCTCGAGGCGCTGTACCGGGGCGGATTGATCCACGACATCGGGAAGATCGGCGTGCCCGACGCCATCCTGCTCAAGCCAGGTCCGCTCGATGCCTCTGAGCTGGCGACGATGCGGCTCCATCCGATCATCGGGGCCAATATCGTCGCGCCGCTGCGCTCGAGCCCCGCGGTCCTGCCGATCATCCGCCACCACCACGAGAACTTCGACGGCACCGGTTATCCGGACCGGCTGACGGGCGAGGCGATCCCCCGCGTCGCACGCATCGTCGCGGTGTGTGACGCGTTCGACGCGCTGATCAACGACCGTCCATATCGGGCGCGCAAGACGCCCAACGAGGCCCTCGCCATCCTGCGCGCCGGAGCCCACCGGCAGTGGGACCCCGAGGTGGTCGAGGCGCTCACGAGCCAGTTCGCATCCGTGACGAGCCTGGGGGCGGCGTGATGCAGGGCCTTATCGCGTTCCTGCAGGACGCAGCCGCTGTCGCTTTCGTGCTGCTCGGCGTGGTGACCGCGATCACCTGGTTGCGCCGGCGCGAACGTTCGATGGGCTACCTCGCGCTCGCGATCATCCTGCTCGCGGTCGTCTCCGGCCTCGGGCGGGTGCAGGCCCATCTGCCGGTGAGCGCGCAGATCCTCGGCGTGTTCGACCTGCTGGCGTTCGCGGGCACGGCGTATGCGCTCGTGCTGTACCGAAGCTCGATCATCCCCCTCCCTCGGCGCTGGCATGTCGCCGCGATCTCTTCGTTGGTGGCTGCCGGCGCTCTTCTCCTCGGCTCTGAATTGTTTGGAGCGAGCAAGAGCGCGCTGACGGGCTTTGCGATCGTCTTCATCCTCGCGTGGTGCGTGTGCGTGGGGGAGCCCATCGTCCGTTTCTGGCTCGTCGCCCGCTCCCTGCCTGCGGTCCAGGCCTGGCGGCTTCGCTCGCTGAGCCTCGGGTTCGGTGGCCTGGTCGTCGTGCTGCTGTTCGCGATCACCGCGGGCCTCCTCGTGCGTCAGCCGGTCGTCCAGGTCGTCATCGAGCTTGTCGTGCTTGCGATCATCCCCCTCCTTTACGCGAGCTTCGCCCCTCCCGCGTGGTTGCGCCGGCAGTGGCGCGCGGGGGAGGAGGAAGGCATTCGCGAGTTCATGGAACAGCTGCACATCAGCGACGATCGCGAAGCTCTCGCCGAGCGAGCGCTGGAATGGGCGATGCGGCTCGTGGGCGGCGGCTCGGCGGTGCTGTTCGACGCACGTGGCAAGAAGTCGGCGTCACGCGCGCTCAGCGAGGCGGAGGTGGAGCGCGTGCGCGACCAGCTGCCCGCCCTGCGCGCGGGCGCGGGACGGGTGGCGCTCGACGACGTCGAACGCAGCGCGATGTGGATGTCGATCAAAGGGCTCAGCGGTTCGGGCACGCTGGTGGTGATCGCGGGCCCCTTCACGCCGACGTTCGGCCCGGAGGAGACGACGCGCACGCAGCAGCTGATGAGCGCGTACGTCACCGCCCTCGATCGCAGGCACCTGATCGTCCAGCTCGAGGAGAGCAACGCCGCCCTGCGGGACGCGAACAAGCACAAGAGCGTCTTCCTCGCCAACATGAGCCACGAGCTGCGCACTCCGCTCAACGCGATCATCGGCTTCTCAGAGCTGCTGTCCGATGCGCGTGACGACCAGTTCGACGCTGCTACACGCCGCCGGTTTCAGGGACAGATCCTCACGAGCGGCAAGCACCTCCTGAGCCTGATCAACGACATCCTCGATCTCTCGAAAGTCGAGGCGGGCCAGATGGAGCTGCGCCTGCAGACCGTCTCCGTGGCCGAGTCCGTCGATCAGGTCGTCAAGACCGTCGAACCGCTCGTCACGAAGAAGAACCTCACGCTCTCCGCACATGTCGACGGCGCGGGCGAGGTGCTCGCCGACGCAGGAAAGCTGAAGCAGATGCTGCTCAACCTCGTGTCCAACGCCATCAAGTTCACGCCCGAAGGCGGCACCGTCACCATCGGTGCGCTGCGGCTGGCTGACAGCATCGAGATCTCTGTCGCGGACACGGGCATCGGCATCGCGGACTCCGACCAGAAGCAGATCTTCAAGGAGTTCCACCAGGTCGACCACGGACCGGGCCGCCGGCATGAGGGAACGGGTCTCGGCCTGGCGCTGACGCGCCGCTTTGCGATGCTCCACGGCGGAGACGTGCGCGTCACAAGCCGCGTCAACAAGGGGAGCGTGTTCACGCTGAGCCTGCCGCTCCGGGCCGGTGCTCCCTCGCTCGAACCGCCTTCAGCGCTGCCCTCGAACGGCCATACGGGGCCGCTCGTGCTCGTCGTCGAGGATGACCCGGCTGCCGCCGAGCTCTTGTCGCGACAGCTGATCGGTGCTGGCTACCGCGTCGAGGTCGCGCGCACTGGCGCGCAGGCGATCGAGCGCGCGCGCGTTCTGCAGCCGGCCGCGATCACGCTCGACATCATCCTTCCGGAAGTCGACGGCTGGGAGGTGATGACCAGGCTGAAGAGCGACGAACGCACGAGTGCGATCCCGATCGTCGTCGTCAGCGTCGTCGACAACCCCGAGCTCGGACTCGCGTTGGGCGCGATCGACTACTTCGTCAAGCCGGTAAACGCCGGGATCCTGATCCAGCGACTCAACGAGTTCGGGTTGAAGAACCGGGTCGGGAACGAGGACGTGCGCGTGCTGGTCGTCGACGACGAGCCGGCCAACCGGGAGTGGCTCACGCGTGCGCTGGAGCCCGCGGGCTTCACGGTGCTGCCGGCCGCGGGCGGCCGCGAAGCGATCGAGCGCGCGAAGGCCGACAGGCCCGACTTCGTGCTCCTCGATCTGATGATGCCCGAGGTCACGGGCTTCGACGTGGTCGAGGCGCTGCGTGCGGATGCGTCGACCCGCGAAACGCCGATCCTCGTGCTCACCGCGGCCAACCTCAGCGAGGCCGACAAGCGGGTGCTCAACGGCCGCGTGTCCGAGATCCTGAAACGGGGTTCCGTCGCCACATCCGACATCGTCGGCCTGCTGAAACGCGTGGTCGCGAATCGGAACGGCGTGACGTGAGGGATCTGATCCTTGTCGTCGAGGACAACCTCGCCAACCAGATGCTGGTGGAGGCAGTGCTCGAGCTCGAGGGCTACCGGGTCGTGCTCGCCGGATCCGCGGACGAGGCGGTCGAGCGGATCCGCGCGGAAAAGCCCGACCTGATCCTGATGGACCTGCAGCTGCCGGGGCAGGACGGGCTCACCTTCACGCGCACGCTCAAAGCAGATTCGTCGACCCGCGACATCCCTATCGTCGCGCTGACGGCGCACGCGATGCATGGTGACAGCGACCTCGCATACACCGCGGGATGCGCGGGCTACATCCCGAAGCCGATCGACACTCGGATGTTCCCTCAGCAGGTGCGCTCGTTCCTGGCCGATTCGGCGGCCGGTGACCGGCTGGTCGCGCCGTGAGGCGGATACTCGTTGCAGACGACGACCCGGCCAGCGCGGAGCTGCTCGCGTACTTCCTGGAGTCGAAGGGTTACCAGGTCGCGACCGCTCCCGACGGCAACCGCGCGCTCGAGATGGGGACCAGCGGCGAGTTCGAGATGGTGATTCTCGACGTCCACATGCCGATGTACGACGGCGTGGAGGTCCTCGAGATGCTCCGCAAGCGCCACATCCTCCACCCGATCAAGGTGATCGCGGTGACAGGCGACATCTCTGAGGAAGTGCGCAACGCCCTGGCGGACAGTGGTGTCGACAGCTTCCTCACCAAGCCGGTCGACCTTCGCCTGCTCGATGACGAGGTGAGCCGGTTGGTGGTCGCGTAGCGCCGGCGATGCTCATCGCACCCGAAGCCGAGGAAGCACCGCCCGTAGGGCTGACGCCCTGGGTCTTGCTGCTCATCGACGACGAACAAGAGCGCACAACCATTCGCGACGCGTGGGAGGAAGCGGGGTTTGCGGTCGAGGTGGCGACGAGCGCGCGGGACGCGCTCGACTGCTTGAAGGTCATGACACCGTCGCTGGTCGTGATCGAGGACCGGCTCTACCGGCCGTTGCCGCGCTGATGCGTAGCTTCTCGATCGCCGCCGTCGTGGCAGTGGCCGTCCTGGTCGCCACCACCGCGTACATCCTCGCGAGCAGGGCAGATTCGTCGACGGATCTCGTTCTCGACGGCGGCCAGGCCTTCACCGCGGTCGGCGCGCTGGTCACTTGCGGATGGCTCGCGCATCGGTCCAGCGGCCGGGTGCGCCTGGCGTGGGTCGCGATCGCACTCTCGGCCGGGATCGCCGTCCTGGTGGAGATCGGCGAGGCCGCGGTCATCCTCGCGACGGGACATGGCCCGAGATTCCTGGTCGGCGCCGACTTCGGCATCGCCGCCGCGGTGCCCGCCGCGATTGCAGGCCTGCTGCTCTTTCCTGCAGAGGACCACCCTTACGCAAATCCGCGCCGCACCGCGCTCGACGTGGCGATGATCGCTCTGTCACTCATCTTCGTCGCGAGCGCGCTGTCCCTGCCGCAACTCTTCATCCGCATTGCCTCGCCCACCGAATCCTGGATCGGTGTCGCTTCACTCGCGCTCGATTTCGCGCTCCTCACCGTTGTGTCATTCGTGCTGCGGCGCAGTCCCACGACTCTGCGCTCGCGGCTGCTCTTCATGCTCGGAGGTTTCGCGCTGATGGCGGCCGCCGACTGCGGCGCCGTCCTCGTCGCGGCCACCGGCCAGCTCGACGCTTTACGTGAGCTGCTCAGCGCAGGCCCGATGTATGGATTCATCCTCGTCACGCTGGCGCCGCTGTGGCCGGAACACCGCTCCGCCGGGGCCGACGACGACATGCCGCTGTGGCCGGACCTCATCCCGTATGCGGGCTGCGCGGCCGTGGCCTTCACCGCGATCGTGATCTCGGTCGAGGGCCAGCCCATGACGATATACGCGGCCGCCGCGGCCGGCGGCATCGCGGCGACCCTATTGGGAAGTCATCTGCTGTCGCGGTCAGAAGCTCGGGAGCTTCTGCGCGCCAGCCTCCAGACCGCGGCCAAGCTGCGCGAGCAGAAGAGCGTGCTCGACAACCTCATCGACCACGCGCCGCAGGGTGTCGCGTCAATAGGCCCCGACCGGCGAATCAAGAACGCGAACCCGCGCCTGGCGTCGATGCTCGGCGCGTCAACCGCGATACTCGCCGGCGCGAGCACCGACGACTTCCTGCCGGCGGACTACGTCGCGCGCGTCTTCCGATCCTTCGCGTCGGGCGGCGACAACACCACTGACGTCTATGAGTCGGACTGCCAGGCCCGGCGCGCGGACAAAGGTCAGTTCTGGGTGCACTGGAGCATCGCGCCGATCCGCAAGGCCGACGGCTCGATCGACTACTTCATCGCAACGTTCGAGGACGTCACCGCCAAGCGCGAGTCCGACGAGCTCTCGGCGGCCAACCTTGCGCAGCTCGAGAAGCTCAACCTCCTGAAGAGCGAGTTCGTCTCGATGGTGAGCCATGAGTTCCGGACCGCGCTCGTCGGCATCCAGGGGTTCAGCGAGCTGATCCGCGACCAGGACATCGAAGCGAGCGAGATGAAAGTCCTCGCCGATGAGATCTACAACGACTCCCAGCGGCTCAACCGGATGATCACAGAGATGCTCGACTTCGACAGGCTCGAAGCCGGAAAGCTACAGCTCCAGCTGCGACCTCTCGACATCAACCGGCTGGTGCGCGACGCGGTCGAGCATGCGGCGGTGACGACCAAGAAGCACGTGATCAGCACCTCGCTCGAATCCGATCTTCCCGACGTCGTCGGCGACGCCGACAGGCTGACTCAGGTGATGACGAACCTGCTCAGCAACGCCATCAAATACTCTCCGAACGGAGGCGACATCTGCGTCACCTCGCGACTCGACGGAGGGATGGTCGAGGTGGCGGTGCGTGATAACGGCCGAGGCATACCGCATGAATTCGTCAGCCGGCTGTTCGGCAAGTACGAGCGATACGAAGACCACCACGCGGGCAAGATCATCGGGACCGGCCTTGGGCTTGCGATCACGCGTCAGATAGTCGAGATGCACGGCGGACGCATCACCGTCGAAAGTGTCGTCGGTCAGGGCTCGGAGTTCCGTTTCACGGTGCCCGTCACCGCGACGGTCTCGGCGTTTACCAGGTCCGCGTGACTTTCTGAATCGCCCGCGGCCGGTCGGGGTCGTAACCCCGCGCCACCGCGACGTGGTGCGCAAGCAGCTGCCCGAGCACGGCGAGCGGGATCGGTGTGAGCTCTTCGGGCAGACCCGAGGTGTCGTGGAGATGAAGGACGCTGCAGCCCTTGCTCTCGAGTCTCGCTCGAATCGATGCGAGGTCGGCCGCCACCAGCCCACCGCCGTCGACGATCACCACCGGAAGCCCCGCCTCGATGAGCGCGATCGGTCCGTGCTCGAAGTCGGCCACCGACCACGCGCGGGCGAGCACGTAGCTCGTCTCGCTGAGCTTGAGAGCGATCTCTTCGGCGGTCGAGAAGTTGAAGCCCCGACCGAGGACGATCGCGCGCTGCCCCAGGAGCGGCGCGACGAGGTCCCGCAGCTCGCCATCGCGTTCGAGCGTGCGGGCGATCCCCTGAGGGACATCGCTGAGTGCAGCCTGGAAGCTCGGGTCGGGATCCATCGCCTGCGAAAGCAGCGCGAGCGCGATCAGACTTGCGGTGTAGGTCTTGGATGCCGGCACGCTGAGCTCCGGCCCCGCCTCCATGGGCAGCACGAGCTCGGCGGCCCGACCGAGCTTGGAATCGGGAGCGTTGGTGATCGCCAACGTGATGCAGCCCTGGCGCCGTGCTTCTTCGACCACCGCGATCACGTCAGGCGATTCACCCGACTGCGAGATGCCGATCACGCACTGACCGCTTAGGCGCGGCGGGCGCGCGTAGTGGGTGAACAACGACGGCGCAGCGAGCGAAACGAGCGACCGGTTGCGACTCCCGAACAGATACTTGGCGTAAAGCGCGGCGTTGTCCGAGCTGCCGCGCGCGGCGATGACGAAACCGTGCGCCGCCGCCGCACGAACTCTCTCGCCAATCGACGTCGCCACCTGGCCGCCCCGTCCCAGCAGACGTTCCGCCACGTCGACCTGCTCGGCGATCTCCTCGCGGAACCTGCTCACGCCCGCAGCATCTCCTCGGCCAGCCGCACGGCGCCTTCGACGGGCGGGTGCTCGAGCCGGACGCATTCGCGACCGAGCGCATCACGCACGCCGTTCTCCAACGCGGGCTGGTGCAGCAGCAGACCGCCGGCCAGAACCACGGGGCCATCCATGTCGAGACTGTCGACGAGGCGCGCCAGCGCGGCGCCGCCACGCACGACGATCTCACGCGCTCCCTCGTCGCGGGCCGCGGTCTCGAACACAGTCGATGCGAGCTCGGCCCAGCGCATCGGCTCGCGCCGCGAATGAAGCTCACGCACCATCGCCCGCGCCTCATCGGTGCCCGTCGCATTCAGCATCGCCTCACCCAGTCTGCCGATCGGTGCGTTCGCCTCTGCGCGCGCCATCACCACCCGCGCGGCCTCGCGCGTGATCCATACCGCGCTGCCCTCGTCGCCGATCATCCATCCCCAGCCGCCGCGTTGCGCCTCGCGCCCATCGCGCGCGCGGCCGTACGCGACCGAACCGGTCCCGGCGATCAGCGCGATCCCGGAATCGAGGCCCGCCGCTGCGAGCACCAGGCGTGCGTCATGCACGACGCGAATGCGCGACTCGGGCAGAGCCCGGTGGAGCAACGACTCGAGCCGCGCCCGTCCCTCCGCCACCTCCGCTCCGGCGGCGCCGGCGCAGCACGCCTCGGGTTGGATTCGACCGAGCTTGTGCAAAAGCGCCGCGAGCCTCTCATCGACGATGCGATCTTCGAGCGTCGCGACGTTGGCGCCGGGTCCCTCCGCGTTGACGTCAGCGCTCGAGCCGTTGCGGAATCGCGCGCGGCTCGTCGACCCGCCGATGTCGAGGCCTAGGACTGCTGCCGGAATTTGACCTGCCCCCGAATCATCGTCAGCCGCACGCGCGCATCGGCGTCGACCACCACGAGGTCGGCGCATGCCCCCGCGGCGATCCGGCCCAACCTCTTCTCCCCGAGCACACGCGCCGGCACGGCTGACGCGAGGCCTATGGCCCTGTCGAGATTCATGCCGGGCAGCCGCGACATGAAGCGCACGAGCTCTGGCATCGTCGCCGCGCTCCCCGCGAGCGTGCCGTCCTCGAGGCGCACGACCCGGCCGTCGCTCATCACCCTCCGCCCGGACAGCTCGTAGGTTCCCGCCGGCGCGCCTGCAGCCGAGGTCTGGTCGGTCGTCAGCGCGATCCGGGACAGGCCCTTGACGCGCACGAGCTGCTCGCACACGGCCGGATGGACGTGCTCGCCATCGGCGATCAGGCCCGTGGTGACGGCGCCGTCGAGCATCAGGGCGAGCGCGATCCCGGGGCGGCGATGGTGCACAGGCGGCATGGCGTTGAAGAGGTGCGTCGCAAAGCGCACACCGGCGGCGACCGCCTTGCGTCCCTGCTCGAAGTCGGCTCCGGTGTGACCCGCCGCGACGACGATGCCGACGCGGCTCAGACGCTCGATTGCCGTCAGCGCGCCCGGCAGCTCGGGCGCGAGCGTGATGAGCCGCGGTCTCGCGGCCAGCAGGACGTCGACGTTCTCGGAAGTCGGCTCTGCCAGGTGGCTGCGGAGATGCGCGCCGCGAAAGGACGGGTTGAGGAACGGGCCCTCCACATGCGCACCGAGCACCCTTGCCCCGGTCGCCTCGGCCGCCGCACCGACCTCGGCCACGAAAGCCGCTCCTTCGTCGACCGGCGCGGAGATCAAAGTCGGCAGGAACGCCGTCACGCCCGTGGAAGGAAGCGCCTCTGACACCTTTGCGATCGCGTCTGCGCCGGCTGCCGCGTCGTGCCCGCAGTAGCCGTTGACCTGAAGGTCGATGAAGCCTGGCGCGATCGTCTCGCCTGGCTCGGCGACGATCTCGGCGTCGGGCTTCTCTGGTGGGCGTCCCTGTCCCACCCACGTGATGACGTCGCCGTCGACGAGGATGCCCTCGACGGAATCTCCGCCGTAACGCCGGCCGCGCAGCAGCGTCTTCATACCCGCGGCTCCGCGGACAGAACTGCTTCGACGTCTCCGCCTGCCTCATCGAGAAGGCGGCGCGCTTCCTCGAGCGAGACGCCGGCGAGGTCGGAAACGATCCGGGCGGCGCGGTCGCGCAGCTTCTGATTGCCCGCGACCACGCCGACCATGCGGCCTCGACGCGTCCGCCCGAGCCGCGTGAACGCGCCGGTGGTGAGCATGTTCAGCACCAGCTTCTGTGCCGTTCCGGCCTTGAGCCGTGTCGACCCGGCGATGACCTCAGGGCCGGTGTCGATCTCGATCGCAACGTGCGCGAGGGAAGCGAGCTGCGAGCCCGGCCGGCACGTGACCGCGATGCGAAACGCGCCGTCGTCACCCGCGTGTCGGAGCGCACCAAGGACGAAAGGGGTGTGCCCGCTCGCGCTGATCCCCACCACCACGTCTCCACGCTTGATGCCGGCGTCGCGCGCCATCTGGACGCCGAGCTCGCGGTCGTCCTCCTCGCCCGCCTCGGTGACGGCATGCGCCTGGACCGCGCCCGCCGCGACGCCGAAGGTCGCCGGGCATTCTGCGGCGTCGAGAGCAGCGATCAACCCGCTCGTGCCCGCGCCGAAGTAATGCAGCCGCCCGCCTGCACGAAGCCGGTCGGCGATCGCGTCGACGGCCTCGGCGATGCTCGGCAGCTGCGACCGCACGGCGTCGACCGCGTTCGCGTCCTCGGCGTTCATGAGCGTGACCAGCTCGAGGGTCGACATCGCGTCGAGGTCGTCGGCGCGGGGATGGACCTTCTCGCTCACGGCCTCATGGCCTCATGACCTCGGCCGCCGCCTGTGCGCACACGCGCGCCGAGCCGTGCGTGGCGATGTAGTTGGCCGCCCGGCTCGGGCGGCACACCGGCACGCCCATCTCGACCAGGATCGCGTCGGGCCGCGTGGCGAGCAGCGCCTCGACCGCATCTACGTGCTGAGGATTGCGGTGGAGGTCGCGGACGACGAGCACCAGGCTCTGTCCCTTCGGGCCGACCCGAACGCCGCGCTCGGCGAGCGCGTCGGCCATCCCCCACGGGATCTCGCCGGCCGCGATCGATGGCGTGGTGTCGAAACGGACCACGGCTGCATCCTCTCGCACCTTGACGTCGCCCGAGACGCGTAACGCCCGCCGTGCGGCGACAAGCCCGGCGTCCCGAGCGGCGAGCGGGCGCGATCGATGGCCCGCGCGCCATGCAGCGAGCGCGTCGACGCGCGCCGCCGCCTCGGCCAGCCGCTCATCCGTTACGCCGATGACAAGCGCCGCGACGATCTCGTCCACGATCTCGGGACCGGTCGGCGCGCCGCCGACGCACAGCGCGTCGCACCCTGCCCTGACGGCGCGGACGGCAGCGTTCGGGATGCCGCGCTCGCCGCTGATCCCGCGCATGTCGAGACCGTCGGTGATCGCGACGCCGTCGAAGCCGAGCTCGCCGCGAAGCACGCCGGTCATCGCCTTGCGACTGATCGTCGCCGGCAGGTCGTCGATCTCCGGCGCGACGACGTGCGCGCTCATCACAGCCTGCACACCGGCCCCGATCGCCGCCTCGAACGGCCGCAGCTCGGACGCTCCGACTGGGAGGTCGACGTGCGAGTCGACGGATGTCGCGCCGTGACCGGGAAAGTGCTTGGCGCAGGCCGCCACGCCCGCCGCCTGGTGCCCCCTCACCCACGCCGCAGTGTGATCAGAAACGCGCGCGGCGTCCGAACCGAATGACCGAACGCCGATGACAGGATTCTGCGGGTCGGCATTCACATCGGCCACAGGCGCGAAGTTGAGGTCGATCCCAAGCGCGGCCAGCTCGGCGCCGATCGCGCGCCCGACCTGCTCGGTCAGTGACGGATCGCCCGCCGCGCCCAGGGCGAGGTTTCCGGGATACGAGCTTCCGGTCCTCGCGTCGAGCCTGGTGACGTCACCTCCCTCCTCATCGATCGCGACGATGATCTCCGGCCGCTCCGCGTGGATGGCCGCGATCAGCGATGCGAGCTGGTCGCGGTCGACGATGTTGCGACCGAACAAGACGACTCCGCCCAGGCCTTCACTCGCACCGCGGCGCAGCCAGTCGGGAGCGGTCGTGCCTTCGAAGCCCGGCATCACGCACCGCAGCGCGAGGTTCATCCCTTGACCGACCCGGCGGTGAGCCCGCCCACCAGGTAGCGCTGGAGAAGCAGGAAGAACGCAACGACCGGCAGTCCCGTGATGGTGGCCCCCGCCATCAGCGGACCCCACTGCGGACCGTGATTGGTCGTGAACGACGCGAGCCAGACCGTGATGGTCTGATTGCTCGGGCTCGAGAGAAGGACGTAGGCGATGATGTACTCGTTCCACGCCTGGATACAGCTGAAGATCGCCGTGGCGACGAGACCCGGTGCGACCAGCGGGAACGTGATCCGCCAGAACGCGCCGAATCTCGACGAGCCGTCGATCATCGCGGACTCCTCGAGCTCGAGGGGGATGTTGGCGACGAAGCCGCGCAGCGTCCAGATCATGAAGGGCAGCACCGCGGCGAGGTAAACCGCGATCACGCCCGGCAGCGCGTCGACCAGGCCCACGTTGTCGAGCGTGAGGTACAGCGGGATGATGAGCGCGTTCAGCGGCACCATCTGGACCCCGATGATCATCACGAGATACGTGGTCCGTCCCCGGAAACCGAACCGCGCCGCGCCCACCGCGGCGAGGAACCCGACCGCGAGCGCGAGCACGAGCATGACGCCGACGATGGTCAGGCTGTTCCTTACGTCGTCGAGAAAGAAAGGACGAGCGATCGCGTCCTGGAAGTTCTGGAGCGTGATCGGCGATGGGAACCACGTCGGCGTGAGAGTCAGGATCTCGCGACCCGGCTTGAACGCGGTCGCGACCATCCAGTAGATCGGGAACAGCATCAGCGCGGCGATCGCCAGGCCGAGAGCGTCGAAGAGCAGCTGCCTCGAGCGGTGCCACAAGCCGGCGAACGAAACCGCGCCGGCCGCGCTCTTCGTGCGTGAGACCTGGACGCCCTGCGCGGCGCGGGGAATGATCATGCGATCTCGGCCACTCGTACGGTCTCGCGCACGTAGAACAGCGTGACCACGATGAGGATCAACACCATCAGCACTGCGATGGCGGCGCCGAGCCCGTACTGCGTGACGCCGAAGGATTCGCGGTAGGAGTAGATGGCGATGGTGAAGTAGTCGGCGCTGGGCCTTTCGTTGAGGAGCACGTACGGCTGGTTGAACACGCCGAAGTCCCAGATCGTGGAGAGACAGATCACGATGAGGAACAGCGGCTTGAGCATCGGAGCGGTTACGTGCCAGAAGCGCTGCCAGGGCCCCGCGCCGTCGACGTGCGCGGCGTCGACGATGTCCGCCGGCACCTGCAGCAGGCCCGCAAACAAAGTGATCGTGACGAATGGGATCGCGCCCCAAACCACGATGACGGTCACGACCGCCCATCCCTGAAGAGGGTTGTCGAACCAGTTGTGGTGGATGAAATTGCCGAGGTGCAGCTGGGTGAGGACATAGTTGATGACGCCGAACTCGTAGTCGAACATCCACTGCCAGATGTCCACGCTGACGATCACGGGCGTGGCCCACACGAATACGAGAGCGCTCATCAACGTCACGCGCACGAGCCGGCGCACGCGCTGCAAAAGCATCGCGATCAGCGTGCTCAGCGCCACCGTCAGGGCGACGCAAGCGAACGTGAACAGCAGCGAGCGGACAAGAACCTGGTGAAAGAGGGGATCGGCCAGGATCGTCCGATAGTTGTTGAGCCCGACCCACTCACCTTGATGATTGATGAGCTCCTTCAAGCCGTAGTGCTGGAAGGAGATCCACACGAGCCAGCCGAGAGGTACGGCGAGGATCCCGCCGATGACGGCGATGCCAGGGGCGATCAGCGCGTACGGCAGAAGCCTCGAGCGCTGGTGGATACGGGTGGAGGCTGGTTCCAGCTCGGGCGTCGCAATTGCCGTCGCCATCGAACCAGCCCCCTTTGTTTCCTAGTTAGTCCGTTCCGGGGTTAGCCGCCGCCGTTGAGGATCGAGGTGATCTTCGTGCTGGCGGCCGCCGTGGCGTCAGGGATTGCCTGCTGCCCGGTGAATATCTTGACCAGCATGTCGGGAATCACGTTTGCGTTCTCGACGTTCGCCCAGTTCTCCGAGTTGGGCACGAACTTGCTGTTCTTCGCCGCGTTGTAGAAGACCGCGTTCAGGCCCTGCCCCAGACCGAGCAGGCTTGTCGTGTTCGGGATAACGCCGCCGACCGTCGCCATCTGGGTCATGTTCTTCTGGTTGGTGAAGGTCTGGATCCAGGCGTTGGCGAGATCGCGATGCGCGCTCTTGGCCGCGACGCCCAGGTCCGAGCCGCCGAGGAACACCGGTGCCTGCTGGCCCGCGTTGTGGCTCGGGATCGGGAAGGCGCCGAGCTTGCTCGCCAGAGCGGGGTTGCCGCCTGTCGCGCTGGTGATCACTCCGACCTCCCAGCCGTTGGCGATGATCATCGCGATGTGGCCCTGCGCAAACGCTGCGTCCTGCTTGGCCTCATCGCCTGTCTTGTCGGCGCGCGAGAGCTTGCTCACGAGGTTGGCGAGGGTGGTCAGGCCCTGCTGCGAGCTCGATGAGTTGAGCGATCCGGACCACTTGCCGCCAGACTGCGTGGCGATGTCGCCGCCGAAGTCCCACACGAACGGAAGCGCGGCGTACCAGTACTTGCCGGGGAAGTAGAGCGCGGAGAAGTTCGGATCCGAGCTGTTGGCGGTCATCAGCTTCTGGCCGTCCGCAAGCAGCTGGTCCATGCTCGTCGGCGGCGCCGTGATGCCGGCCGCGGCGAACAGGTCGGTGCGGTAGATGATGGCGCGGCTGCCTGCGTAGTACGGAACGCAGTAGAGCTTGCCGTTGACGGTGCACGAGTCGGTCAGGGACTGAAGCCACGTGCTCGAGTTGTCGAAGGACGCTTTCTTCCCGCTGATGTCCTCGAGCGCCCCGGCCGCGGCGTACTTGGCCACCAACGTGTTGCCGAGCTCGACGACGTCGGGCGGCGAGCTCCCGGCGTACGCGGTGTCGAGCTTGGTGCCGATGTCACCCCACTGCTGAAGTTCGACGTTGACGGTGACGTTCGGATACTTGGCCTTGAAGTCGGCGTTGACGCCGTCGACCACCGACTGCGGCGCGCTCCCGTTCATCAGCCAGATCGTCAATGTGCCGGTTTCGTTGGCCGGGTTGTTGCTGTTGCCGCTGGAGGAGTTGCCGCCACATGCGGCCGCGAGCAGCGCGACCCCGACCCCGATGACGCCCAACCATGTTTTCCTCAAGTTCATCTCTCCTCGGTGGTTTCCCCCTATCGATTCGAATGCGGCGCCGCTGCGCCCCGGTTGTGGTCGCCTTCCTGTGCCTTTGCCACGGCGGTCGCGCCGCGCAGGACGCCGGCCGAGCGTCCGTTGCGGCTTCGCTGTGGGACAAGGTCGGCGACCAGGCGATAGCGGTCGCCGCGATAGATGGAGCGGACGAACTCGACGATCCGCCCTGACTCGGAGATCGTCGTCCGCTCGAAAAGAAATGCAGGGGTGTGCAGGGGGACGCCGAGCACCTCGGACTCCTCCTCGCTCGTCACCGTCGGCTCGATGGACTGCGTGCCGCTCGCGATCGTGATGCCGTAGCGCTCGCGCAGCAGCTCGTAGAAGGAATGGTCCTCGAAGTCGGCACGCGTGAGTCCCGGGACGAGCGCCTCGGGAACGTGCAGTACCTCCATCGCCATCGGCTTGCCGTCGGCGAGGCGCAGGCGCTTTACCCGGACGAGACTGGCTTCTGGCGAGACTTCGAGCCGGTGCGCAAGGCGCGCGCCCGCAACGGTCGTGGTCAGCTCGAGCGTGCGGCTGCCGGGCGTCATGCCGCGGCGGCGCATGTCGTCGCTGAACGACGTGAGCGTGAGCGGTTGGGCGATCTTGGGCTCGGTCACGTAGGTGCCGCTGCCGTGGCGGCGATCGAGGTAGCCGTCGCGGACGAGCTCGTCGAGCGCCGCGCGAAGGGTCAGCCGGGAGACGCCCAGCTCCACCGCCAGCTGGCGCTCGGCCGGGATCGGCTCCCCGACCGCCAGCGCCTCGATCAGGTCGAGCACGCGGTCGCGGGTGTCCTCCTGCTTACTCAAAGTGGTACTGCCCTCCCACCCGTCGCATGGCTGGTATCTAAGCACACATCCCCCAAGTGGTCAATACCACTTTTGGCCGGTTCGGTCGGGAGGGGCGACCGGCACATTTATATAGAAGGACGGGCGCACGGTGAGCTCGCAGGTAGGCGCACCCGCAGCGCGGTTTACAGATTGGGGCCCTGGCGGGCGAAATTCACCTACCTGGAGGTTGCGGTATGCATCTGATCGGTTTTGTGATCCTGGGAGCCATAGCCGGCTGGTTGGCCGGAAAGGTCATGAGCGGCCATGGCTACGGCGTGATCTGGGACATCGTGCTCGGCATCGTTGGATCCTTCGTCGGCGGCTTCGTCTTCTCGCTGATCTTTGGCACGGCTCCGACCGGCCTGATCATCTCGTTCATCGTCGCGTTCATCGGCGCATGCGTCCTGGTCGCGATCCTGCACATGGTTCGCCGGGAGCCGATTCGAACCTGAAAATCGAGTTCTTTTCGAGCGAAATACGTTGGGCGGTAACCGCCCGCACTGGTTTGTTTCTTGGGTAGAGCAAATCTCAGCAGGGAGGTGGTTACGGAATGCTGGTTGCCCTGATCGTATTGATCCTGCTCCTCCTGATCTTTGGAGGCGGAGGATTGCTGTCGTCGGCATTGAACTTCCTTTGGATCATCCTGGTAATCGGTTTGATCCTCTGGGTACTCGGGTTCTTCCTTCGCAGCGCCGAAGGCGGCGGTCGCTGGTACCGCTGGTAATCGCCGACTGATAGAAGAGCGCCGTCCTTCGGGGCGGCGCTCTTTTCGTATCCGCCGCTGTACGAATAGACTCATCCGAGCCATGGCCGTGACCGCCGGATGGACCACGTATCAGCTGCGCCGGCAGATGATCGCGATCGGTGAGGACTTCTGGATCGCTAACGCGCAGGGCGAGAACGTCTACAAGCTGGACGGCAAGGTGCTGACGCTGACGCAGACCTTCGCCCTGCAGGATTCGAGCGGGAACGAGCTCGCGCGAATGCGCGCCGAGATGTTGACGCTGCGGCGGACCATGGACATCGAGCGTGGCGGCGAGGTGATCGCGGTCGTCAAGAAGGCCTTCATCAACGTTCTCGGCCAGAGCTTCTCCGTCGCCATCACCGGCGACGGTGAGCTGCAGGCGCATGGCGACATCCTCAACCACGAGTTCCAGATCACCGGCGCTGCGGGTGTCGTCGCAACAGTGTCTCGGCAGTGGTTCATCGGCGATCTGATGTACGGGATCGCCATCGCGCCCGGTCAGGACGAAGTGCTGATGCTGTGCATCGCAATCGCCATCGATGAGATGTCGGAGGACGACCGACGACGTTGATGGAGGCGCGCCGGCTCGGGACGTCCGAGCTGATCGTGAGCGAGCTGTCGCTCGGGTCCTGGCGCACGTACGAGCGGATCTCCCACCAGGCGGGAGTCGCGGTGATGCGGAAAGCGCAGGAAATCGGTATCAACTTCCTCGACGACGCGCGGTACAACGACGAGACCGGCGAAGCGCCGATGAAGACCGGCTATTCCGAAGTCGTCTTCGGCCAGCTCTTCCGCGACGCCGGATGGAAACGCGACGAGGTCGTGATCGCCAACAAGCTCTGGTGGGAATTCTGGCCGGGGCAGAACGCCGCCCGAGAGATCGACGGTTCGCTGCGACGCATGGGGCTCGAACACATCGACCTCGC
>DASTIX010000079.1:0-4366 GCA_035717165.1 Candidatus Dormiibacterota bacterium
AGCCCGCGTAGCTTCTGTTCTCCACAGTCTGTGGACATCCCCCTGTCGAGGGATTTCCACAACTCGTGGAAAACAGCCGCTAGAGGGGCAGCGCTAGGCGATTAGTCCGCGGCGAAAGCCGACGGCTACAGCATGCGCGCGTGAGCGGGCCTGCAGCTTCGCGAGCAGGTGACGAACGTGCGACTTCACCGTCTCTTCGCTGAGGAAGAGGCGATGACCGATTTCGCGATTCACGAGCCCGTCGGAGATCAGTTGAAGCACCTCGATCTCCCGCATCGTCGGCTCCTGCTCCAGTTCACGGAGCGGGCCGTTGAAGGGGATGACCTCGGCGTTGCCGCCCTGGCGCTTCGCAGCGACCGCCTCGAAGCGGCGCTGGTGGTCCATGTACCGGCTCAGGATCTCCTTGCGCTCTGCGGCGTCCATGCCAGGGCTATCGGCCGCTTGGCCAAGCGGCTTTAGCGCCCCGTCCTACCCCGATTCAGGGATCGGGTGAGCCTGCTCCTTGCCCGGCTCCCGCGGCTTGGCGCGCTCGTCGGCGGCGGCCGGCGTGTACTGGTCCGAGACAGTCGCCCGCGCCAGCGTCGCGTTGTCCACATTGAGCGGATGGTGGCAAGCGGCGAAGTGCCCGTTGCCGTAGTCGGTCAGCGGCGGCTCGACCTCCCGGCACACATCCGTCATGTAGCGGCAACGAGGGTGGAAGCGGCAGCCCGAGGGCGGATTGATCGGGCTCGGGACGTCGCCCTGGAGGACGATGCGCTCCCTCTGGTGGCTCAGATCCGGGTCGGGGATCGGCACCGCGGAGAGCAGGGCCTCGGTGTACGGCATGATCGGCCGCGCGTAGAGCTCGTCGGCCGGCGCCAGCTCGACAAGCTTCCCGAGGTACATCACGGCGATCCGGTTGCTGACGTGCCTCACGACCCCAAGATCGTGGGCGATGAAGATGTACGTCAGCGACAGCTCCTTCTGCAGGTCGTCGAGGAGGTTCAGCATCTGGGACTGAATCGAGACGTCGAGGGCCGACACTGGCTCGTCCGCCACGATCAGCTTCGGCCTAAGCGCGAGCGCCCGGGCGACGCCGATGCGCTGCCGCTGGCCGCCGGAGAACTCGTGCGGGAAGCGGTTGTAGTGCTCCGGCGAGAGCCCGACCGTCTCGAGCAGCTCCTGCACCCGCTGGCGCCGCTGGGCCTTGGCGACGCCGTGGATCTTCAGCGGCGTCCCGATGATCGAGCCGACGCGCTTGCGCGGGTTGAGGCTGGCGTACGGGTCCTGGAAGACCATCTGCATCTCGCGGCGCAGCGGCCGCAGCTTGCGGGTGCCGAGCTTCGAGATGTCACGGCCTTCGAAGATGACCGAGCCCTCCGTCGGTTCGAGCAGGCGCACGATCGTGCGCCCGAGGGTGGACTTTCCGCAGCCGGACTCGCCGACGAGACCGAGCGTCTCGCCGCCCTTCACCGACAGCGTCACGTCGTCGACTGCGTGCACGTGGCCGACCTCGCGCTGGAGCAGACCCTTCCGGATCGGGAAGTAGGTCTTCAGGCTCTGAACTTCGACGAGCGGCTCGCCGCCGTTACGCGAGCTCACGCGGCTGCTTCCTCCCCGCGGATCGTCCGCTCGCGCACCTGCCGCTTCTCGTCGACGCTCAGCCAGCAACGGTCGAGGTGGCGAGGCGTCTCGACACGGTTCTCGAGCCGCGGCTCCTCCATGCACTTGTCGAAGGCCTGCGGGCAGCGCGGCCGGAACTTGCAGCCGGTCGGCGTCCGGATCAGCGACGGCGGCGTCCCCTGGATCGAGTGCAGGCGCTCCTGCCTCGGCCGGTCGAGCCGCGGGATCGACCCGAGGAGGCCCCAGGTGTACGGCATCTGCGGGTCGTAGAAGAGGTCTCGCGTCGACGCACGCTCGACGACCCGACCTGCATACATGACGATGATCTCGTCTGCGACGTCCGCGACGACGCCGAGATCATGCGTGATCAGGATCACGGCGGAGTTGAACTCGTCCTTGAGGCGATCGATCAGCTCGATGATCTGCGCCTGGATCGTGACGTCGAGCGCCGTCGTCGGCTCGTCGGCGATCAGGACGTCCGGGTTGCACGCGAGCGCCATCGCGATCATCGCGCGCTGCCGCATGCCGCCCGAGAACTCGTGCGGATAGTTGTCCACGCGGGAGTCGGCATTCGGAATGCCGACCTGCTTCAGCAGGTCGATCGCGCGGCGTCGGGCAGTCCTCTTGTCCGCGCGCTCGTGAACCTGAATCGCCTCGCAGATCTGAGCGCCGACGCTGTATACGGGATTCAGCGACGTCATCGGATCCTGGAAGATCATCGACATTTCGTTGCCGCGAACTTCCTGAAGCTCGTCCTCGTTCATCGCGAGCACGTTGCGGCCCTTGTAGAGCACTTCGCCCTCGAACCGGGTGTTGCGGTCGCGCGTCAGGCCGAGGAGCGTCATCGCGGTGACGCTCTTGCCCGAGCCGGACTCGCCGACGATGCCGAGCACCTGGCCGCGGTCGAGCTCGAAGTCGACGCCGTCGACAGCGCGGACCATCCCGTCCTCGGTCGCAAAGTGGACCTTGAGGCCCTTGACCTCGATCAGACGCTCAGCCATCTAGGTCGGCCGGATGCGTGGATCGAGATAGGCGTACAGGAGGTCGACGATGACGCTGAAGATGACGATGAAGAACGTCGCGTAGATCGTCACGCCCATGATCGGCGGCAGGTCGAGATCCTGCACGGCCTGCGCCGCATACCAGCCGACCCCCTTCAGGTCGAACACCGTCTCGGTGAGAATCGCGCTCCCGCCGATGACCGCCGCGAAGTCGAGGCCGAAGAGCGTCACGATCGGGATCAGCGAGTTGCGGAGCACGTGCTTGACCATCACGCGACGGTAGGGCAGGCCCTTCGCCTTCGCGGTCCGTACGTAGTCCTCGTTGATCGTGTCGAGGATGTTCGACCGCATGACACGCCCGTAGAACCCGATGAACAGGATTGCGAGCACCCACCAGGGCATGAGTAAGTGCGTGAACCACTGCCAGGGATTGCTTGTGAACGGCACGTAGCCACCGTCGGGCATGAATGCGAACGGGTGCCCCTCGGCGAAGAGGTAGCGGGCGATCAGGCCGAGCCAGAACACCGGGAGCGAAATCCCGATTAACGCCAGCGTCGTGATCGCAGTATCCGGCCACCTCCCAGCCGTCACCGCCGCGATGATTCCGACCAGGATTCCGAAGAAGAGCCAGATGATCGCCGCGCCGATGCAGAGCGAGAACGTCGCCGGAATGCCGGCCTTGATCTGGTCGACTACGTTCAGCTGGCTGGAGTACGAGACCAAGCTGCCGCTGAAGAGCGACTTCATCATCGCCCAGTACTGATCGTAGAAGGGGTCGTTCAGCCGCAGCTTCTCGCGGATGTCGGCGATGTTCTGCGCGGTCGCGGTGCGGCCGGCGATGCGGAACGCAGGATCGCCGCCGGGGATCTTGATGAAGATCAAGTACGTGATGAAGCTGACGGCTATCAGCACGAGGACCGCACCGAACAGGCGGCGGATGAGGAACGCGATCACGCGTCCATCCTCACTTTCGCGCGCGGGTCGAGCGCGTCACGCAGCCCATCCCCGAACACGTTCAACGACAGCACGGTGAGCACGATCATGATGCCGGGGATGATCGTGAGCCAGGGCGCGGTGGCAATCCGATCCTGCCCGTCGGCAATCATCGTCCCCCAGGAAGGATTCGGCGGCTGCACGCCGGCGCCGAGGAACGACAGCCCCGCCTCGGTGAGGACGTTGGTCGCGATGATCAGCGTGAAGAAGACGAGGATCGACGACGCGATGTTCGGGAGCAGCTCGCTGAGCATCACGCGCCACGAGCTCGCCCCCTGCGACGTGGCAGCCTCGATGAACTCCTTCTCGCGCAGCGACAGGATCTGGCCGCGCAGCGGCCGCCCGACGTACGGGATCAGCACGATCGCGATGACCAGAATCGGAATCCAGAGGCTGCCCGATTGGATGTTGATCCCGAAGTGGTGGAAGCCGTTGATCGAGAGCGCCGTGCCGAGTGCGATCGCGAGCAGCAGCACCGGGAAGGCCCAGATCAGGTCGAAGAACCGCGAGATGATCCAGTCGGTAGCGCCGGCGAAATAGGCGGCGAGCAGCGCGAGGACAATCGACACGACGGTCGTGATCGCCGCCGAGGTGAGCCCGATCTGGAGGGAGTTGCGGCCTCCGTACAGCAGTCGAGTGCCCACGTCGCGCCCGAGCTGGTCGGCGCCGAAGAAGTATTCGCCGCCGGACGCGCCCCATTGCGGGGCGATCGGGATGCCTCCCGGCGTGAGATGGACTGTGCCATCCTTACCGAAGGTGCTCTTGGAGTG
>DASTIX010000080.1:0-21638 GCA_035717165.1 Candidatus Dormiibacterota bacterium
AGGACGAGCACGTGCGCTGCGGTGCACCACAGGCAGATGGCGCCGATGCGGACGATCTCGATGAACACGAGGTAAAGCACCGTCAGCAATCCGACCGCTGACCACGCGAGGTGCAGCCGGCCGACCGGCCGCAACCAGAGCACCGCGCTCGCGGCGAACCAGACGATGCCCGCCGCTGACGTCGGAATCGACGTTCCGGCGATAAGTCCATACGAGCTCGAAAGCACGGCGTCGCAGTTGATCGGCCCGGTGATCGGACAGCCGGGCACGAAGCCCGCGTAGTGCAGCGCCGTCAGATAGATGGACACCGCTACGCCCGCCAGGCCGGCGACCAGCCCGACGAGCTGAAGCCGCCGCATTACTGCAGGGTCTTCTCGATCTTCTGGATCGTCGCGGTCGAGCACACCGATGCCGGCTGATCGCCGCTCATCTTGCAGATGGCGGCGGTGATCACGTTCGCCGACCCAACCACCGCCTTGGCCTGCGGAGAGTCCGGCTGCTGCAATGACTCGGCCAGCGCAAGCCAGCTCATGCCCCCGATCGTCTCGGGCGAGTAGAAGGCGCCGGTCGATGAGTAGCGATTGCCGAAGTCGACGAAGGGGATCGTTCCAGCCGAGTCATATCGGTTGATGAGGTCCTGGTCGGCCGCGGTCGGTGTCTCGAGCTGGTTCTGGTTACGGTCGCTCGTCTCCACGGCGCGGAAGTCGATGTATTGGCTCATATACGTGGCACCGTGGAAGGTAAACGTCACCGTGTTCGGATAGACGTCGCTCGACGACGACGTCGTCGTCTGCAACCCGCTGAAGGTTCCGAACCGAGACAGAGCAATGATCAGCGGCCACCGCTGCGCGGCGCAGAACGGACAGTACTCGGCGCCGATGTACAGCACGAGCGGCTTGCCGGTGGCGCCGGTCGCGGTCGTGCCCGAAACCGGTTTGATCAGGTTGTTGGCCGAACCCTGCGCGATCGTGTCGAACTCAGAGCTCGGCAGCGTGGTGATGATCGAGACGACCTGGGAGGTTGTGTCCTGGGTCGGAGCCGGAGGCGGCGGCGGGGTCGTGTAGTAGCGGTAGACGAGAAAAACTCCGACTACCAGTGCCAGAAACGCGACCGTCGCGGCCGGCATCGCCCAGGCGGGCGTTCCCGACACCGGCTTCCGGGCTGGAGCGCGAGTCGAAGACGTTTTGCGGACAGGCTTGCGGGTGCTCATGACTCCTTTGTGATTGGCTGAGCCAGGATCCAGAGACTGGTCATGGTGTACATCACCATGAGCAGAAGCATCGGGTACTGGCTCAGCAGGGCGCGCTGCGCGGTGCGAAAACGCTCGCCGGCGCGGAGGTGGGAAAGGAAGACGGCGATGACGTGGCCGAGGACGATCAGCACGATGTCTGCGTACCAAACAGTAGACGCCTGGGCCAGCGCGAAGTTGGGCGTGTAGTTCGCGAGCGCGGGCAGCAGGTCGGCGCCTCGGTGCAGGGGATCGTTCAGCAGCGGGATGACGTACTGCGACTGGACCATGATGTAGCTGTAGTTGTGGGCGGCGTTGTACACGAGCGCGATCGGCACCAACGTCAACGCGAAGAGCGTCGCGGTGGCCCTCGCGTCGACTTTGCGCTTGCCGAGATACATGACCGCCTCCATGAACGCGACAAAGATCAGCAGGAACGCGATCGTCAGCAGCACGAGGCCGAACGTGCGCACGGCGAACAGACCGAACGAGCCGAGCGGCAGCCAGTACGGTTTGAGCGCTGCCGTGAAGTCCTGCCACGCCGGCGTGGCCGAGATGCCGTCGAACGCCAGTGTGCTCAGCATGAGAATGACGAACAGGACACGGTCCCATCCGGTTTGCACCGGCTGCAGCAAGCCCACGCCCCATGGCCTCACGTAGACCGCGGAGATCTGTCCTGTTTCATCGCGTTCGGATTCGATCGGGCCAAATCGCGCGATGACGCGGAACAGGATCGTGAAGGCCTCGCAGTGGTCGAGCCACTCTTCACGGCCGAACACGAACATGCCGCCGACCGTCACCAGCGTGTATGCGATCGCGGCGGCCGCGACGATCTGTGGGCGCACCGCAAGCCCGGTCGTCAGCTCGAGACACGCGAACGCGAAATAGGCGGCTGCGGCGGGCCACCAACCGACGTCGGGCATCTTGCGCAGGGGCCTGGGATGAATGAGACGCGCGAGCGCGTCGTAGATCGCCGTCCACGGGTTCAGGAAGTAGAAGAGGTTGCCGACCAGCCCGGTCAGGACCACGAGCCACGCCCAGAAGAAGATCCAGACGATGTACTCCGACGGGTTGTAGAACGAGTTGCTCGTGTCCCCGAAAAAGCCCGTGACCACCACGGCGACCAGGGACAGGACGCCGATCAGCCCGCCGACGATCCGCGGCCATGAGGAGCGGGCAGCCGGTAGCAGCCACGGCACAGCGCGCCTCGGATAGTTGACGGCGCCCGGCCCGACGCGGTCGCCGGCAAACAGCACCACGAGCACGAACGAGATGAAGACCACGCCGCCCGCCGCGTAGAGATACAGGGCGGTCGCGATCGGAAGGTCGTAGCGGGGCCCGAAGCCGTGGATGAGGACCTGCGTCATGGGCTGACCACCAGCACGCCGAGAGGGTGTGCGGTGCTCTCCCATTCGAGATCGCAGCTGCAGGTCTTGTCGGCTTTGAACGTGCGACTCACGACCTGGCCCGCCACGGCGCTGAATGCAATGTCGTACACGTGCAGATGCACCTCGCCGGTCACGTCGCTGTGCACATTGATGGTGACGGTGTCGTTCTGGTTGGCCTTGAGGGTGTCCGGAACCATGGTGGCCGCATGCGTAACCACGACATCGAACGTTCGCGCTTTGCCGCCATGTTGGCTCACGGCCGACATCACAACGCCGCCCGCGATGACAAACACAACCAGCAGCCCCACGACGATGAGAGCGCGAGTTCTGCTCACGCTTGATTCCTCCTTTTATGTGTGCGCGTGACGAACGAAACTGGACGTCGCGCTCAGAAAGGAGGACCTCGACGCGTGAATGCGCGGCACGGGCGGCGGTCTTCGACCGGGATCCTGATCGCCGCCGGCCACAGGATCAACGCCACGGACTGAGGCGCCAAGCGAATCGCCGCGGTCGCCTGCGTGAGCATCTTGGCGACGGCAGGCGCCACGCGTACAGCGAGCCAGCGCAGCACAAGCGCCGCGACCATGGCCGCGGGCAGCTGCCCGACGGTGCCCCAGAGCAGAAGCGCCGGAGCGGAAACGGGGGGCGCACCGGCTGCCATCTCGATCGTCTCCTGGACGACAAAGCACGTCAGCTGGACGCAGAACAGCAGTGCCAGAATCCGCAGGAGCGACGGGCCGGGCGAACTTGCGAGGCGTTTGCCCGCCAGCAGGCGGGCTGCGCCGATCGCCACGAACGCGAGCAGAACGAAGGCTGCGATGAGCCCGAACGCCGTCTTGACGGCGGTCGGGAAGTACGCGTGCGCTCCCGCGCTCTGGATCCTTTCCGCAGCGGCGCCATAGCGAACCTGATACGCGATGACGTGGCCGGCCTGCGAAGCGACCAGCCCCAGCAGGATTCCGGAGGCGGCGAACCGTCCGCGACTCACGATGGCCTCGATATTAGGCGGGGCGAATCTAAGAATCCGCTCAGGGAGCGTTTAGCCGGAACTTGACACCGGCTCCGGCTGGGCAACAAAATGCGGCTAGCTCTAAAGCCCTGTGGAGTAAGACCTGTTGTCGGCGCACTCTCGCCCCGTGGGGGAGGAACGGGAAGAAGGCAACAGGAAATGCACGTGTGAGGTATGCGCATGAAGTTAGCCAGGTTCTTCCCCGCCGTTGCCCTGGCGGGCCTGTTGGTCGCCGCCTGTGGCGGCGGCACGAGCGGTGGTGGCGGCTCGAGCCCGTCGGCCACGGTCCCCTCTGACCTGACAGTCGACTCCTTCGACGTCAACTACACCCCCATGGCCAAGCTCAAGGCATTGCACGACGCCGGCAGCGGATTGGTCGGCGTGCTCCTTCCCGACACCACGTCGTCTGTGCGCTACGTCAACTTCGACGCTCCCGACCTGGGCAAGGCATTCCAGCTCGCCGGTTACAGCACTAGCGAGTACAAGATCGACAACGCCCAGGGCAGCGACGCGACCGAGCTCGCGCAGGCGCAGGCTGACATCACCCAGGGCGCCAAGGTGCTCGTGATGGACCCCATCGACAGCACCGTCGGCACCCAGATCCAGCAGGCGGCCGCGGCCAAGGGCGTCAAGCTCATCAGCTACGACCGCGCAACGTTCACGGGGACAAACACCTACTACGTCAGCTTCAACAACGTGAACGTCGGCAAGCTCATCGGCCAGGGTTTCCTCGACTGCGTTGCGGCGTGGAACGTGTCCAACCCGCAGGTGTTCACGCTCAACGGCGGCCAGGACACCGACCCGAACGCGATCGACTTCGCCAAAGGCTACAACTCGGTCGTCTGGGGCGATGAGGTCGCGCAGGAGACGGTCGGCAAGACCAACAGCAAGGGCATGAAGCTGGTCGGAGACCAGGTCGCGCCCGGCTGGGACAACACCAAGGGCCAGACGATCTTCCAGCAGCAGTACACCGCCAACAAGAACATCAACGCGACCATCGAGGCCAACGACGGACTCGCCAACGCCGTCGTGACGGTCCTGAAGCAGAACGGCGTCGGGCCGAACAAGATCCCGACCGTCGGCCAGGACGCCACCCTGCAGGGCATCGAGAACGTGCTCCAGGGTTTCCAGTGCGGCTCCGTCTACAAGGCCGTGTATCTCGAGGCGCAGGCCGCCGTGGCCCTCGCCACGATTCTCCGCGCGGGCCTGACGCCGCCGTCGTCGCTCCAGAACGGCACTACCTCCCCGCCATCCGGCAAGCCCGGGAACACTCAGCCGGCGATCCTTCTGACGCCGATCTGGGTCGACAAGAGCAAGGTCGCTTCGACGGTCATCAAGGACAACTTCGTCGACAAGAACGCCCTCTGCCAGGCCGTGACGCAGGCGGTATGCACCGCCAACGGCATCAGCTAGAGAGGTTCAGCGCAGTTTCATGATGCCGCCGCGCAACGGGTGCGGCGGCATCGCTTTCACAAGCGCAGAATGACGCCGTGAGCGCCAACGGCGCACCGCTCCTTCAGGTGCGCAATCTCGACAAGCACTTCGGTCCGGTGCAGGCGCTATACCAGGTCGACCTAGATCTTCCCGCCGGCCAGGTCACGGCCCTGTGCGGCGACAACGGCGCCGGCAAGACGGTCCTCACCAAGTGCATCTCGGGCGTCTACGTCGCCGACCATGGAGAGATCCTCTGGGAAGGTCAACCGGTCCACATCCACACCACCCGCGACGCCTCCCGCCTCGGCATCGAGACCGTGTACCAGGACCTCGCGCTCTGCGACAACCTCGACATCGTCCAGAACATGTTCCTGGGCCGGGAGCGGGTGCGCACGCGGCTCCTCGATGAGGATTCGATGGAGCGTGAAGCCGCCAAGACGCTGGCGAGCTTGCGCGTGACCACGGTCAGATCGATCCGCCAGCCGGTTGCGTCACTGTCCGGCGGTCAGCGCCAGTCCGTCGCGGTCGCGAAGGCCGTGATGTGGAACTCCAAGCTCGTGATCATGGACGAGCCCACCGCCGCCCTCGGCGTCGCCCAGACGCGCCAGGTCCTCGATCTCCTCAAACGGCTGCGGGATCACGGCCTCGCGGTGATGGTCATCTCGCACAACCTCAACGACGTGTTCGAGGTCGCCGACCGCATCGCGGTGCTGTACCTCGGTCGCATGGTCATCCAGGACAAAGCGTCGAATTTCGACCGCCAGCGCGTCGTCGAGTACATGACCACCGGCGGCAGCCAGGGCGGCGCCGAGCCAAAGAACTGATGGCCACACCCGCACCCGATCCGACACACGACCTGACCGTCGCGCCGCAGGCCGCGGAGGTCGAGGTTCCGGCGGCGATCGTCGCCCAGTCGTTCGGTGACTACACGCGCGCGTCGTGGGCCCGGATTCGAAGCGGCGACAGCGGCGTGCTTCCGGTCGTGGTTGGCCTGTTCCTGATCATGGTCGTCTTCGAGGTCATCAGCCCGCACCACGTGTACCTGTCGAGCGGGAACCTGGTCAACCTCTTCGAGCAGAGCGCGGTGTTCATGGTGCTCGCCATGGCCGAGGCCTTTGCTCTGCTGCTGGGCGAGATCGATCTCTCTGTCGGTTATCTCGGCGCGTGCGGCGCCGTGATCACGGTGCAGCTGGTGCAGCCCGCGACCACCAACTGGCCGTGGTGGGCGGCAATCATCGCCGGGCTTGCGTTCTGTGCGGCGATGGGGCTCGTCCAGGGAACCATCATCACGCGACTCGGCATCCCGTCCTTCATCGTCACGCTTGCCGGCCTTCTGATCTTCAACGGCGTGATGCTGATCCTGCTGCTGCTCGGGCCGTTCTCCGGCTATCCCAACCTCGTCTCCAACGACCCCGACGTCAAGGTGCTCTTCAACCTGATGGCGGGAACGATCGACCCGACCATCAGCTGGATCCTCATGGCGATCGTCGTCATCGCCCTGGGTGCATTCATCTTCTACGGCGACCATCGGCGCCGCAGCAGCGGCCTGGTCGCGCCGCCTGTCAGCCTCACCTTCATCAAGATCGGCCTGATCGCTGCGGCGGGCATCGTCGTGGTGGCGATCTGCAACATCAACCGCGCGAACTTCGGCGTCCTCGCCGGCGTGCCCTGGGTCGTACCGATCGTGCTGGCCATCCTCGTGATCTGGACGGTCCTGCTCGAGAAGATGCGGTATGGACGCTACATCTACGCCATCGGCGGCAACGCCGAGGCGGCCCGGCGAGCGGGCATCAACGTGGCGATGGTCCGAACCATCGCCTTCGGCCTGTGCGCACTCACGGGCGGCGCCGGAATGATCCTGTTCGCCTCCAACATCGGCGGCATGTCCAACAACGTCAACGGCGGCCAGTACGTCCTGTTCGCCGTCGCCGCAGCCGTCATCGGCGGCACGAGCCTGTTCGGGGGCCGGGGCCGCGCCCTCCACGGGGTGCTCGGCGGCCTGGTCATCGGGGCCATCTACAACGGCATGTACCTGCAGGGCCTGGACGTGCAGCGCATCTTCATCGTCACCGGCCTGGTGCTCCTGGCCGCCGTTTCGATCGACGCCCTCTCTCGGCGAAGCGCGCGGCGCTGAGCTGAGCGCCCGAGGATTGGGAATTCCCTATCCGGGGTAAACGTTCTTTCGAACAGATGGCAACAACCCCCCGGTCCGAACTCCTACCAGTCCTCCCCATGGACGACGTCGTCGTCCTGCCCCACATGTCCGTGACGCTCGCCGTCGAGGGAGACAACCAGAAGGCCGCCATCGAAGCCGCCCGCCAGGGCAGCCGCCTGGTCCTGCTGGTTCCCCGAGTCGACGGCAAGTTCGGCTCGATCGGCACCGTGGCTCGCCTCGGCGAGTCCGCCGAGCTGCCGACCGGCGCCGAGGCTTTCATGATCCGCGGCGAGTACCGCGCCCGGTTGGGCAGCGGCCAGGCCGACATCGGCGGCGCGCTGTGGGTCAAGGCCGACCCGATCCTCGATCCCGATCCCCCCACCGAGCGCACGCAGGAGCTCGCCCGCGAGTACCGCGCGCTGCTCGAGAACCTCGTCGAATCCCGCGGTGTGCCGCAGGTCGTCCAGTTCCTGCGCGCTGCCCGCACCCCAGGCCACCTCGCCGACCTCGCCGGCTACTCTCCCGACCTGTCGACCGATCAAAAGCTCAAGGTCTTGGAGACCATCGACCTGGAGGCCAGGCTCTCGATGCTGATCGACTGGACGAAGGCCGTCTTGGCCGACGCGTCGCTGAAGGAGCAGATCCGCAGCGAGGTCGCCGAAGGCATGGAGAAGACGCAGCGCGAGTTCCTGCTGCGCCAGCAGCTCGAGGCGATCAAGAAGCAGCTGAACGAAGGCCAGACCGACGTCGTGTCCACCTACCGCGAGCGCATCGCGAAGGCGGGCATGCCCGAGGCCGTGCTGACCGAGGTCAGCCGCGAGCTCGACCGCCTGGAGCGGACGAGCGAGCAGAACCCTGAATACGGCTGGATCCGCACGTACCTCGACTGGATGCTCGACATCCCCTGGAACGTGCGCTCCGAGGACAACTACGACCTCGTCGCCGCCCGCAGGATCCTCGACGAAGACCACACCGGTCTGTCGGACGTGAAGGACCGGATCATCGAATTTCTCGCCGTGCGCAAGCTGCGCAAGGAGCGCGGGCTCGAGGTTCTCTCCGGGCGCGGTTCAGGCGCGATCATCACTTTGGTCGGCCCTCCCGGTGTAGGCAAGACCTCACTCGGTGAGTCTGTCGCTCGCGCGCTCGGGCGGAAGTTCACGCGTGTCTCGCTAGGCGGCATCCGCGACGAGGCGGACATCCGCGGCCACCGGCGCACCTACGTCGGCGCGCTTCCCGGCCGCATCGTGCGCGCGTTGAAGGACGCCGGCACGAAGAACCCCGTGATCATGCTCGACGAGATCGACAAGGTCGGCAGCGACTGGCGGGGCGACCCATCGGCGGCTCTGCTGGAAGTGCTCGACCCTGCGCAGAACCACACATTCCGTGACCACTACCTCGAGGTCGACCTCGACCTGTCCGAGGTTCTGTTCATCCCGACCGCCAACGTGTCCGAGACGATTCCCGCTCCGCTGCTCGACCGCATGGAGCTCATCCGGCTCGACGGCTACACGGAAGAGGAGAAGGTCGCGATCGCGCGCGACCACCTGCTCAAGCGGCAGGTGAAGCAAGCTGGATTGAAGCCCGAGGAAATTTCATTTAGCGACGCGGCATTCGAAAAGGTCATCACCGACCACACGCGAGAGGCCGGCGTGCGCAATCTCGAGCGCGAGATCGGCAAGATCACGCGCAAGGTGGCGACCAAGGTCGCGACGGCCGAGCTGACGCCGCCCGTCGAGATCACGCCCGAGCGCGTACGCGAGTTCCTCGGCAAGCCCAAGTTCGACAACGAGGTCGCCGCGCGGACCGCGGTGCCCGGCGTCGCGACCGGACTTGCGGTGACCGGAGTGGGCGGAGACGTGCTCTTCGTCGAGGCGACGGCGACCGATGTTCAGAACGGTCACGGAAGCGGCTCGCTGACGCTCACCGGTCAGCTCGGCGATGTGATGAAGGAGTCGGCGCAGATCGCGCTGTCCTACGTGCGGTCGCACGCGGACGAGCTTGCGATTCCGGCCAAAGAGATGAACAAGTCGTTTCACATCCACGTTCCCGCGGGTGCGGTGCCCAAGGACGGCCCATCGGCCGGAGTGACGATGACGACGGCCCTTGTGTCGCTTCTTACCGGGCGGCCGGTGCGCAACACCGTCGGGATGACGGGCGAGGTGACGCTGCAGGGATTGGTCCTGCCGATCGGCGGCGTCAAGCAGAAGGTGCTCGCCGCCCACCGGATGGGATTGAAGGAAGTCATCCTGCCGAGCCGCAACGAGAAGGACATCGACGACGTGCCGGAGACGGTGCGGAAGGCGATGACGTTCCACCTGGCGACGCGGGTCGAGGACGTGCTCCAGCACGCACTGGAGACTCACGCCAAGCCGAAGTTCGAGGTCGCCTAAGACCCCTGCCCGGCCGGATTCCGCCCGAAATGGCGGAAAAGTGCGGAATCTCTCCCGGATTTCGCCCGAAACGGCGATAACGCGCGGAATTAACGGGCTGGATTGGCAGCGCGTGCTGTCGCGGCGAAGCTGTAGTTCGTGGGCAGAAACGCGCTCGTGCCGGAGGTGCTCATGCGCCGACCGTTCTCGCTCGAGGAAGCGAGGGAGGCCGGTGTCTCGCGCAGCGCACTCCGGGGCAAGTCGTGGCGGCGCCTTGCGACTGGGATCTATTGCTGGAATGGGGTCGGCACGGATCCCTATGGGCTTCTTGTCGCGTGGGGCAACCGTTTGCCGCCTGACGCCGCATTCGCCGGATTGACTGCCGCCTGGCTGCACGGGCTTGACGTTGATCCTTGCCACCCAATCGAGGTCATCGTTCCAACGACATCTGACATACGGTCACGACTCGACCTCGTTGTACGGCGGGGCGATCTATCTGAAGTCACCGAAGCTCGTGCTCTGCGAGCGACAACCGCCGGCCGTACGTTCCGCGATCTTTCCCGCCGGCTGCCCGAGGTCGAGCTTCTTGTTCTCGCTGATGCCGCCCTGCGATTACGGCTGGGCTGCTTTCACGAACTCGCGCAGCCGGCCGAGTCGCCGATGGAGACGAGGCTGCGCTGGCTGCTGATTCGCAGCGGCCTTCCTGCGCCTGCTGTCCAGGAGGATCTGCATGATTCGGACGGCCGGTTCATCGGCCGCGCCGACCTCTACTACCCGTCGGCACATCTCGTGATCGAGTTCGATGGCGGGAATCATCGCGATCGACTGGTCAGCGACAACCGCCGCCAGAACCTTCTGGTCGGCGCGGGCTATTCGGTGCTGCGGTTCACGAGCGCCGACGTCAACGGTCGAGCCGACGCGATCGTCACCCAGGTGCGCTCGGCACTAGCATCGAAACCGCTATGAAGATCGACATCGTCGCCTTTGACGGGATGGACGAGCTCGACGCAATCGGACCGCTGGAGGTGCTGCGCCGCGGCGGGTTTGACGTGCAGCTGGTTGGCCTGGAGGATCGTGTGAGGTGCGCCAACGGTCTCAATCTCATGACCGACGGCCGCCCTCGGAGCGATGCCGACCTGGTCGTGTTTCCGGGTGGCGGCTGGACCAACCGTGCACCCGAAGGAGCGTGGGCAGAGGCGGCTTCGAATCGGTGGACGAAGACGATCGATGATGCCGCGCGGCGCGGCGCGATGCTCGGATCCGTCTGCACCGGCGCCATGATCCTTGCGTCCGCGGGCATGCTGAAGGGCCGGCGCGCGACGACACATCACGGAGCGTGGGCGGACCTCGAAGAGAGCGGCGCGTCTCTTGTCAAAGAGCGCGTCGTCGACGACGGCGACCGCATCACCGCGGCGGGTGTCACAAGTGGGATCGACCTTGGCCTGCACCTTGTCGAACGGTTCCAAGGCGCCGAGGCCGCCGCCACCATCGCAAGGGAACTGGAATACCGCGCGCCGACGTCGGCTTGCTGATTAGGTGAGCCGGACCTCAGATCAGATCCTCGCGGCCGCCACAACAATCGCGGTCGTCGGCGCATCCCGCGACCCGAGCAAACCAGGCGGCTCAGTCCCAGAGGGCCTACAGCGAAGAGGCTTCCGCGTCATCCCGATCAACCCCTTCGCCGACACGCTCTTCGGCGAGAAGGTCTACCGGTCGCTGCTCGAGGTGCCGGAGAAGATCGACCTCGTAGACGTCTTCAGGCCCGCAGCCGACGCGCCCGAGATCGCGCGACAAGCCGCGCGGGTCGGCGCGAAGGCGCTGTGGCTGCAGCTCGACATCCGCTCGCAAGAGGCGCGCGAGATCGCCGAGGCCGCGGGCATGCACTATGTCGAGGACGAGTGCACAGGCGTGGTCGCCTCGCTTCACCGCATCAGAAAGACCGCCGCGTAAACCATTAGGCTCGCAACATGGCGCGGCCGAAGCGGGACCGGGCAATCGAATCAGAGCTCAAGTTCCGAGTGAGAGGACCTGAGGACCATCGCAAGCTTCGTGCTCTGCTGCGCCAGCGCGGCGCCAAGGTCGGCGGCCACTACCGGGAGGAGAACTTCCGCTTCAACGGCCCTGGGAAGTCGACGCGCAACACAACCCTGCGTCTGCGTGTCCTCAACGGCGGACCGCACGGAGTCCTCACCGCGAAGGGACCGGCGAAATTCGACGGCGGGGTCAAGAGTCGCGAGGAAACCGAGATCGAGATCAAAGACGTGCACGCGACCCTCGACATGCTCGAGCAGCTCGGCTTTCGCGTGGGCTGGACCTATCCGAAACGGCGCTCGCTGTGGATGCTCGACGGGATTGCGGTGACGCTGGACGTGCTCGAATTCGGTCACTTCGTCGAGCTCGAAGGCCCGGCGTCCGCGCTGCCCGAGATGGCGCGCAGCCTCGGCCTCGACCCGACGCACGCGCTCCGCGACAGCTACTCGGTCATGGCGAGAAAGCACCAGAGCAACAAGAAGCTGACGAAGCGGCCCGCGATACCGGTCGCTAAACCCGCTGCTCAGCCCTGAGCAGAAGCTCATAGCTTTCGGCGGAAAAATCGCCGAACCCACCCTCCGGTCGCCACGAAAGCGGGCCGACATGTACGAATCCAAGCTTTTCCGCGACGCGCCGGCTCGCGTGGTTTTCGCTGCCGGCCCACAGGTTGAGCCGCGGCAGATGCAGCTCATCGCGCGCCCAGGTGATCAGCGCATGGCCCGCTTCGGTCGTCAAGCCGCGGCCTGCGTGCGATGTGCGGATCCAGTAATGCAGGCCGCCGGCGTTCGTTCCTTCGCGGTTGATGCCGGCGACGCCGAGCACCATTCCGGAGTCTTTCTCGACGACCGCGAAATGGAAGACACGGTCCTCGGCCCACAACCTTTCGTCACGCTGCGTCAGCTCGAGCGAACCTTCGCGGCTCGGCGACCGCGCCCACGGCATCCACGGAAGGAGCTCGGGTCGCGAGGAGATGACCGCCTCATGGATCCCCTCTGCGTGCGAGGTGCTGACCGGCTCGATGCGGAGCCGGCGCGTTTCGAGCGCTATTCGGCGCGGGGAGGTGGCGATGGCTGCTTGGCCGGACCAACCCAGACCGTCTGGATGTTGGTGAACTCCTTGATGCCGTACTCGGAAAGCTCGCGACCATAGCCGGACCGCTTGACGCCACCGAATGGAAGCCGCGCGTCCGATGCGACCATGCCGTTGATGAACACGAGGCCCGCCTCGACTTTCTCGGCGAGCTTCTTGCCGCGCGCGACGTCACGCGTCCAGATGTTGGAGCCGAGCCCATATTCGGTGTCGTTGGCGACACGAAGCGCGTCGTCCGCGTCTCTCGCGCGAATCACCGCCGCAACCGGGCCGAACGTCTCCTCGTGATAAGCGGGCATTCCGCTGCACACGTTCGACAGGACGGTCGGCTGGTAGTAGAAGCCGTCGCCGCCGATGCGCTTGCCACCCGTCAACGCTTTTGCCCCTAGGCGCACGGATTCATCGACCTGGCGCTCGAGGTCGTCGACCAGGTCCTCGCGTGCAAGAGGGCCGACGTGGTTCGTGCGGTCCATCGGATTCCCGACTTTCAGCGCGGCGACTGCTCGGACGAACTTCTCTTCGAACTCGTCCGCAACCGACTCCTCGACGATGAAGCGCTTGGCGGCGATGCAGCTCTGACCGTTGTTCTGGTTGCGCGCACGACAGGCCACCGTCGCAGCCGCGTCGAGGTCGGCGTCGGCGAGAACCACGAACGGATCCGAGCCGCCCAGCTCGAGGACCGTCTTCTTCAGCGCCTTGCCCGCCGCCTCGGCGACCTCAGCGCCGGCCTTGTCCGAGCCGGTGAGCGTCACGCCTGCGACGCGGCGGTCGGCGATGATGCGCCCGACGGCGCCGGAGCCGATGAGCAAAGTCTGGAAGACGCCGTCCGGCACTCCAGCTTCGCGGAACACCTCCTCGATGGCGAGCGCCGACTGCGGCACGTTGGAGGAGTGCTTGAGCAGCATCACGTTGCCCGCGGTCAGCGCAGGTAGGCCCGCGCGAAACGCCTGCCAGAACGGGAAGTTCCACGGCATGACCGCAAGGATCACTCCCAGCGGCTGAAACCGGACGTAGCTCTCTGTTCCTGTGCTGTCGATCGGCTCGTCGGCCAGCAGCCGTTCGCCGTTCTCCGCGATCCAGCTCGCGGTCCAGGCGCACTTTTCGACCTCGGCCTCGGCCTCGACGATCGGCTTGCCCATCTCCGAGGTGAGCAGCGCGGCGTAGCGTGCCTTGTCCGCTCGGAGCACGCCGGCGACCGAGCGCATGAGCGCGGTGCGCATGCCGAGCCCGGCATCCCGCCAGTGCCCGCGGGCGTCCCACGCTCGGCCCACCGCCGCGTCGATCGCGGCCTCGTCAGCCTCGGGAAAAGATGCGAGCTCCCGGCCCGTGGCCGGGTCGATGGACCTCTGCAATCTCCCGAATCATGGCACGATTTCATCCGTGGCCCGAGCAGCCCAGCCAGGTCGAGGCGAACGTTCGTCCCGGGCCGCCGAAAGCGGCACGGTACGTTCCGCAGCCCGCCGCCAAGCAGCCCCGAAACTCCCGGTCGAGGGGCGCCGGCGCGTCGTCATCGAGGCGGTTTCGCCCGAGGTCGACGGCGGCCGGTTCCCGGCCAAACGCGTCGTGGGCGAGCTGGTGGTGGTCGAGGCCGACATCTTCGCCGACGCCCACGACTCGCTGGCGGCGAACCTCCTGGTAAGGCACGAGCGCCAGCCGGATTGGACGACCATCCCCATGAGCGCCCTCGTCAACGACCGCTGGCGGGGCCAGTTTCCGGTCACCGAGCTGGGCAAATACCTGTTCACGATCGAGGGCTGGATCGACCACTTCGAGACGTGGCGCAAGCGTCTCGCCAAGCGGATCGAGGCCGGACAGGACACGCGGGTCGAGATCGAAGTCGGCGCGCGCCTGGTCGAGGCGGCGTCGCAGCGCGCGGACGGCGCCGCGGCCGATGCGGCGCGGCTCGTCGCGCTGTCCAAAGCGTTGCGGACCGGGAAAGCCGACCTCGACGGCGAGCTCGGAGAGCTGATGCGCCGGCATGGCGAGCGGCACATCACGCCCTACGGTCGCGACCTCGAGGTGATGGTCGAGCCGGTGAAGGCGCGCTACAGCACCTGGTACGAGCTGTTTCCGCGTTCGTTCGGCACGCTGCGAGACGTCGAGAACATGATTCCCGAGGTCGCGGAGATGGGCTTTGACGTGCTCTACCTGCCGCCGATCCACCCCATCGGCACCACGCACCGCAAGGGCGCCAACAACCGGCCGGCCAAGGCCGGGGAGCCTGGAAGCCCTTGGGCCATCGGTTCGAAAGAGGGCGGTCACAAATCGATCCACGCGGAGCTGGGCACGCTCGACGACTTCAAGAGCCTCGTGCACGCGGCGAAGGTGGAAGGCATCGACATAGCCCTCGACATCGCGTTCCAGTGCTCGCCGGACCACCCCTACGCGCGCGAGCATCCGGAATGGTTCAAGCACCGGCCCGACGGCTCGATCCAGTTCGCGGAAAACCCGCCAAAGAAGTACGAGGACATCTACCCCTTCGACTTCGAGACGGACAGCTGGCGCGAGCTGTGGCAGGAGCTTCTCTCGATCTTTCTCTTCTGGGCCGACCAGGGCGTGCGAGTGTTCCGCGTCGACAACCCCCACACCAAACCGTTCGCGTTCTGGGAGTGGTTGCTGGCCGAGGTGCGGCGCAAACATCCGGATGCGATCTTTCTATCCGAGGCGTTCACGCGCCCGAAGGTCATGTTCCGGCTGGCGAAGCTCGGCTTCACCCAGTCGTACACGTACTTCGCGTGGCGCAACACGGCGTATGAGCTGTACCAGTACTTCACCGAGCTCACGCAGTCGCCGGTCCGCGAATTCTTCCGCCCCAACCTCTGGCCGAACACGCCCGACATCCTCACCGAGTACCTGCAGACGGGTGGCCGGCCCGCGTTCCAAGCGCGCCTGATACTCGCGGCGACTCTCGGCGCGAGCTACGGGATCTACGGTCCGCCTTTCCTCGCCCTCGAAGGTCGCGCGCGCGAGGCTGGATCGGAGGAGTACCTCGACTCGGAGAAGTACCAGATGCACGACTGGCGCGTGGACGGCGCGATGCGCGAGCTCGTGACGATCGTCAATCGCATCCGGCGCGACAACCCGGCGCTGCAGACCGACCGCGGACTGCGTTTCCACTTCACCGAGAACGACCAGCTGCTCGCTTACTCCAAGAGCACGCCGGACAATTCGAACGTGCTGCTGACGGTGGTCAACGTCGACCCGCATCACGTGCAGCGAGGATGGGTCAACCTTCCCCTCGCCGAGCTCGGCCTCGAAACCGACAGGCCGTACCAGGCCCATGAGCTGATCAGCGGTGCTCGCTACCTGTGGAACGGAGCGCGCAACTACGTCGAGATCAACCCGAACTCGATGCCCGGCCAGATCTTCCTGTTCCGCCGCCGCGTGCGCAGCGAGCACGACTTCGAGTACTTCCTGTGATCACGAGCGCACCCGCCGGTTCGCGCCGCCGGAGGACCGAAGTCTTCAGCCTGGAAGAAGATCCGCTCTGGTACAAAGACGCGCTCGTCTACGAGCTCCACGTGCGCGCCTTCATGGACAGCGACGCGGACGGCAGCGGCGATTTTCGGGGGCTGATCGAGAAGCTGCCGTACCTGCAGGACCTGGGCATCAACGCGTTGTGGCTCCTGCCCTTCTATCCGTCGCCGATGCGCGACGACGGCTACGACATCGCCGACTACAACAACGTCAACCCGATGTACGGGACGCTCGGCGACGTGCAGCAGGTGATCCGTGAGGCGCACAAGCGGGGAATCCGCGTGATCAACGAGCTCGTCGCCAACCACACCTCAGACCAGCACCCGTGGTTCCAGCGCGCGCGCCGGGCGAAGCCGGGGAGCGCAGCCCGGGACTTCTACGTGTGGAGCGAGACGAACCAGCGCTACCAGGACGTGCGGATCATCTTCAAGGACTTCGAGACTTCGAACTGGACATGGGACCACGTCGCCAACGCGTACTACTGGCACCGGTTTTACTCGAGCCAGCCCGACCTGAACTACGACAACCCCAAAGTCCACGAGGCGATGTTCAAAGCGCTCGACTTCTGGATGGACATGGGGATCGACGGCGTGCGGCTGGACGCGGTGCCCTATCTCTATGAGCGGGAGGGCACCAACGGCGAGAACCTGCCCGAGACACACGGCTTCTTGAAAGACCTCAGGCAGCACATCGACGGCAAATACCGCAACCGCATGCTGCTGGCCGAGGCAAACCAATGGCCTGAGGATGCGGTGGCGTACTTCGGGAACGGCGACGAGTGCCATATGTCGTTCCACTTCCCGCTCATGCCGCGGCTTTTCATGTCGATCCGCATGGAGGACCGCTTCCCGATCGTCGACATCCTCGCGCAGACGCCGTCGATCCCCGACAACGCGCAGTGGGCGCTGTTCCTCCGCAACCACGACGAGCTCACGCTCGAGATGGTCACCGACGAGGAGCGCGACTACATGTACCGCGCGTACACGCAGGACCGGCTCGCGCGACTGAATCTCGGCATCCGTCGTCGCCTCGCGCCCCTTCTTGGCAACGATCGCCGGCGCATCGAGCTGATGAACGGACTGCTCTTCTCGCTGCCAGGCACGCCGGTTCTCTACTACGGCGACGAAATTGGCATGGGCGACAACATCTTTCTCGGTGACCGCAACGGCGTTCGGACACCGATGCAGTGGAGCGCCGACCGCAATGCCGGCTTTTCGCGAGCGAACCGGCAGCGGCTGTACCTCCCGGTGATCACCGATCCCGAGTACCACTACGAGACCGTCAACGTCGAGGCGCAGCAGAGCAATCCGCATTCCATCTACTCGTGGACCAAGCGCCTGATCGCGCTGCGCAAGCGACACCGCGCGTTCGGTCGCGGCTCGCTCGAACTGCTTCGGCCGGAGAACCGCAAGGTCCTCGTCTACGTCCGCAAGTACGAGTCGGAGCAGATCCTGTGCGTCGCCAACCTCTCACGTTTTCTCCAGGCGGTAGACCTCGACCTCTCGAAGTGGAAAGGCCTGGTCCCGGTCGAGCTGTTCAGCGGCAACGAGATGCCGGTGATCGGCGACAACCCTTACTTCCTCACGCTCGGACCGCACTCGTTCTACTGGTTCGCGCTGCAACCACGCGTCGCCCCGACCATTCAGAGCGATGGAGCGGCGGCGGTTGCGGAGCTTTTGCCAGAGGTGCGGACGGTTGGTGGCTGGGAGTCGGCGCTCGTCGGTGGCTCGAGGGAGCGATTCGAAAGCGTGCTGCTCGGCTACGTCCCGCAGCGGCGCTGGTTTGCCGGCAAGGCGCGGCGGGTCAAGTCGGCCACGGTCAACGACGTCGTCAGCGTGCCTGGTGCGGAGGGCAACTCCTACCTGACGTCGATAGTCGTCGCCTACGCCGACGGCGATCCCGACGTCTACATGCTGCCGATCGCGTACGCGAATCCCGCCGAGGCGCCGCACATCCTCGAACGGTGGCCGCATTCGGCGATCGCATGGGTGCGCAACCACGGCGAGGACTCGCGTGGATTGCTTTACGACGCGCTCGGCCCGCCGAACTTTGCGGAGGCGCTACTCGGGGCGATCGCCCGCCGGCGACGCGCGACCGGTGGTAGCGGCACGCTCATCGGCTCGACGACGCGCGCGTTCGCGAGCCTGCGCGGGCCGGAGACGGTACGCCTCGAGGCGCAGCTGTCCGTTGCCGAGCAGTCGAACAACTCGGTGATCTTCGGCGAGCGATTGATGCTCAAAGTCTTCCGGAGGCTCGAAGAAGGCGTCAACCCTGAGCTCGAGGTCGGCCGGTTCCTCACCGAGAAGACGACGTTCTCGCAGATCGCACAGCTGGCGGGCAGCCTCGAGTATCGCCGTGGCAAGGGCGAGCCCGTGACGATCGCGATTCTCCAGGGATACGTGCCCAATCAGGGCGACGCGTGGCAGTACACGCTCACGACGCTTGCCCACTTCTTTGCGTCACCGGAGCTGGCGCTCAACGAGGCGCCTCCATCGCCGCGCAGCATCGTCGAGGCGAGCAAGCAAGAGCCGGGCGAGCTCGCGGTCAAAACGATCGGCGGATACCTCGATTCGGCGCGCCTGCTCGGCCGGCGAACGGCAGAGCTCCATGCCGCTCTGTCTTCAGACCCGACCGATCCCGCCTTCGCGCCCGAGCGCATCTCACCGGGAGATCAGCGCTCGGTCTACCAATCACTGAGCGGCCTTTCGCTTCGCGCGACCGACCTCCTTCGCACCCAGCTCCACAAGCTGCCGGCCGACGCACGCGATGAGGGCCGTCAGGTGCTCGAGCTCGAGTCGCGGATCGCCTACATCCTCAGGTCCTTTCTCGCGCGCCGGTTGACGACGACGCGCGTGCGCGTGCACGGCGACTATCACCTCGGCCAGGTGCTGTACACGGGCCACGATTTCGTGATCATCGACTTCGAAGGTGAACCGACGCGGACGCTTTATGAACGAAGGCTGAAGCGCCTGGCGCTACGCGACGTCGCGGGCATGCTTCGCTCGTTCTCGTACGCGAGCCAGGCCGCGCTTCGCTCCCAGGAGATTCCGTCCGAAAAGCTGCCGGCCCTTCAGGCTTGGGCACGGTTCTGGGTGGACTCCGTTTCGGCGGTCTTCTTGAAGAGCTACCTGGCGACCGCCGGCAACGCCTCGTGGGTGCCCCAGAATGCCGATGACCTCGAGCTGCAGTTGACCACGATGCTTCTGGAGAAGGCGCTCTACGAACTGCGCTACGAGCTCAACCTGCGGCCGGACTGGGTCCGGATACCGCTGCGTGGGATCCTAGACCTAGTGACGCCACTGTGAGCATCACCGCGCGCTCGCTGCTGAGCCCGTTTGATCTGCACCTCTTCAACGAGGGCAGTCACTCGCACCTCTTCGAGAAGCTGGGCGCCCATCCCTCTGAAGATCCGCACGGCACCTACTTCGCGGTGTGGGCGCCAAACGCGGACTCGGTGTCCGTGATCGGTGACTTCAACGGCTGGGACAACAACGCCAACGGTCTTTACCCGCGCGAAAGCTCGGGCATCTGGGAGGGCTTCATCCCGACCGTCGGCCATGGCGCGCTCTACAAGTACTACGTCCACTCCAAGGTCACCGGGCGCGGGGTCGACAAGGCGGATCCCTTCGCCACCTACTCCGAACAGCCGCCACGTCAGGCGTCCATCGTCTGGGATCTCGATTACACCTGGGGCGACGGCGACTGGATGCGTAACCGGCACAAGGTCAACGGCCGAGACGCGCCGTGCTCCGTGTACGAGGTCCATCTCGGGTCGTGGATGCGAGTCCCGGACGACGGGAATCGCTGGCTGTCGTATCGCGAGCTCGGCCCTCGCCTGGCCGACTACGTGTCGCGTATGGGGTTCACGCACGTCGAGTTCATGCCCGTGATGGAGCACCCGCTCTATCAGTCATGGGGTTACCAGGTCACCGGCTATTTCGCACCGACCTCGCGGTACGGGACGCCGCAGGACTTCATGTTCCTGGTCGATTACCTCCACCAGAACGGGATCGGCGTGATCCTCGACTGGGTGCCTTCGCATTTTCCGGCGGACGAGTTCGGGCTGCAGAACTTCGACGGCACCCACCTGTTCGAGCACGCCGACCCGCGCATGGGCGTGCATCCGGACTGGGGCTCGTCGATCTTCAATTACGGACGCAACGAGGTCCGCGGGTTTCTGCTGTCGTCGGCCCTGTGCTGGCTCGACCGCTACCACGCCGACGGGCTCCGTGTCGATGCCGTGGCGTCGATGCTCTACCTCGACTACTCGCGCAAGGCCGGTGAGTGGATTCCGAACAAGTTCGGGGGACGCGAGAACCTCGAGGCCGTCGATTTCCTGCGCCGCTTCAACATCGAGGTCTACAAAGAGCAACCAGACGTGCAGACGGTCGCGGAAGAGTCGACTGCGTGGCCGCTGGTGTCAAGGCCGACGTACGTCGGCGGCCTCGGATTCGGCATGAAGTGGGACATGGGTTGGATGCACGACACGCTCTACTACATGGAGCGCGAACCGGTTCACCGCAAGTTTCACCACTCGAACCTGACGTTTCGCATGCTCTACGCGTTCAACGAGAACTTCACGCTGCCGCTGTCGCACGACGAGGTCGTGCACGGCAAAGGTTCGTTGATGTCGAAGATGCCGGGCGACGACTGGCAGAAGTTCGCGAACCTGCGGCTCCTGTTCGGATGGATGTACGCGCAGCCCGGCAAGAAGCTGCTGTTCATGGGTGGCGAGTTCGGACAGTGGAAGGAGTGGGACGTCGAGTCGTCTCTCGACTGGCACCTGCTCGACTATCCGATGCACGCCGGTTTGCGGTTGTGGGTCGGGGATTTGAATCGGGTCCTGCGCGAGGAGAACGCGCTGCACGAGCTGGACTTCGATCCGGCAGGCTTCTCGTGGATCGACGTCGCGGACGCCGACAACTCGGTCGTGTCATTGATCCGGCGAGGCCGCATGCCGTCGGATGTGCTGGTAGCGGCGTTCAACTTCACGCCGGTGCCGCGATACAACTATCAGATCGGCATTCCGTTGGCGGGGCGCTGGAATGAGCTGCTCAACAGCGACGCACCGACGTACGGTGGATCCGGTCAGGGGAACCTCGGTGGATTCGAGGCTGTGCCGGTCGCGATGCACGGCCACCTGCACTCCGCAACCTTGACGTTGCCGCCACTCGGGGCGGTGTTCTTCAAACCTTCTCCGTCTTCGTCTTCGTCGGAGTCCTAGCGCCCGCCGCTTTTTCCGAGGCGGTCCTCCCAGAACTGCAGACGCCGGTGCAGCCTTGACGCTTCGGCTTCGAGCAGATGCTTGTCGTTCGCGAGCTCAAAGCCGCCCGGCGGAGTCACGCATTTGGTCTGCTCCTCGAGCTCCGTCAGCAGCTTTTCCTTGAAGCTGTACAACTCGTGGTAGACGGCGACCCACTGGCGGATGTCCTGCACATCGCCAGATTTCATCGAGGTC
>DASTIX010000081.1:0-41170 GCA_035717165.1 Candidatus Dormiibacterota bacterium
GGGGCCGCTTTCACGTCCTGACGCGATATGACCGTCGCATCCTCATGCTGATGGTCGGCATCCCACTGCTGCTCGACGTCGTCCTGATCTGGTGGCCGACCCTCTCGTCGATATTCCTCTCCTTCACGAACTGGGACGGCATCGGCGAGGTCACATCGCAAAACTTCATCGGCCTGAAGAACTACCAGTTCCTCTTCACGGGCTACACCTTCTTCTGGCCCGCGGTGCTGCACAACGTGATCTGGCTCGGTTGGCTCTTCTTCATCGCGACACCACTCGGCATGTTCCTTGCCGTCCTGCTCGACCGGGAGCTGCGCGGATCACGCATCTATCAGAACGTCTTCTTCTTCCCGGTCGTGCTCTCGCTCGTCGTCGTCGGCTTCATCTGGGAGCTGCAGTTCAGCCCAACCGAAGGCTTCATCAACAACGCCCTTGGGCTGGTCAAGTCAGGCCACATCATCGACTGGCTCGGCAACCCACGGATCAACCTGCTGGCGGTGCTGATCGCGACGACGTGGCGGCACGTCGGCTACATCATGGTCATCTATCTGGCCGGCCTGAAGAGCGTGGACCCAACGCTGCGTGAAGCCGCGAAGGTGGACGGAGCGAACGAGGTGCAGACATTCTTCCGCGTCGTCTTCCCCGTCATGGCGCCGATCAACACGGTGATCGCCGTCATCACCGCCATCGAAGCGTTGCGCGCCTTCGATATCGCGTTCATCATCAACCAGGGCAAGAACGGGCTCGAGCTGCTGTCGATCCTGATCACCAACAATGGCATGAGCGAAGCGACGCTTGTCGGCCGGGCCTCGGCGATCGCCGTCGTCCTACTGCTGGTGTCGCTCGGGCCGATCATCATCTTCCTTTCGCGCGTCATGAGGCCAAACACGTGAGCGCCGCGACGACAACCAACCGGCGTCCAATCCGCTTCGGTCGATGGGTGCTCCAGGCATTCCTGATCGCGATCGTGATCATTTGGCTCTTTCCGCTTGCATGGGCGATCTACACCTCGCTGAGACCAATCCGCGACACCGCCATCAATGGCTACCTGTCGTGGCCGGCGAACGGCCTCAGCTTGACTAACTATCAGTATTTCTGGGCGAACGCCGACATGCCGCTGTACTACGCCAACACGATCGTGGTCGTCGTGCCGGCGGTCGCCCTCGCGCTCCTCGTCGCCTCCATGGTCGCCTTCGCTTGCACGCAGTTCAGCTGGCGATTCAACCTGACCGTGCTGATGATCTTCACGGCGGGCAACCTCTTGCCCGCGCAGGTGCTCATTGTCCCGCTCTTCCACATGTATCTCGCGACGCCCATCCCGATGCTCAGCTCGATCGACATCGGCCCGTTCTCTTACGCGATCCTCAGCGACAACAACCTCCTCTATGACCAGTACATCGGCGTCACGCTGATCCACTTCGTGTTCCAGATGGGATTTGCGACGTTCGTGCTGAGCAACTACATGAAGACCATCTCCAAGGAGATCACCGAATCGGCGATTGTCGACGGCGCACACGTACTCCGGATCTGGTGGAACATCGTGCTTCCACTCTGCCGGCCCGCCCTCGCAGCGATGGCCGTATTGCTGTTCACGTTCATGTACAACGACTTCTTCTGGGCGCTGCTGCTGATGAAGTCGGGTTACAAGCGACCGATCACGACCGCGCTGAACAACATGCAGGGCGAGTTCTTCGTCAACAACAACCTGATCGCGGCAGGCGCGATCCTCGCCGCTGTGCCGCCGATCCTCGTGTTCGTGTTCCTGCAGCGTCAGTTCATCGCCGGGCTGACGCTCGGTTCGACAAAGGGCTGACGACGCTTCCCACCCTGCCGCGAATCGCGTACGGCGGCGACTACAACCCCGACCAGTGGCCCGAAGAAACCTGGGCCGAAGACATCCGCTTGATGCGAGAGGCGCACGTGAACCTGGTCAGCGTCGCCATCTTCTCCTGGTCGCGGATCCAACCGACCGCGGACACATGGGACTTCGAATGGCTCGACCGGATCATGGGGATGCTCGACGAGGGCGACATCCGCGTCGACCTCGCCACCGCGACGGCGTCGCCTCCACCATGGCTTTCGCACGCCCATCCCGAGATGCTTCCGGTTCTCGCCGACGGTACGCGCCTGTGGCACGGAGCGCGACAGCAGTACTGCCCGAGCAGCCCGGTCTACCGCGCGGCGGCCAAACAGCTCGTCGAGAAGATGGCGGAGCGCTACGCGAAGCATCCCGCGCTCGCCCTGTGGCATGTCGGTAACGAGTACGGCTGCCACGTTCCGGCGTGTTACTGCGACGTGTCCGCCGCAGCTTTTCGCGATTGGCTGCGCAACCGCTACGGGTCGCTGGACGAGCTGAACGACGCATGGGGAACATCGTTCTGGTCGCAGCGCTACTCGGCTTGGGACGAAGTAATCCCGCCACGCCGCACGCCGACCTGGCCGAATCCGTCGCAGCAGCTCGACTTCTTCCGTTTCTCGTCGGACGCGCTGCTCGAGTGCTACGACCTGGAGCACGAAGTCCTAAAGCGCGTCACACCGGACGTTCCGGTGACGACGAACTTCATGAGCTTCTTCAAGCCGCTCGACTACTGGAAATGGGCCGCGCAGGAAAACTTCGTCAGCAACGATTCCTATCCCGACCCATCGGATCCCGCATCGCCGATGCGCGCGGCGATGGCCGGAGATCTGATGCGCTCGCTCGGGCACGGACGGCCGTGGATCCTGATGGAGCAGACGACCAGTCGCGTCAACTGGCGCGACGTCAACGTGCCCAAACCGCCTGGGGTGATGCGCCTGTGGTGCTACCAGGCGATGGCCCGGGGTGCGGACGGAATCATGTTCTTTCAGTGGCGTCAGTCACGGGCCGGCGCGGAGAAGTTCCACAGCGCGATGGTCCCGCATGGTCCTGTCGACGAGTCGCCCGTGTGGCACGAGGTCGTGCAGCTCGGCGGTGAGCTTTCGCGACTCGAGTCGGTCGGCGATTCGCGCGGCCAGGCCCGCATCGCGTTGCTCCTCGATTGGGAGTCGTGGTGGGCGCTGGAGCTGCCGTCCAAGCCTTCGAATCGAGTCCAGCAGGTCGCGCAGATCGAAGCCTTCTACCGGCCGCTCTACGAGGCCAACTTCGAGGTCGATTTCGCGCATCCAGAAGACGACCTGCGCGCCTACCAGCTCGTCATCGCGCCCTCCCTCTACATGGTCAGCGACAAGGCGGTCGCCAACCTCGAAGCCTTCGTGCGCGGGGGCGGAACGCTGGCCATGTCGTACTTCAGCGGGATCGTCGATCCGTCCGACCATGTTCGGCTCGGAGGCTATCCGCAGCCGTTCCGCCACGTGCTCGGACTGAACGTCGTCGACTTTCATCCTCTTCGCGAGGGCCAGCACGCGGACCTGCGATTCGAGAGCGGAGAGTCGGCCCATGGGGAGATCTGGAGCGAGCTGATCGAAGTAACCGCTGCCTCGCCGCTCGCAACCTTCGCCGGCTCATCGCTCGCCGGGCGTCCAGCGATCACGCGCAACCGCTTCGGCCAAGGTACGGCGCTTTACCTGGGGACGCTTCCGGATGGGGTCGCGATGGCGCGAACTCTTCGCGACGCGTGCTCGATCGCGCACGTCGAGCCGGCGGCGCAGCTGCCGCAGGGCGTGGAGGCCGTCCGCCGCTACCGGCAGGGCAAATCGATCCTGTTCCTGCTCAATCACCGCGACGTCGCGGTCGAGGTCCCAATCGGTGAAACGGGCACGAACATGATCGATGGAAGCCAGGTGCATCGCGGTTTGATGCGACTCGGCCCTCGCGGCGTGGCGATCGTGAAGGAAGGTTGGTAGCCGCACCTCGTTCGCCCGGCCGTCGCACAATTGGCTGGATGAGCAGAGGTTTCCGCGACGCCGACACCTCGCAGCAGATGAGCGCGCAGGAGACGAGCGACGCGATTCGGAAGGTGCAGGCTGTCGCCGAGGAGCAGGCGCATCACGCGGCAGATCTTCGCCAGCAGGGCGCGTACGGAACGTGCGAGGTTTGCGGCAGGCCGATCGGCGCGGAGCGCCTGGAGGCGGTCCCGGACGCGACTCGCTGCATCTCCTGCCAGGCCATCTGGGAAACACGCTGACGCCGGATGCCCGGCCGCTTCGCATTGATGTGGTCGGGGGGCAAGGACAGCGCGCTCGCGCTGCACCGAGCACGGGCCCGCGGCTTGGACGTCCAGCTGCTGCTCAACTTCTATGACCAGGACACCGGTCGCGTCCGCTTTCACGCCACGCCGATCGCGCTGCTGCATGAGCAGGCGGCTGCGATCGGCATCGAGCTTCGTGCCATCGGCACGACGTGGCCCGAAATGGATTCAGCGCTGCAAGAAGAGCTCGGCCGGCTTCGAGGCTGTGGGTTCACCGGCATCGTCTTCGGCGACATTCATCTCGCGGACGTCCGTGCGTGGTACGAGGGACGAGTCAGGGCGGCGGGGCTCGAGCACGTAGAGCCCCTTTGGGGTGACCCGTCCCCCAACCTTTTGTCCGAGTTCGTGAAGTCGGGTGGGCGCGCGGTCGTCACCTGCGTCGATTTGAACAAGCTCGACGAGTCGTGGCTCGGCCGCATCATCGACGATGCATTCGTCGCCGGCATCGCGGCCATCGGCATCGACGCTTGCGGAGAGAACGGCGAATATCACTCGTTCGCCTTCGACGGCCCGGTGTTCGCGCGACCGGTCTCATGGGTCGCCGGTGAAAGGCGCACCGACGGCACCTTCGAACAGCTGGATCTCAGGAATGCGGTCGACAACCAGAACTTCCGCGAGGACGTGCGGCTTTCGGGCCTTGTCGATCCGCGACCGACGCTGGCCAACCTTGCGCGCAACACGGGTCTGACTTACGACGCCGTCGTCCATCACGCGCTGGTGCGCTACGCGAGCTCCGGTGCTGAGGCGCTGCTTTCGCTCGAGCCGCACGCGCTGCGTGAGCTGATCGCGGCGCGGAAGGCACAGGACTGGAGCAAAGTCGGATCGATCATCGACTGGCTCGAGGCCGGCCTGCAGTCGACGAGCTGGCGCTGATGGGCACGGTCACGATCTCGGCGACGTATGGCGCGGGCGGAAGCGTGATCGGACCTGCCGTCGCCAAACGGCTCGGCTTGCCGTTCATAGAGCGCGCTATCCCGGTCGCTCTCGCCGAGAAGATCCATGCTCCGTTGGAGGCAGCGCTGGCCGACGATGACCAGCCATCGTCTCGGGTGGGACGGCTGTTCGACAGGGTCCTGATCGGAAGCGGGCTGTTCGTCGGCGTCCCGCCCACGCCTGAGGAGCTCGGCGTGGCGCCTGACATCGAGAGGACGGAATCGATCTTGCGCAAGATCGCCGACACGACCGGCGGCGTGATCCTCGGTCGCGCCGGTGTGTTTGTCCTGCAGGGTCGACCCGGCGTGCTGCACGTGCGGCTCAACGGTGATGTCGGAGCTCGTTGCCGTGCGGCGGCCAAGCGCTACGAACTCGATCTCGCGACGGCGACGCGGCAGCAGCAGCAGACCGACCGCGCGCGGCTTGCGTATCTGGAGCACTACTATCCGCGAGCCGGCGCGTGGAATGACCCGCGCCACTATCACGTTGTTTTGGATAGCACCTCAATCTCGCTCGACGCGTGTGTCGAGATCATCGTCGAAGCCGCGCAGGACCTCTTCCGCAAATCGACCCCACCGCAAGGAACGCTTACCTAAATGTCGGCCGCTGAACAGCCCCTCCCCGAAACCGAATCGCCCGTACCGGCGCCCACAGCGGCGCCGCAGTCGCTCATGCTCCTGCCGCCGCGCAGGAAGCTGGCGATCCTCGGCGCGATCCTGCTCACGATGTTCCTGGCGTCGCTCGACCAGACGGTGGTCGGCACCGCGTTGCCGAGGATCATCACCGACCTCAACGGGGCCGATCTCTACGCCTGGGTCGTCACCGCCTATCTCCTGACGTCTACGATCACGGTGCCCATCTACGGCAAGTTCTCCGACGTGTTCGGCAGGAAGGTGATGCTGATCATCGGGGTGTGCCTGTTCCTGTTTGGCTCATGGCTGTCGGGCGCGTCGCAGAACATGAACCAGCTCGTCCTGTTTCGCGCCATCCAGGGCCTGGGCGCGGGCGCCTTGTTCCCGATCGTCATGGCGATCATCGCCGACCTGTACAGCCCGCGGGAGCGCGGCCGTTTTCAGGGCCTCTTCGGCGCGGTGTTCGGTTTGAGCTTCATCGTCGGACCGTTCATCGGCGGTTGGATCACCGACAACATCAGCTGGCACTGGGTGTTTTACGTCAATGTGCCGTTCGGGATCGCATCGCTCGTCGTGCTCAGCACCGTGCTTCCCGGCATCGAGCGCCGCACGGCATCCGTGCGCGATCTCGACTATCTCGGCATCGCGGTCTTCACCGCCGGCGTGGTGCCTTTGATGCTCGGCCTGAGCAACAAGGGGTTTGTCAAGAGCGACGGTACGCTGCCCGACTGGACCGATCCGAACGTCGGCGGGCTGATCATTCTCGGCCTGGTCATACTCGCCGTGTTCGTGCTGATCGAGTTCCGCGCGAAGGAACCGATAATCCCGCTCGACCTCTTCCGCGGTCGCGACTACTCGGTCAGCATGGCTGCCGTCTTCGTATTCGGTGTGGCGATGTTCGCTGCGGTGCTGTTCATGCCGCGCTACTACCAGACGGTGCGCGGTATCAGCGCGACCGCCTCGGGCTACTACATCTGGCCCCTCCTCGTCGGATTGATGGGAGGGAGCATCGGGAGCGGGCTGCTGATCAGCCGTATCGGTCGCTACAAGTGGCTGATGGTCGGAGGCGCGGTGGTGATGGTGATCGGGGGTTACCTGCTGACGAAGATCACGGCCACGATCCCCGACTGGCAGCTCTGGGGCTCGATGCTCCTGCTCGGGTTCGGCATCGGTCCCTCGATGGCCGGCTTCACGGTGGTCGTGCAGAACGCGGTGCCGATGACACGGCTCGGCGTCGCCACGAGCACGCTCACGTTCCTGCGCCAGATCGGCGCCTCGGTCGGACTGGCGGTCGCGGGAACGGTCTTCTCGACCCAGTTCGCAACCCGCCTGCCGCAGACTCTCGCGGCCAACGGGGTTCCGCAGCAGCTGATTCCGCAGCTGCTCAAACTCTCGGAATTGCTGCAGAGCGTCGGCAACGGAAAGCCGGTGCTCGAGAAGATCTTCGCCGGCCCGGCCCAGGTCCTGATCCCGCACATCATCACGGCCGCGAACCAGGCGCTCGCACTCGCGATCGGCGACCTCTTCTGGGTGACCGTGATCTCCGGCGTTCTCGGCTTGATCTTCACCCTGTTCCTGCGCGACCGACCACTGCGCAGCGCGCGGGAGCTGCGAGCCGAGGCGGCGGGCCAGCCGTTCGAGGGCGAGCCGTCTCCTGTCGGGTTGGGGTAGCAGAGCGCAGGGAATCGTCTAAGCCGCGCCACGTTTAACCCCGACCTTTGGCGAGTCGGTGCGAGATTGAGACGGTTGGACGAGCCGCGCCGCAAGCGCGCTCTAGGGGTTTCTGGCGAAGGAGGCAATGTGACCATGGCACTGTCTGATCAACTCAGCGATCTGGCGACCAAGACGAAACACCTCGAGGACACGGCGACGGCCGCAAAACAGCAGAACCGCACCAAGCTGGAAAAGGAACGGGAGAAGCTGCACTCGAACATGGAGTCCGAGGCGAAGAAGCTTCAGTCGGGCGCCGAGAAGACAAAGTCCGATGCCCGCGAGTGGTGGGCCGAGATGGCCATGCGTGCGGAGCAGCAGCGAAAAGACCTGCACGCAAAGATCGAGGAGCACAAAGCCGAGCGAAAGGTCGACAAGGCGTTGCGCCATGCCGACGACGCCGAGAACTACGCCGCGAACATGATCGACGTGGCCAATTACTGCATCGACGCCGCCGAGTACGCCGTCGCGGACGCCGTGGTCGCTCGTGCCGAAGCCGATGACCTGGTGATGGCCAAGTAGGCGCTGAGGTTGCATCTACGAGGGCCGGCCGCGGCGCCGGCCCTTGTCAGCTCGTCATCTCGTTCAACTTCCGGACCGTGTTGGCGCTGCGGACGGTCATCCGCTTGTAGTCAGGCGTGCCGACCATCCTGTTCATCCGGCTCCTCGACAGGTCTTTGCGGTCCACGCACCAGATGACCGCGCCCGGCGTGTACTTCAGACGATCGACCTCCGGGTTGACCGGGAGGCGGTCAAGGATGCGGCGATCGTCCAGCTCCTTCCACAGCAGAAGGACGTAGGTCCGCGTGGTCTTGTCGTCGACCCACTTGGGCGGGATCGCGTCCACGACCTTCGTCAGCGCACGATGGTCCATGACCAGAACCTTGATCGCGATGCCGGTACGTCGCTCGAGCGCTTCCTCGATCGTCGCCGTCAGCTTCTCCGTATCCAACGCCGCGGTCGAGAAGATCACGTTCCCCGAGTTGATGTAAGTCCGGACGTCGGACAGACCGATGGCGATGAAGGCCTCTTTGACGGCCGTCATCGATACGATGGAGTTTCCCCCGACGTTGATGGCCCTCAGAAACGCAACGTAGGTCAACTACCTACGCCGCATCACCCACGTTGCGACGCCGGCCAAAATGGCCAGGACGCCGAGCACGCGAAAGATCAGATCCCGCGTTGAACCGGGTATCACGAAACCGAGCACGAGCAGGACGACGCCGATAGCGATGCTGATCACGGGGTTCAATCGCAACAACTTGCTGGCAGTCTAGTTCGAACGATCTTGCACACACCATTGACAAAAGTGGTCGTGTTCGTTTATCACAACGACCCGAAAGTGATGCTCCTCGTGGTTGTCAGCACAGACGTCAACCCGACACGAGCGAGCGGATCTTTGTCCGGTGACTCATGAGGACCCGTTTGTACCAATCCCACATGTCGGGTCCCAGTAAGAAGAGAAGGAGGTAACACCACCATGGCTGCCAAGAAGAAGGCCGCGAAGAAGCCAGCTGCCAAGAAGAAAGCCGCGAAGAAGAAGTAACAACTTCTAATCGCAGTTTCGAAATCGTCCGTTAAGACGCCGGGGTTCTGTGGCCCCGGTGTCTTCGTTTCTGATTCAGTTGCGGTGACGGAATGAATCTCCAGCTCTACAACGAGCTCGCCGGTTGGTGGCCTGTCTTCTCACCGCCGCGGGCGTATCGCCGCGAGGCGACACACTTCGGCCGGGTGCTGCGCAAGGCGACCAAGCCGCCGCCGCGAACCTTGCTCGAGCTCGGTTCCGGCGGAGGCAACAGCGCTTCCTATCTCAAGTCGCAATTCGAGATGACGCTCGTCGACATCTCCCCAAGGATGCTCAGGGTCAGCCGGCGACTCAATCCCGAATGCCGGCACGTCAAAGGCGACATGCGAACGCTCCGGCTGGGCCGCCTGTTCGACGCCGTCTTCGTCCACGACGCGATCTGCCACATGACCACCGAGTCGGATCTCCTCGCCGTGATCCAGACCGCGTTTGAGCACTGCCGCCCAGGTGGCGCGGCCCTGTTCGTTCCCGACTTCGTGCGTGAGACGTTCACCGAGGGCACCGACGAGGGCGGAAGCGACGCTGAACACGGAAGCGTCAGATTCCTGCAGTGGGTCCTGGACCCGGATCCGACGGATACGACGTATGACGTCGACTTCGCGGTCTTGATCCGGGATGGGGAAGGCCGCGTTCGGGTGGAGCACGACCATCACGTCCTGGGCATCTTCCCGCGCAAGCGGTGGCTGCAGCTGCTCCGGGATGTGGGGTTCAAAGCAAGGGTGATCCGGCACGAGCGCCTGCGTGATGCGTTTTTAGGTCGCCGGCCCGGCTGACGCGGCTTCGATCCGATCAGCGATGTTTAGCGACCCATGCACCTCGTGCTCGTCTCGGTCGTCTTCGGCATCACCCTCTTCATGATCGTCGTGCGGCCGTGGAGGATCAGCGAGGCATGGTCGGCCGGAGGCGGTGCGGCCGCTCTGGTGCTGACGGGTGCCATCAGTCCGACGTCGGCGGTGATCTCAGTCATAGCCGAGTGGAACCTGTTTCTCTTCTTCTTCGGTCTCATGCTGACCGCTGCCGTTGCGGACATGGCGCGGTTCTTCGATTGGGCGGCGGCGCTCGCGGCCCGAGCTGCAGGGGGCAGCGGACGCCGCCTGCTCCTGACCGTCCTGTTCCTGGGGGCCCTCATAACCACCTTCCTGTCCAACGACGCCGCCGCAATCATGCTCACGCCTGTCGTCTACGGCGTGGTCACGAGGCTGCGGCTTAGGGTCGTCCCTTACCTCTTCGCCATCGCTTTCATGGCCAACGCGGCTTCGATGACGCTTCCGATCTCCAACCCGATCAACGTCCTCACGGGTGACAAGCTGGGCGCCTCTCTCGGCGTCTACGCGGATCACCTGCTGGCGGCCTCGATCGCCTCGATCACGATCACGGCGGCTTGCTTCATGGCGATCTTCTGGCGAGCAGTCGACCACCGGTTCGATTTCGATTGGAGGACCGCAACTTCTGGTGCCGCCGCCGATCGCGGCTTCTTCCTACCGGTCGTACTGGGACTTGCGGCGCTTGCAGCTGCGTACATCGCCGGCTCAGCCCTCCTCTGGCCGCTCGGCGTTGTGGCCACCATCGGCGGCATCGGCTTGATGGGCTTTGCGGCTATTCGACACCGCGTGTCCCGTGACGTGGTTCGGGCACATGTGAGTCCGACCCTCTTCGTCTATCTGGCTTCCCTCTTCGTATTGGTACGCGCGGCGCAGGAAGTCGGCATAACCGGAGCACTCGTGGCCGGTGCCACAGGGCACGCGGGCAGTGCTGCATCAGCCGCCATATCCGGTCTCGTCGGCAGTGCCGTGCTCAGCAACCTGGCCAACAACCTGCCAAGCCAGCTGCTGTTCGTCTCGGGAGCGCTGTCAGGCGGCGTCAGCGCCGGCTTGCGAGTCCCGTTCCTGTTCGGTGCTCTCGCGGGAGCGGATCTGGGTCCAAACCTGACCCCGGTCGGTGCGCTGTCGACAATGCTGTGGCTGCTCATCGTGCGCCGACGCGGGATCGAGGTCTCGAGCTGGGATTTTCTCCGCTTGGGAGTTGTGATCGCGCCCGCCACTTTGATCGTGGCAGGCATCTTGATCGCGGTCAGCTTTCGTTGATCGGAATCACGCGACAATCCTTGGTGAGCGATTAACGGTGCGTGTGTTGGTACTGGTCGACGGTCTCCACAGCAAAAAGCTCTTTTCGCACCTGTCGCAACTCATACCGCTCGAAGGCACAGAGATCCTCTTGGCCTTTGTCCGCAGTTCAAGCCCGAGGGCGGGCCTGGAGTTGATCCGACGCCGGCCCGGCGGCCACCATCTTCCGCCCGAGCGCGCGGCCGAATTGAGCCAGGCCGAAGTCGCGGCCGCGGCGGACGCGCTGGCCGAGGCGGGAGGATTCGCACATGCTTCGGGAGCGTCGGTCGAGATGATGCAGCTGACGGGGGAGCCGGGACGCGCGATCTGTGAGGTGGCGGCCACGCGCCACATTGACCTTGTGGTGGTCAGGGCTGGGGGACGAGATCGCCCGCCATTGGGCCCTGCCTCGCTGGGGCCCGTAGCGCGGTTTGTCACCGATCACTGCGTCGCACCTGTCCTCCTGCTGCGCGAGCTTCACGGTTCGCCTACGCACTGACTGTCAGAGATGGCGGGGATGGATGGGAATCGAACCCACCAGAGACGCCTCAGCAGCGCCTCTCAGACAGTTTTGAAGACTGCGGAGGACACCAGTCCCCGGACATCCCCTCACGGCAATTCTGCCCGTTACGTCAATACCGGATCTTGGGATCGATCAACACGTACGCCACGTCGACTCCGAGCATGAAAAGCCCGGCGAGCAGCGAGTAGAAGGTGAAAACGCCGGTGACGGTGAAGTACGCGCGGTTGAAGATTCCCTGGATGAGCTCGGGGCCGAGGCCGGGAATGCTGAAGGCGTTCTCGACGACGATCGATCCCATCAGGGTCGCGACGGCGATAGGTCCCATGACCGTCACCACCGGGATGAGTGCGTTGCGAAGCGCATGCGTCAACAGAACCGCGCGCTCCTGGAGACCTTTCGCCCAGGCTGTCCTGACGTAGTCGTGGCCGAGCGTATCGAGCATCGATGATCGCACCACTCGCGCCACGAAGCCCGTTTGTGGCAGCGCGAGTGCGACCGCGGGCAAGAGCCAGTGAACGGCATCGCTGTGCCATGCCACGTCGACATACAACAGACCTCCGCTCCAGCGATAGAGGATCGCAGTGAAGAAGAATGAGATCCAGATCGCCCAGATGAAGTTGGGCACGCCGTAGGCGACGCTCGAGCCGGCCCTGAGAAGATGGTCGGTACGGGTGCCCCGGCGAGCCGCCGCGGCAACGCCCGCCCAGGTGCCGAACACGAGCATCAGAGCTATCGCCAGCAAACCAAGCCGCATGCTGACCCACGCTTCGTGCCAGAGGACCGGCGCCAATCCGCCCGCGAAGTAGCTCTGCAGCCAGTGCACATACTGCAGCGGCAGTGGATCCGTCAGACCCGCGCGCTGGAGAAGGATCTGCTCCCGCTGTTGGGTCATGCGCTCGTCGCCCGAAAACGGATTGCCCGGGAGCGCGTGGACGAGAAGGAAGACAGTCAGGCTCAACGTCGCGGCGGCAAGGCCGATGAGCACGACGCGACCGGCGACATAGCGAAGCAATCGGCCCGTTTGCATCCGACTGAGGTTAGAGACCAGCCGGCGGTTTCACGGAGACTCGGTGGGCTGAACGTCCCATTGCATCACGACCGTTCCAAAAAGTACGGTGTCAATTCGCAGCCTTTGGAAGATCGAAGAACCGCCGACCGTCGATCCGGCATCGAGCGGCGGGTAGCAGACAGACGCCTCACCTCCATTCCGGTCGCGGTGGAAAGACGCGGATTCGAGCGACGTTCGATGACTCGCCGAGCTGGCTACGCCCCCGGAGATCGCCGGACTCGCAATTCAGGCCTTATCTGGTAGACGCCGGCCTTTAGGGTCCCTCGGTGCCGTGCGGGCCGCAGCCTCCTGGGCCGGGATGAGTCACCGGGGCGCCCGGGTGCTGGCCGCGTGGTCCTACCGGAGTTACCGGTGGGGCGTTTGTCGGGTTCCCGTCACACCCCGAATCGAGCGCAAGGATCTTCGGCTGCGTCGCCGTCGCCGGACCGGTGGTGGTGCTGCTCGCCGTCCCGTGCGGCAGCTGGGAGAGGTTCGCAGGAACGGTCGCTGGTATCGATGCGACCGGCGCCGAGGCCACCAAAGGAGCGCCCGCGGTCACCTGCGGCAAGGACCTCGCTGTCGCATGGTCGCCGGCCGCAGGCGCCGGAGTCGTGGCGATGGCGCTCACGACGAGCGCTCCGGCGGCAGCACCGGCCGCCGTCGTGAGAATTAGGTTGCCGGCGGGGCTGTCACGGATTGCGCTGACAGGGCGTGCGACGGCGCGGGCTCCTGCAAGCGCGGACGCAAACAGGAGCAGCAGAACCGCCGATGCCTTCGTACCCGCGCGTTGTATCTGCTCGTCCAGGTTGGCGAGCGCGAGGACCATCCTTCGCCGCACGGTGCTCCGCGAGATGGCCAGGATCGCAGCGATCTCGCGGTTCGTGCGGCCTTCGACAAAGGCCAGGTGCAGCACCTGCCGTTCCCACGCCGCGAGCGAAGCCAGAGTGTCTTGAATCGTGTGATAGCGCAGCGCATTGAGCAAGCCGTCCCAGACGCCCGGCGTGACGGCACCGTTCGCGCCGTGTTCTGCCAGGAACCTGCGCGCCTCGGAGTGGCGACCAAGGCGGCGGCGCGGATCTGCGATCGATCGCGGCGCTCGAGCCGGGATCGCCTCTGCATCCACAGGAACGGGCTCGCCCGGCGCCGTACGCCGGCGCTCGACGTGGATCACGCTGCGCACCCCGACCTGACTTTAGTGGCTCGATGCCCTCGACGCAATCCCATAACTCAGCCCCGGTTTTCTTGCGCCGCCTGGATCGCAGCGACCACCCAACCGGTCTGTGCGTGTGGTGGGGGAAGCAGCGTTTTGCAGTAGTGGCAGATGCGACCGGTGTCGACATCTATTGGAGCGCCGCACGTCGGGCACTCGTTGCGATGAACCGACGGACTCATCGCGTCGAACGGGCGGGTGAACGTCCAGAACTCGGTGAAGGGGCTCGGCGCGCCAGGGGCCGAAGAGGGTGCATCGGCAAGCCCGAGATACTCCATCGCCACCGCCTGAATTCGAAGCGTGATCACCTCGCCCGCCGGACTGCGCTCCGCCGCTGCCACGAGGACCTGCGTCGGCGCGAGGCCGTCGAAGTGCTGGATCGCATCGCGCGCCTCGAGCGACTGGACATCGAGCTGGAGGTCGTCGAACACTCCGTCCGATAGCTGGTCGACGACGCCGGTCAGATCGCGCGTCTGGATCGCCTCCTTGACGGCAAGGAAAGTCTGCACGGCCTGGCGCTTGAACAGCTCGAGGTCAAAGGCGGGATCCGCCGCCTGGATCTGGCCTAGCCCGATCGCGGGATCCGCGGGGGGCGCCGAGCTCAATTCAGCGAATGGCCACAGTTGCTGCAGAACTTCGCTGCGCCCGAGTTCATCGTGCCGCACGCGGGGCACGCCTTCTGCGCCGTCGCGGGCGCAACGATGCCTGCACCGAGGCCGAGGCCGGCGCCGATCACTGCAGCGCCGCCGGCGCCGCCACCTTTCGCTGCGCCTTCGCCGATGCCCTCGACCGCCTCGCCCGCGGCGGCTGCCTGGAACGAGCCTGCGAGCTTGGTGTACTGCACGTCGCGGCGGTACTTCTTCAGGGCCTCTTCGTCGTCAGGCTTGATCGAGATCACGAAGTTGCCCATGCGCGCGACCTGCAGCCCGTAGTCCGAAAGCACGACGCCCGATCCACCGATCACCTCGTCCTCGATCTCCTCGTTGTGCGCCGCGATGCCGAGGATCGGCCAGGCCTGGGCGTTGATGTGCTGCACGACCTCCTGCCGGAAGACCTTGAGCAGCTGATCGCGCATCCAATCCGTGATCTGATCGTTGCTCAGCAGCTCGCGAGTCCCGACCAGGTTGACGATCACCTTGTCAGCCGCGACGACCTTCAGCGAGTAGTCGCCGTACACGCGCAGTCCGACGGCGAGCTGCGTCTCCGGGTCGACCACGTTGTCGACCATGCCGCCGAACGGCAGGTTCGGAAACTCTCGCGTCGAGACGAAGTACAGCTCCGTCTTGAAGAAGTTGCCTCCGGTCACCGAGTCGACGAGGTCGCCCAGGAACGGAATCTCTGACGAGTCGAGCGTGCTGACACCCGGCTTCAGCATTCCGCGCACGGTCCCGTCGCGGAAGAAGACGGCGGTCTCGTCCTGCTCGACGGTCACCTGGCTCCGCCGGCGGATGTTCTCGTCCGGCCACTTGAACACGATCTCGCCCTTGTAGGCGTCCGGGCGGGCGATGAACTCACGTCGGAGATCGCTCAAAAAGCCCATTTGGAGCGACAGTATGGGGGCCCATCGGGGCCCCGGCTACGCCTTAACCAAACTCTCAGACAACGAATGGAACCAGGCGTTTGGTGCGGCCCATGTACTTGCGATATGGCTCTCCTAACGTCTGCAGCAGCGCCCCTTCTTCGACCCAAATTCGATAGGCGAAACCTGGCAGCGCAAGGGCACAGCAAGCCAGGGATAGCCAGTTGCCGGCGGAAAGCAGAAGGCCGAATGCGGCGCCAAGCACGTGTGTGGCGGCAAGCCCGCCCCGCGCCGACGGCGAGGAACAATCCGCCCGCGAGCGCCGGCCCCGAAAGACGGTCCTGGCTGCGCTCGCCGACGCGCCGAACGGCCCGAATGCCGATCGAGATCTCAGAAACAACCCAGGCGCCCGCCGCCAGGGAAAGCGCCGCCGTCATCCGGGCCGGATGAACTCTCGCCGCAGCGCGTCGCACTCACGACCGGCGGCGCAGCCTCGAACGTGGTCGTTGACCAGGCCCATCGCCTCCATGAAGGAATGGACCGTGGTGGGGCCGACGAAAGCCCACCCGCGCTTGCGGAGGTCCTTGCTCATCGCGACGGCCTCGGGAAGCATGCCCTCCGGCCTGCGCTTCGGCTCGAACCGCCAGACGTAGGCGGGGAAGCTGCCAAATTCCGACACGAGCTCGGCGTGCCGGCGAGCGTTGTTGATGGTCGCCTCGATCTTGGCTCGGTTGCGGACTATGCCTTCGTCGCCCATCAGGCGGGCCACGTCACGAGAGCCGAAGCGGGCAACCGCCGCCGGATCGAAATCCTTGAACGCCGCTCGGAAGTTCTCGCGCTTGCGCAGGATCGTCGCCCAGCTCAAGCCGGACATGAAACCTTCGAGCACAAGCTTTTCAAAAAGGCGCCGGTCGTTGGAGACCGGACGGCCCCACTCGGTGTCGTGATATCGCCGGTAAAGGTCGTCGGAGTCTCCCCACCAGCACCGGGCCACGCCGTCCGGCCCGACGCTGATGCCGGAGTTGACGCCGATGGTTACGCTATCAGTGCTTCGAGCTTGGCCTTGAGATCGCCCTTCATGTTCGGGCGATAGCCGACCGTCCGCTCCGCGGGCTTGCCGTCCTTGAAGATGATCACCGTCGGGATCGACATGATCCCAAGCTGCATCGGCACCGACGGATTCTCGTCGATGTCCATCTTCACGACCTTGACCTTGTCGCCGAGCTCACCATGGATCTGCTCCACGATGGGCGCGATCATGCGGCACGGTCCGCACCAGGTTGCCCAGAAGTCGACGAGCACCGGCTTGTCGGCCTTCAGGACCGCGGTTTCGAAATCGCTGTCGGTCACTTCCTGAATGTTTGCCACGTATATCCCTCTTCTGCCTTAATCGCCTGCTTCCGACTTTGATTCCGGCTTCGATTCCGATTTCGGCTCGGACTTGGACTCCGACTTGCCGTCGGAGCTCGAGCCGGAGCCGTTGGACGACGCCGAGGACCCGGAACCCTTGTAGTCGGTGGAGTAGTAGCCGCTGCCCTTGAACACGACGCCGGCCGGATAGAGGATCCTCGTCACCTTGCCCTGGCAGTTGGGGCACGTCTGAACGGGATCGTCCGACATCCGCTGGAACACCTCGAACTGGTGTCCGCAGCTGGTGCATCGATATCCGTAGGTGGGCACTTTTTTGTGGGTTCCTAACTATAAACGCCGATCTCTTTCCAGCCGATCGAACACCATCCCGGACGGAGGCTTGGGGTGGAAATAGGTCGCCTTCTGAGGAAGAGTTTTCCCTTCCTGGGCCAGTCGTAAAACCTGGCGCAAGTCGGGCCGGTCGAGGAAGAACGCGGCCGTGCCCACGCCCTCGTCGACCCAGCGCACGGCTTCGGCCGGATCGCGCGTGTAAAGCAGAAAGTCCTCCGGGTTCCGCTTGCCCAGCATGTTGTCGATCACCTGCTCGTGGAGCTCCACCAACGCCACGTCTCCTTCGAGTGGGAGCACCTGGTACTGGTGGTTGCGGTAGGTGCCGGCGGCCACACGCCCTCGAAGCGCGGCGAGCGTCTCCTCGAGCGTCGCTTTCGGCTCGCCGCCCGTGACCGCGACTCCGGCCTTGAGCACGCGATGCGTCGGCAGCACCACCAGTCCGGGGTCGGCGAGGTCGGTGAACAGCGCGAGAGTGAACCCGCTGGGCGCGTCCGCGTCGCCGCCGATCTCCTCGGCGTAGGCGAGAGCGGTCTCGTACCGGTGATGGCCGTCGGCGATCAGCACCGGAAGCTTCTCCATCTCCGCATGGATCGACGCGTGGATGGCCGGGTCCGAGATGACCCAAAGCCTGTGCTGGGTGCCGTCCGGTCCGTCGAAAGCGGCCGCCGGCGCCCTGCCGGCGACGCGCTCGAGCGCCTGCGGGATGCCTGTCTTGGCCCCTTCGAACAGGAACCACAGCGGTTCGAGGCTCACGCCTGTTGCGCGCAGCAGCGCCAGCCTGTCTTCTTTGGGCCCGCGGTGGGTCCGCTCGTGCGGCAGCACGATCTTGTCCGCGTAGCGCTGGAGGCGGAGCGCAGCGATGAGATCGCGCCGGACGTGGCCCTCGAAATCGACCTCGTGCACGTACATCGAGCGCGGGTCGGGCTCGAGGATGCGCTCGTCGAGCCACTGATTGAACAGGCGCGCCGCTCCCTCGTAGTCAGAACCGGGGCGCGTCAGGTGGACGACGTTGTAGGGCGAAAGCGCGCGATAGTGCGCGAGGTCGACATCGGAAATGACGTCGTAGGGCGGCGCCACGAGCCTGCCCAGCTCACCCGCTTTGGCGAGGTAGTAACGGATGCCCGGAAGCGGGCGAACGTCAGCCGTCGGAGCTACTGACGCCCAGCTCTACGTAGCGCAGATCCGACATCCCCTCAACTCCTTTCAACCGCTCGAGCACCTCCGGCGCAACCCGGTCGTCGACGGCGAGGATCATCATGGCACTGCCCCGGGGCGCATCGCGCCCGACCTGCATGCTCGCGATGTTGACGTCGTGCTCCCCGAGGATGCTGCCAACCTTGCCGACGATCCCCGGCCGGTCCTCGTGGCGGCTGACGAGGAAGCGCCCGTCGGGCACGAGATCGACTCGAAACGAATCGATGCGCACTGCTCTCGGCTCGCCCATCAGCAAAGTGCCTGCGATCTCATGCTCGAGCATCCGCACCGTCACCAGGCTGGCGTAGCTGCTGTGGGAGCGGCTCCGCCGCTCGACGAGCTTGACGCCACGGTTGTTCGCAATCAGCTTCGCGTTGACGGCGTTGATGCGCTCCTCGGTGAAAGGCTGCAGCAGTCCCTTGATCGCAGATGCGGTCAGAAGGCTGACGTCGTGCTGCGCGAGCTCGCCCTCGAAGTCGAGCTCGATCGCATTCACCCGGCCGCCGAACAGCTGGCCGTGGAGCGCCGCGAGGCGTTCTGTGAGGTCTGCGAACGGCCGCACGTACGCGAGCTCCTCCGGCGGAAGCGCGGGCGCGTTGACAGCAAAGCGCGGCAGGTCCCCCGCCAACACCGCAGCCACTTCTTCTGCAACGTCAAAAGCGACCGAGACCTGCGCTTCGGCGGTGGACGCGCCGATGTGCGGAGTCGCGATGAAGTTCGGCAGGTGAAGCAACCGGTTGTCGCCGGGAGGTTCGGTGACGAACACGTCGCTCGCAGCGGCGGTCACGCGGCCCGCTTCGAGCGCATCCGCAAGAGCCGACTCGTCGACGATTCCGCCGCGCGCGGTGTTGATCAGCCGGGCCGAAGGTTTCATGCGCGCCAGCTCGCGCGCGCCGATCAGGTTGCGATTGGACTCGACGAGCGGCACGTGCACGGTGATGAAGTCGGCGCGCTCGAGCAGGTCATCGAGGGCCACGAGCTCGACATTGAACAGCTCGGCGCGTTCGACCGAGACGACCGGGTCGTATGCGATGACGTCCATCTCCAATCCATGCGCGCGCTTGGCGACCTCGGAGCCGACGTTGCCGAGACCAACAACGCCAAGCGTCTTGGCGCGGATCTCGGTGCCGATGAATTTGGAACGCGTCCACTCGCCGCGCTTCACCGAAGCGTCCGCCTGCGGTACCCACCGCGCAAGCGCGAAGAGCAACGCGATGGTGTGCTCGGCGGCCGCGACGATGTTGCCGCGCGGGGCGTTGACGACGAGGATTCCGCGTCGCGTCGCCGCGGGCACGTCGATGTTGTCGACGCCGACGCCCGCTCGGCCGACCACACGCAGACGGCTGCCCGCCTCGATGATCGGCGCCGTCACGCGCGTCTCGCTGCGGACGACGAGCGCGTCGAAATCGGGGATGCGCTTGATCAGCTCCGCCTCGGGCAGCTTGGAGACGACGGTGACCTCGCCGGCGCGGCGGAGGCGTTCCACGCCGTCCTCGGCTAGCGGGTCGGCGACGAGGATCTTGGGCATGGCTAGCGCGCGGCGGCCGGAACTCCTTGCACCGACGCTGTCACCGCTGCCACGCCGCGACCATCGGCGGGTGCGACGTCCAGCTCTTCGAGCGCCTGCTCGATCGCCCAGATCACCTGCACGACATCGCCTTCGGCGACCGCGCCCAGGTGGCCGACGCGGACCATCTTGCCCGCCATCTTTCCCTGGCCGCCGGCGATGACGACGCCGTATTTGGTGTCGATGAGCTTGCGCAGAGCGTTGACGTCAAGCCCGGAAGGCGGTAGCGCGGAGGTCACCGTGTTCGACCGATATCCTTCGCGCGCGTAAAGCTGGAAGCCGAGTGCCTCGAGGCCGGCCTGCGTCGCGCGCGCCAGTCGCGCGTGGCGCTCGTAGACATTGCTGAGGCCTTCTTCTTCGAGCATGCGCAGCCCTTCCTGGAGCGCGAAGGCGACCGGCACTGCCGGCGTGAACGGCGTCATGCCCTTGTCCGCCCAGGTGCGCGCCTCCTTCCAGTCAAAATAGAAGCGCGGCGATTTCGCGACCGCCTGCTGCGCCCACGCTCGCTCGCTGACGCTGACGAGCGCAAAGCCGGGAGGCGCCATCCATCCCTTCTGCGATCCGCTTACCGCGACGTCGATTCCCCATGCATCGGTCTCGATGTCGATCGAGCTGATGGAGCTGACTCCGTCGACCACGACGATGCGATCCCACTCGCGACCGACACGCGCGAGCTCGCGCAAGGGGTTGGTCACGCCCGTCGAGGTCTCGTTGTGCGTCAGCAGCACGACCTTGGCCCTGGGATGCCGGTCGATGAGAAGGCGAAGGTCGGCGGGGTCCACCGGCTGGCCCCACTCGAACTCGAGCCGGACGACGTCGGCGCCGTACGCCGCTGCGAGAGCGGCGAAGCGCTCACCGAAGTTGCCGCACAGCGCGACGATCACCTCGTCGCCTGGCGACACCAGGTTGGCCACCGCCGACTCGAGGCCGCCGGTGCCGCTGGAGGTGAGCAGCAGAAGGTCATTCTTGGTCCGGAAGACGCGCTTTGCCCCCGCGGTGATCTCGGCGAGGATTCCCGCGAACTCCGGTCCGCGGTGATCGATCATCGGCCGGTTCATGCTCCTGACGACTCGCTCCGGAAGCGGCGTCGGACCGGGGATTCGCAGCTGCGTCTGAAATGTCATTGGGCGTGCTCCATCACAGGGTTTGGGCGGCGGCCCTGATTTTGACTTAGTGAAGCTCGGTTGTGTAGGGCAGCAACGCGATCGAGCGCGCGCGCTCGAGCGCGGTCGTGAGCGGCCGCTGGTGCTTCGCGCATGTCCCGGTCACGCGTCGCGGAAGGATCTTGCCGCGATCACTGATGAACCTGCGCAGCCGCGAGACCTCCTTGTAGTCGATGTAGTTGATCTTTTCGGCGCAGAACGCGCAAACCTTGCGGTGCTGGCGCTTCGGACCTCTCGGTCCGCCCTGCCGCGGCGGGCCTTCGCGCGGCGCGTCCTGGTCTCGTGCGGGTGGTCTGGAAACTGCCATTGATCAATCGCTCCTAGAAGGGAATCTCGTCCGGGTCGACATCGCGCGGCGCGTCGTCCGGAGCTGGAATGTTGTCGTCCGTCGATGCAGATCGCGACCGGCCGACGCCGTCGCCAGGACCGCCCGCTCCGCCGCTGCGGCTGTCGAGGAACTGCACGTCGTTGGCGATGATCTCGGTGGTGCGGCGCTTCTGGCCGTCCTGGCCCTCCCACGATCGCGTCTGGATGCGCCCCTCGATGAAGACGAGCGCGCCCTTGCGCGTGTACTGGGCGACGATCTCCGCCAGGTTCCGCCGGCCGGCGTTGTAGGCCACGATGTTGTGGTAGTCGGTGAACTCCTTCTTCTCGCCGTCAGGTCCCGTCGACCAGCGGTTCGTGGCGATGCTGAAGTTCGTCACCGCCGTTCCGCTCGGCGTGTAGCGCATCTCGGGATCCTTGGTCAGCCGGCCGATGAGCAGCGCCTTGTTCAAGTTCGACATCTATGCTTCCTCCTCCCGTTCCGCCTGGCGCACTCGCCCCGCCGGCACGGCCGACTCTGTTGTCGGCTCCATCACGGCCTCCGCCGGCGGCGGCGTTGCGGTGGCCGCGGCTGTCTTCTCCGGCTTGCGCACGATCAGGTGGCGCAAGACCTCCTCGGTGATCTTCAAACTGGACTCGAGCTCCGGCACCCGGTCGGGGTCGAGCTTGAAGTCCTGGAGCACGTACGCCCCTTCCTTCTGGTGCTTGACCTCGTAGGCAAGCTTGCGCTTGCCCCACAAATTGGTGCGCTCGGCCGTCCCGCCCGATCGCTGGATCAGCGTGTTGACCCGCTTGACCGCGTCCTGCACCTTCTCGTCGTCGATGTCGGCGCGGACGATGTAGAGAACCTCGTAATCCCTCAACTGGGGAACCTCCTTCCTTTGGGTATCAGGCCCCGCTCAGCAAAGTCCAAGCCTTTGGTCGGGGCCAGAAAGGTCTTCGGTATTCTACCAAGCGTCTTGGCCCCCAAAAACCGAGCCCAAGCTGGCGCTGGCGCGCGCAAGGGCAAAGCTTCGCGCCGTCCGGTCCGTCCCAAGGCGGGCCAGGGACTGCCGATTCTGCCGATCGTGGTCGGCTCCATCCTCGCCCTGGCGGCGATCGGGATGATCGTCTGGATCATCTATCTCGGCCGGCCGCAGCCGTCCGCGAACCCCACCGTCGCCGGCATCCCCTGTGACCATCTCGAGCACACGCAGGTCCACTACCACGCGGCTCTCCAGATCATCTACAACGGCGTGGTCACCGATCTTCCGAGCAATGCGGGTATCCAGCAGGACTCGGCGGGCAACGTCACCTGCTACTACTGGCTCCACGTCCATCAGTCGGATCCCAACGTGATTCACATCGAGTCGCCGGCATCGAACACCTTCACGGTCGGCCAGTTTTTCGCGGTCTGGAACCAGTGGAGCGTGAGCAACGGAGACGGGTCGCGCAAGCTCGACGCGACCCACGTCGCGAGCTTCGTCATCCAACCGAATCAAAAGGTCGTGACCTACATCGACCTCGACGACGGGAAGGGACCGCAGGTGACGACCCAGGATCCGAGCGCGATCGTGCTCAAGTCGCACGAAACGGTCTCGATCGTGATCAGCCCGCCGGACGTGAACCCGCCGCCGACGATCGACTGGACTAAGGCTCCTTACGCGGGTCTCTAGCGGCGGCCTCCAGGAGCACCCTCGCCGCCCGGTAGTGCTCGAGCTCGTCGTAGTTCGCCCCCTTGCGCGTCGCTCGGTCGGCCAGGTGCAGGTGGGCCTCGACGACATCGCCGTCGAAATGAAACCGCTCGCCACGCTCGACCGCTCTTAGACGCTGCAGGCGGTGGCTGTCGGCGTGGAGCTCGATCACGCGTCGCTCCTGCTCGAGGATCGCATTCGCTTCAGTCGTTCTTCCTAAGGCGAGCAGAGCCTGCGCCTGGCACACACGCGCGTCCGATCCGAGCGGCCAGTCGTATGAGGTGACCGCCGGCTTCAACGCCAGGAGAGCCTTGCGTGCCTCGCCGCGCGCTACGAGCACGCGACCTCTCTCCAGTGCGAGCTCGCGCTCGACGCCCGCCTCCTGGCCTTCGAGCAGGTACTCGACCTCGGTGCCGAGGCGGTCGGCGATGATCCGTAAGACCCGGATCGAGGGGCGGGCTTTGCCGAGCTCGACCTGGTTGAGAAAGGCGCGGCTGAAGTCGTCGCGGACCACCTTGGCGAGGCTCATGCCGCGCTGCACGCGGACGCGCTTGATGCGCTGGCCGAGCGTCTCCTTCTCGGGCTGGCGGTCCAGCTCGTCCTCAGCCATTCCCGATCCCCGGGCTATCGTAAACCGCTCGTTTACAGGTAGTCGCGGGGATCGAGGCTGCGCGTGAGGGTCGTGAAGTTGTCGAAGCCGCCGGCGGTCACCATGCCGGTGTCCTCGATCCGGACGCCGCCCAGGCCGAGCTTGTAGACACCGGGCTCGACGGTCACGACGTCCCCTTCCTCCAGCGCGTACTCCGTCGTCTCGCGCAGGGCCGGCTCCTCGTGCACCTCGAGGCCGACGCCGTGTCCGGTGCTGTGGTTCATCTTGGGCACGCCATCGGGCCCTTCGAATCCCTTGCTGGTCGTGCCGTAGCCGCGGTCGACGAGCACCTGACAGACCGCGACGTGCGGGTCCTTACCGCGCACACCGGCGCTGATGCTTTCCTCACCGGCATCGAGCGCCTGCAGCACGGCGGCGTGCATACGTCGCACCTCGTCGCTGATCTCGCCCACGACGACGGTGCGCGTGAGGTCGCCGTTGAAGTGATTGGTGCGGCTCGTCGGAAAGATGTCGATGATCACAGGAGCGTTGGCGCGGATCTGGCCCTCGCCCCGGAAGTGGGGAAGCGCATTCTCGGGCGAGCCGGCGATGATCATGTCGGGACAGGTGAACCCGCGCCGGCCGAGGTCGAGCTGGGCGGCCGCGTAAAGGCGCTCGGACGTGAGCGGCTCGCCATCCGTCCACAGCATTCCTTCTCTTATGTCGGCGGCGGCGAGCTCGCGCACGACGGTGACGACCGCCGATTCCGCGGCCCGCTGCGCCGCGCGGATCGCCTCCGCCTCTTCTTTTGATTTATGTCGGCGTTCGGCGACGTAGAGATCGCCGTCGACCTCGACATCCAGCCCGAGCGCAAGCAGCTGCTGCAGATGCGTCACCCGAAGGTTCGGGGAGACGCGAATCTCGCCGATCCCCCGCTCGCGCAGCAGCGGCAGCGCAGCCTTTGCCCACGCCTTTTGCGCGTAAGCCTCGCGGTCTTCGACGATCGTGGCGACGCGGGCCTGCATTCGCGCGCGGTCGATCTCGAGCGGGCTGACCACCAGCACATCGTCGCCAGGCGCGAACCGGATGTAGAGGCCGCTCTCGACGGAAAAGCCGGTGGCATACATGAAGTCGGCGTCCTCGCCGCCGGAAGGGATGAGCACGATCGGCGCCACGCCGGCCCTGCGCGGCTTGCGCCGCTTCGGCGCCGGCGCTGCCTCGGTGTCGCGCCACAGGCCCGCGGACTCGACCGCCTGCGCCACCGCCTGCAGGAGCGCGTCATCACCGCGCCGCCGCGGCTTCGTCTTCGCCCGGCCCTCGAGGTTGAGCTTCTCCTGGACCTCGTAACCGCTCGTGTAGGCGACGTCGTAGCCGAGGTCGCGAAGCTCGGCGAGGTCGCGCCGCAGCGTGCGCTCGGACACGCCGGCGCGATCGGCAAGCTCCAGAGGGTTGAGCCCTGGCTCGGCGATGATGGCCGCGAGCACTCGCAGGAGACGGGCGAGCCGCTCGGCGCGGTTCACGGGCCGGTGGTTGCTAGGAAATCTCTTCCCAGGATGTCGCGTTGCCCTCGAACGGGTCGGGTTCCGCTTCCTCCTGGTTGCCCACCTTCTGGTGGAACCGGCTCGCGATCATCTGGTACGCCATGGCCTTGGGGATGCCGAGCTTGGTGAGCGACTTCACCTCGTCGGCCATGACCTTGTCCCGGGCGGCCTCGATGGCGGCCAGAACCTCTTCGATGGTGGCGGTCTTCTTCTTCACGGAAGCCTGATTCTACCGGGGCTCCGGCCACGACCGGCCGTGCCTTAACCTTGTTTTCATAGCCGACTACGCTCCCGACAAGATCAGAAACGTGGTCCTGCTCGGCCACTCGCACGACGGCAAGACCATGCTCGCCGAGGCGATGCTGTTCGCCTCTGGCGCCGTTCCCAGGATGGGTTCCCCCGACTCCTCGACGGCGACGACCGACTTCGACCCCGAGGAGCAGAAAAGGAAGATCTCCATCAACCTCGGCGTCGCGTTCGCCGAGCACAACGGCTACAAGATCAACATCCTCGACGCACCTGGCTTCTTCGACTTCTACGGCCAGGTGGTCAGCGGGCTCCGCGCGGCCGAGGGCGCGGTCGTGGTCGTCGGTCCGACGGCGCAGCTCGCGGTCGGCACCGAGATCGCGTGGGAGCACTGCAACCGCACGAACAAGCCGCGCATCGTCGTCGTCAACAAGCTCGACAAGGAGCATTCCGACTTCTACGGCGCGGTCGCGGCGATGCGCGAGACGCTCACGCCTCGGCCGTTCCCGCTGCACCTGCCGATCGGCGCCGAGCAGGACTTCCGGGGAGTCGTCGACCTGCTGCACCTGAAGGCCTTCGTCACGACGGAGGACGGCAAAGGCTCGGAGATCCCGATCCCCGACGACATGAAGCAGCGCGTCGAGGAGTTCCGAGGACAGCTCATCGAAGCCGCCGCCGAGAGCGACGACTCGCTGCTCGAGAAATACCTCGACGCCGGCACCCTCGACGAAGAGGAGATCCAGCGCGGCTTGCGCGAAGGCATCCTCGAGGGCAAAGTCGCGCCGGTGCTCTGCTGCTCGGCCACGAAATTGCTGGGCGTCCGAACCCTGATGTCGACGATCGCCGAGCTGATGCCGCCGCCGGAGGTCGAGGCCGACAAGCCCGCGAAAGCTTTCGTGTTCAGCACCGGAGGCGACCAGTTCGGTCGCGTCAGCTACTTCAAGGTCGTGGCAGGCGCGATCAAGGCGGACGCGCATCTGCCCAACCTCTCGCGTGGCGGCGAAGAGCGGCTCGCGCAGATCTTCTATCCGCGCGGGAAGGAGCACGTCGCCGCGACCGAGATCCGCGCCGGCGACATCGGGGCGGTGACGAAGCTGACGCACACGCTCACCGGCGACACGCTCGGCGTCAAGGACGGAGGGCCGCTGCCTGCGCTCGAGCTTCCCCCGCCGGCGTACAGCCTGGCGATCGTGCCCAAGGCGCGCGGCGACGAAGAGAAGATCTCATCGGGCCTCGCGCGTCTCAGCGAGGAAGACCCCACGCTGCACGTGGAGCGCATCGAGGAAACACATCAGCTCGTGATCGCCGGGCTCGGTGACGTCCACCTCGATGTGACGCTCGAGAAGCTCAAACGCAAATACGGCGTCGAGGCGACGACGTCGACACCGCGCGTGCCTTATCGCGAGACCGTGCACTCTTCGGCGCGAGCGGAAGGTCGCCACGTCAAGCAGTCAGGCGGCCACGGTCAGTACGGCATCTGCGTCATCGAGGTCGCACCGACCCCACGGGGCGAAGGCTTCGTGTGGGAGGACAAGATCTTCGGCGGCTCGATCCCCCAGAACTTCCGGCCCTCGGTGCAGAAAGGCATCGTCGACACGATGTCGAAGGGAGTCGTCGCGGGCTACCCGATGGTCGACGTCAAGGTGACGCTGCTCGACGGCAAGTACCACACGGTCGACTCGAACGACATGGCGTTCCAGATCGCCGGATCGCTCGCCATCCGCAAGGGCGCGCTCGACGCGGGACCCGTCCTCCTCGAGCCGATCGTCGAGGCCACCATCCGAGTGCCGGAGAAGAATCTCGGCGACATCATGTCCGACCTCAACGGCCGGCGAGGCAAGATCCTCGGCACCGAGCCGCAGGACGGCTACCAGGACGTGAAGGCGCTGGTGCCGGAGTCAGAGATGCTGCGCTTCGCACTCGATCTGCGGTCGATCACGCAGGGTCGCGGCAGCTTCACGCAGAAGTTCGACCACTACGAAGAGATGCCGGCGCACCTCGCCAAGACCATCATCGACCAGTACCAGAAAGAGCACGTAGCCGCGAGCTGATCTTCTCGCGCACCGCGTCGGTGGCGAGGCCGCGCACCGCAAGCGTCGTCCGCCGCCGCACGATGTCGTCCTCGCTTCTGGCCCACTCGGCGGCTACCCCGTGATAGACCTGCGCCCAGACCACCGGCGCGTCGGGGTGAATCCTCTCCAGCGCGTCGTCATGCGCCTCGCGATACGCGAGCAACTTTGTTGTTTCGCTCCCGTAATGCCGGACCAGGTTGTCCCACACCTCGGGATCGACGTCGGCCGGACGGCTTGGCAGAGGACCCGCGCCGGGAAGCGGCGAATTGTCGAGCGTGTGCTTGCGCGCGCGCTCGTCGTCGAGCCGGTGGAGGACGTCCATGGCGATGCGCCGGTGCGTGGTGAGCTTGCCGCCGGCGACCGAAACCATGCCCAGCGCGCCCTTGGTGATGACGTGCTCGCGTGAGGTTTCGGCTGTCGTGCTGCTTCCGAGCTCGAGGACTCGCAACCCTGCCATGGCATAAAGGATCTGGGTGCGGTCCAGGACTTCCGCCGGCAGTGACAGCGAGGCTTCGTGGAACACCTGGTCGAGGTCGGCGTCTTCGACTCTGGCGTCCTCGGGCTCGCCTTCGTACGGCGTGTCGGTCGTGCCGATGAGCAGGACGCCTTCCCATGGCAGCGCGAACGCGACGCGGCTGCCGCCGACGCTGCGCGCGATCGCGGCGTGCCATCCCTTCGGCATCGGGAGCGTGACGTGGACTCCTTTGGAGAGCCGCGACCCTGGCGCACAGTCGGGATCCTCGAGACGGCGCACTCGATCGACCCACGGCCCGGCCGCGTTGACGACCTGCCGGCAGAGGATGGTCCGCGAGCCGGCCGCGTCTTCGACATGCACCGCGCCTTTCTCGATGCCGACCACGGCCGCGCCGTTCGCCACTTCCACCCCGAGTCGCGAGGCCGCGGTGACGGTTGCGAGCACGAGCCTGGAGTCATTCGTTTGCGCGTCCTGCAACACTCCGCATGCCGTCAGGCCCTCAGGCTTGAGGTCGGGCACGAGCCCGCGTGCTCGTTTCGGTCCGATGAGGCCGTTGCGGCTGTGGCGGAAGCCCGAGAGCCCGGAGTAGACGACGAGTCCCGCCCACAGCTCCGCCGCTGCGAGGACGCCGTTGTAGATCGGCACAAGGAAGTCGAGCGGCCAGACGAGGTTGCACGCCACGGAATCGAGCAGCGCCCTCCGCTCGAGGTGGTTCTCCCGCACGAGCCCGATATCGCCCATGGGCAGATAGCGAAGTCCGCCATGGATGAGCTTCGACGACGCCTGCGAGGTACCGGATCCGAAGTCCGAGCGCTCGACGAGCGCGACTTTCAGTCCGGCGCGGGCTGCCTCGAGCGCGACGCGGCTGCCGATGATGCCGGCTCCGATGACGACAAGGTCGAGTTCATCGGCGTGGTCGCGCACGACGAAGAATTTTCCGCGCTCGGAGGAATCGGCGCCGGCGTCCGGCGGATGACCATCCGCTGGGGCCGTGGGGCGACGCGCCAGGCGCCGGGCCCGATACGGATCACGTCGCGCGCCTTGTCCGGGCCGTTCCCCGTGACCGCCGCCATCGCCAGGGACGAAGCCTGCGCCTACGGGCGCAGCGAGCTTGGGGCTTGCGAGTTATCCACATTCTGTATACAGTCTGGGGAGATCACACAACATCTAGAGGTAATGGTCAAGAGGTTATTTCGACCGCTGCGCCGCTGGCCACTGGTTGAAGGCCTGGTTTTGCGCGTCGCCGGACAGTTCACGACCTGGCCCGCAGACGATTTCGGCCGTTTCGTCAGCGCCCCGGCGGCAGCCGGCTTCGGCGGCGCCTTCGCCGCCCTACCACCCCCGATCGAACCCCTTCGACCGCCGCCGCCCGCGTCGCTTGCGCCCGCGACGGTCGAGATCCGCTTCATGAGGCTCCACTCCGAAGGCCGCTTCGACGAGATGTGGGAGATGCTCGCCGAAGACGCGCAGCGCGCCTGGGGCGGCGTGCAGAACTTCATCCGCGAGATGCCACGTCTCGACGAATGGCTGGAGATCCTCGACATGCAGGTCGCGAGCGTCGCGATGCTCGAAAGCTGGACCGATCACTTGCACGAGCGCACGTACAACAACGTCGCTCGACTCGTCATGCGTTATCGCGTGCGGCAGCAGTGGCGCGAGTGGACGTTCGATCGCCAGGTTCATCTCATTCCCGCGGCGGGAGGGTGGCGAACTCTTTGCTATCCAATGCGAGTCAGAGCCGCGACAACTCACTGATATAGTGGGTTGCGGCCCATGCTTCAGCAGACCATCGAGGAGCAGGAGCGGCATCGGCGCTGGCATCGCCGGCGGACACGCGCGATGACTCCGCGAAGACTGCTCCAGGAGTCGGACGAGCTGCTCTACTGGGTCGAGGAGTGCCACGTGCAGCGCCTCAAGATCGTGCCTGGTTGGTTGATCCCGCGCTTGATGTTCGTGCTGCGTCACGCGCATCCCGAACTTCCTGCTCGCCTCGGTCGTGAGCGCAGACCGGAGCAGGTGATGGAGATCATCTACGACGCGCAGGCCGCTCTCATGGAGCAGTCGTGCCTGAGTCGTGGTCCGGCGCAGGTGATTCCGCTGTTCGCGCGCTCGCGCGAGCGAATGCTGGAAGAAGCCGCGCTCTAGAGCGCGTGCTCCGCGTCGACCTTCATCTCCATTCGCACTTCTCTCACGACGGACAGAGCTCGCTCTCTGATCTGATCGATCGTGCGCGCGAGTGCGGGCTTGATCGAATCGCGCTCACGGACCACAACACCGCGGAAGGCGCGCTCGAGCTTGTACGTATCGCACCGCAGCTGACCATCGTCGGTGAAGAAGCCAAGACACGCGAAGGCGAAGTCATAGGGCTGTTCATCACCGCACGCATTCCGCCTTACATGCGACCCGAAGAGGCGATGGATCTCATCCATTCGATGGGCGGCGTCGTATACGTGCCGCATCCGCTCGATCCGAATCGTTCGCACTTTCGCGCCGAGCGCATCGTCGATCTCACCGAGCGCATCGACATCATGGAGACGTACAACCCATGGTGCGATGGCGCCGCCAATCGCGCGGCCGCCGCGCTCGCCAAGGATCTCGGGAAGGTGACCGCGACCGGCTCGGATGCGCATTCCGCAGAAGAGCTGGGTCGCAGCTGGATGGAGATGGATGAGTACGCGGACGTGCCCGACTTTCTCGACAAGCTGCGAATGGCGCGACACGTCGTGACCGCGGCGAGCGGGACGGGCCGGCGTGCCTGAGACACCAGAGCTGCTCGTCGCAGGGTCGATTGCGCTCGACACCCGCGATGGGCCGTTCGGAAAGGTCAAAGAGGAGCTCGGCGGCTCGGCCCTGTACTTCGCGCTGGCCGCAAGTCTCGTGCTGCCGGTGCGCATCGTTGCGCCGGTAGGGCGCGACGCCGTCGATCGAGTGTCGCGAGCGTTCGAACGAAGGAACGTCGATTCGTCGCTGCTGACGGTGCTCGACGCGCCAACCTATCGATGGACCGCGCATCAGGAGCACGGTCGCAACGTGGACATGGGCAACCGGGATTCGATCTACGACGAATGGGAACCTTCGGTGCCTGACGGCTTCGCAGGATGGGCGTTTGTCGGATCGATGCGACCGGACCGGCAGTCCCAGCTGATGAAGCAGCTGCACTTCGCGCGCCTCCTCGCCGCCGACGCGATGCTGTCGTACGTCAAACAGCAGACGCCGGAGGCCAAAGACGTTCTCAAGCGTGCCGCCTGGTACTTCTGCAACGAGGAGGAGTTCGGCGCGCTCGGCGGGACCGACCCGGAGCAGTTCCGCCGTCAGTGGTGGCTCGATGGCCTCGTGATGAAAAGCGGGCCGAAGGGCATAACGGCGCACACCGCCGACGGCAGCATCCACGTGCCCGCTCTGCCTGGACACCCTGCTTTCGACACGACCGGCGCCGGCGACGCGCTGGCGGGCGGCATGATGTCCCGCTGGTTGAGCACGGGAGGTCAGCGCTCTGGGTTGCAGGACGCACTTGTGTGCGGCGTCGCATGCGCGTCCCTGACGATCGAGGCGATCGGGATTCGGGGAATCGTCAGCGCGACGCCGAGGCTTCTCGAAGAACGCATGGCCGAGGTGTGGGAATGCATGAAACGAGAGTCGTGATCATCACGGGCGATCTCGTCGAGCAGGAAGTAGACGCAATCGTCAACGCGGCCAACAACGATCTCCAGCTCGGCGGCGGCGTCGCCGGCGCGATTCGACGAGCAGGTGGCCCGACCATCCAGGAAGAGTGCGACGCCCACGGGCCGGTGCGCGTCGGTGAGGCGGCGATCACAGGTGCCGGTCGGTTGCGCGCGCGATACGTCATTCATGCGGCGAGCATGTCGCTAGGCGGGCGAACCACGCGCACGGCGCTGCGCTCGTCGATGGACGATGTTTTCCGTCTTGCGCACTCCAACGAAGTGCGAACGATTGCAGTGCCGGCGGTGGGCACAGGGATCGCGGGCTTTCCAATCGATGAGTGCGCACGCGTGATGGCGGAGTCGTTGCGAGCGGCGTTCAGTCGTGGATGGGAGGCCACCGAGGTGCGATTCGTTCTCTTCGGCGAGGATGCGAAAGCACCGTTCGAGACCGCATTTTGGAGCGTTTTTCGCAGCAGTCTTGGCAATTCGGACTGAATTCGACCCGAATTGGGGTTGTCTTGTCCAAATTGGCGCGCCTAGAATGGGGCAAGTCCGCCAGCCACGACGAGAATCTTTAAAGAAGGACGGTGAGTTTGTGGAAGGCTACTGCTTGAAGGACAAGCGAAAGGTTGAGATGAAAGATCCTCAGCCGATCACGATGAAGAACGGCAAGCCAGCGACCGTGGGCACGTGCCCACACTGCGGAACAAAGATCTACAAGATCGGCAAGGCCTCATAAGGACGCACTCTCGATAAAGGGCCGCTCTGTCGAGCGGTCCTTTCTATTTCTCTAGGTCGCGAGCGGTGGTTCGAGCGCGCCCAGGAGAACGTCGGTCGCAGATACGGCCTCGTCGACGCCGAGCGTCTTGAAGATCTCGACGTTCGTCGGATTGTTGACGCGGGCGATCGTCTTCTTGACGCGAAAGTGTTTCTTCGCCATCTGCAGCGCGATGAGGTTGTCCTCATCATCCGCGGTGACTGCGATGATCGCGTCGGCACGCTCGATGCCTGTCTGAGCGAGGAAGCGCACCTCGCATCCATCGCCACGCATCACGATGCTGCCCAACTGCGTCTCCAACCAGTCGGCACGCTTGGCGTCCTTTTCGATGAGCGTCACCTCATGGCCACGCTCGACCAGGTCACGCGAGAGGTAGTAACCGACCGTTCCACCACCGACGACGATCACGTACATGGCTCAGCGGTTCTCCCGCTCGAGCAGGACCTTCTGGATGTGGCGCGCACCCTCGAGCGTCGGACAGATGGTGTGGAGGCCGAGCTTCTCATAGGCCTCGGCGCGCTCCGGGTCGTAGATGCGGGCCACCACGTGTGGCACCTTGAACACGTTCTTGGCGATCTGCGAGGCCATGATGTTGCGGTTGTCCCCCTCGGTGACGGCGACGAAGCCATCGGCGTGCTCGGCGCCGGCGCGGCGGAGTATGTCGACGTCGGTCCCGTTGCCGACGACCTGATCACCCTTGAAGTCCCGCGTGAGCACGCCCCGGTTGCTTGCACGTGAGAAGGCGTTGGGGTCCCGGTCGACGATGACGACTTCGTGGCCGGCGCGGTCCATATCCGCGGCGATCTGGGAACCGACCCGTCCACACCCGACGATCAGCAGCCTCAACGCCGGTTGATTATAGGGACGGCCTGTGGGCGGCTCCGGGTGGATGCGGTGGGCTCTTGCTAGGATTGCCACGCGTGCGTTTCCCGTTCACGTTTCTTGGTTTCACCGCGCTCGCGATCGGGCTTTGGGTCGTCGCTTACCTGGCCCTCCACCGCTCACTGGACGCCGTGTCCCAGGACCTCGCGGCGGGCACCGGGGTCGTGTGCTTCGGATTCGGGCTCTATGTCGTCATCCGCCGGATGATCCGTGGGCCGCAGCCTTGATGGCTGATCGCGGAGGTCACTCCCACCCCACGACGTCGCGCAAGGTGCTGGTCGCAGTCGGCGGTCAGGAGATCGACGCCGAGACCGTCCGGCTCGCGCTTCGCATGACCGATCCGCAGGGCGGCCGGCTGTATGGAGTGCACATCATCGAGGTCAACCGGTCGCTCCCGTTGGGCGCTGTGCTCGACGACGTCGTCGAGCGCGGGGAGAAGATCCTGGACGAGGTCGAGAAGCTCGCCGCAGCGTCGCAGCTGCCCGTTGAGACGGAGCTCGTCCAGGCCCGTGACACCGGCCCGGCGCTCGTCGACGAAGCGGTGGAGTGGGGCGCGGACCTGATCGTCATGGGGCTGCCGTACAAGCGGCGGTTCGGGGAGTTCAACCTCGGGAAGACGGTGCCTTACGTGCTCAAGAACGCGAACTGCAGGGTGATGTTGTTCCGCGAGCATCGGGAGCACCGAGATGAGGACTTACCCTAAGCGGCCGCCGCGCCGGCGCCCCTCTTGGGGCCCCTCCCTCCCCGCTGTCGCCCCTCCCCCGACCAGCCGAGCCTGACACCGGACCTTAGGTCTTCGCCAGGTCGTTAACAACCCAGGTTGTTAAGGTCACACGCGATGGCCGAAGCCATGACCGCGCGGCGTCCGCACTACCTCCGTCGTCTTTGGGCCGAGCTTGGCCGCATGGGCGGCGAGCACGACGTCTTCATCAAGGTGATCATCATCGACAAGACGGTCCGGGCGGTCGTTCTCACCGCGCTCGGAATCGGCCTTCTCGTCGCCGGCCACAACGGCTGGCTCGACCAGCTCAGCGACTACGCCGAGAACCAGCTCAACCTCAACGTCGGACACGGCATCATCGTCGAGCTCCTCCTACGCGGTCTCGTGTACATCGGCGAGTTCAACCACATCACGCTGCTCGGCGTCGGTGCTCTCGCATATGCGGGGCTCGAAACGGTCGAGGCCGTAGGTCTGGCGATGCAGCGGCGTTGGGCCGAGTACCTGACCGTGATCGCGACCGCAATCCTGATCCCTTACGAGGCGTATGAGGTGATCCGCCATCCGACGCTATTCAAGGTCGGCGCGCTCGTCCTAAACGTGGCTGTGGTGGGCTACCTGACTTACCGGAAGCGACTCTTCGTCGGCATCTGACGCCGGAGTCAACCACCGGCTGCGGAAGCCCGCGCGGTGCAGCACATAGCGCGTAAGCGCAGCCAGCGTCTTCAGCCCATAGACCGTCGACGTGCTGAAACTGATGGAGCTCGCGTCGGCGTGATATTTGCCGATCGCGGGGACCTCTCCGATCTTGAAACCAAACGTCGCCGCCTGGATCAGGACCTGCGTGTCGAACACGAAGTCGTTGCTGTTCTCCAGGAACGGGATTGCCTGCAAGAACCGACGCGAGTACGCGCGGTAACCGGTGTGATACTCGGAAAGGTTCAATCCCAAAATGCGATTTTCCGTGCCGGTCAGAAAACGGTTTCCTATGCGCTTCCACCACGGCATGCCGGCTTTGGCGGGATCAAGGCCGAGCCATCGCGACCCGAGAACGATGTCTGCCTCGCCGCTCTCGATGACCCGACAGAGATTGGGAATGATCGCGGGGTCGTACTGCCCGTCCGGGTGCAGCATCACGATCACGTCAGCGCCCATCGCAAGCGCCTGCCGGTAACACGTCTTCTGGTTGCCCCCGTAGCCGAGATTGCGACGATGTCGAATCACGTCAAGGTGGAGCGCTGTCGCCACGCTGACCGTTGCGTCCGCGCTCGCATCGTCGACCAGCAGGATGCGGTCGGCGTGGCCCTGTGGAATATCACCAACGACCTCGACGAGGGTCTTGGCGGCGCGATAAGCGGGCAGCACGATGACCCGACGCGGTCTCGGTCCGCTCCATTGAATCTCGCCAAGCGGAATCGGATCGGGCCGCACCGCCATTCGTTCCACTGCGAGATATCCGGCAACTGCGAGGGCTCCGACCGCCGCCGACCAGAAGCTGATCGCGAGGGTCAGGTCGATCGTCGCGTAAGCGAAGAAAAGCACCGCGACGGCGACGTGCGGCCAGCGCAGCTGTCCGGCGAGCGCGAGGTCCGCCAGCGCGAAGCCCGGTATCACAAGGAGCGCCAGGTCGTGAATGTTCTGATGCGGGCTCAACACCAACGACGCCGCGATGGCAAGCGCGAAATCGAGGCGCGGTTTGTCGGGCCGCCAGCTCAGCGACAGCGCGACTGCCGCGAGCAAGACCACCAAGATCACAAAGGCGACGACCTTCCCGCCGCCGGGAATCGCCTCGAGGATGTTGCGCAACGAATAGACCGCGGGATCCGTGTACACGAGCGTCCCGGTCGCTGGAAGATGGCCCGTCACTGCCCATGTTCCGACAGATCCGAGGTAGCTGAACACCGGTCCAAATCCGAAGCCGGCGATCGAGATTAAGCCGAGTCCCAGGAGGACCCCGAAGAATCCCGCGAGTGCGCGCCAAGCGCGACGCGTCAGAAAGAGGATCGGGATCAGCAGCAGAAGCTGCGGCTTCGAAAGCGCGAGAGCGCTGAGCGCACCCGCAAGCTCGTATCTCCCGCGCGCCCAAGCCGCATATGCGCCCGCTAGTGGCACGAGCAGGACGAGGTCCGACTGGCCCTGCAGCACAGTTACGAAAACTGGGAAGAACCCGCCGATCATCGCCGCCGCGACCAGGACTGCTCGCCCATGCACCCGTAGGCTGGTCGTCACCAGGATCGCGACCAGCGCAACGACGAGCAGGACGTTGAACGCGGCCATGACGTAATAGGCCTGGCGATAGTCGAGATAGGCGAGGGGCGCGATCAGAAGCGTGTAGTAGGGCGGATGAAAGTACGGCAACACGATGAAACGCGATGGGTCTTGACCGGTGATCTGAAGCTCGACATGGCGCTGCATCGCGATGTCGTAGACCGCCGAGCCACCCTGCGTGACGTAGAGCTTCGCTGCCGCGTAGAAGTTGAAGAAGTCAGGTCCCCGCAGGTTGCCGCGGACGAAGCTGAACCAGTAGACGATCCAGAAGAGGAGCGAGCCTACACCGGCCCCGGTTGCGGCCGCATAGCCGAGACGGACGAGACGAGCAGCGAGGCGCGGCGTCATCGGCCGCTTTCGAGTCGGAGGGCGAAGCGCTCGGGCAGCTTGGCTTTGCGAATGGCGCGCTGTGCGCCTTTGATGTCGTAGCGGACGCGTCGAAATTCAAACGTGTTCGCATCGACGTCCCAGATCCCATAGCTCGCGGTCGGAAGGCCATCACGCGGTTGGCCTACGCTGCCGGGATTGACGAGCGCCGGTCCGTTGAGTGGAAACGTATCCAGGCGATACTCGTGAGTCACGGCGCCGTTCGCCATCGCAAAGATTCCCGGCACATGCGTGTGTCCGTGGAAGCACACGCCGCCGTCGAGCAGCTCGAGGTTGGCGTGTGCGACTGCTGTGTCGAGCACATATTCATAGATGTGATCACGGGGACTGGCATGCACGAGCAGCACGTCGTGTTCGACGTGGCTGTCCGGTAACCCCCGCAACCATTCCAGCCGCTCCTCTCCGATCACTTCAATTGTCCAACGAACGACCGCCGCCGCGTCGTCGTTGAACCATTCGAGGATCTCGGGGTCGGTGCACGCACGATCGTGGTTACCGACCAGCGTCATCCATCGGCGCTTGATGACTTCATCGACGCAACGTTTCGGTTCGCCGCCGTAGCCAACGACGTCGCCCAGGCAGAGCGTCTCGTCGACGGGTGGGCAATCACGCAGCACAGCTTCGAGTGCCTGCCAGTTCGCGTGGACGTCGGAAAGGAGCGCGACCCTCAAGCCGGCGGCCTCTCGTAGAGGCGCGGATAGATGTGGTCGAATAGGATGCGCAGAGTGGCAGCGATCGGGACTGCGACGAACATGCCAAGGATGCCGCCCCAGCTGAAGCCCGCGATGAGAGCAACGATGACGAAGATTGGGGCCAGGCGAACAGCGTCTCCCACGATCTTCGGGTAGACGAAGTTCAGGTAGATGTTGGGGATGATCACGTACGCGATCGCAACCGCCAGCGCCTGGCCGGGACTTTGCGAAAGGCCGACCAGGACGGCGGGAACCGCACCGATGTACGGGCCGAGATATGGGATCAACGCCGTGATTCCGGCGATCAGCCCTAGCGCCACTGGATCGGGCAGGCGCAGGATCGCGCACGCGGCGCCGGACGTGATGCCGATGAGGGCCGCGACGATCAGCTGACCGCGGACGTATGCGTAGAGCATTTTGCGGACCTGGCGCCAGATCTGGTCGAAGTCGCTTCGATAGTCGCTCGGGACGAATCGACGTAGATCGCGTCGAACGGCCGGGGCTTCGATCGCCAACAGGAACGCGACGATGAACATGAGCAAGAGTTGGAGAACGGTGGTCAAGGCGGTAAGTCCAAGCGTCACCGCATTGCCGAATTGACCAAGCAGATACTCGCGCAGGTGGGAGTCGATGGTTTGCGTGACTCCCTTGAGATCAATCTCGATTCCAAAAACAGCGATGGGCTGAAGACTGTTCAACCGGTTCTGAGCGGCGACCGCAAATGCTGGTGCCTGGACCTGGAGCTGGCCAACCTCGCTCACTCCCAACGGCACGATCAGAAGGACCAGACCAGTGATGGCGATGACGATGCCAACGAAAACGACCGATATGGCGAGGAGGCGAGGGACCCCTACCGCGTGAAGGCGCGCGACCGCAGGCTGGATGAGGAAGGCGATGGCCGCACCCAGCACGAACGCGCCCAGGAAGTCACGGAGCAAGAACAGGACGACGATGGCAACGACGAGCGCTGCGAGCCCGAATGCAATCTGCATGTACCGTCGACGGCGTTTCGGATCGATAGACCATGCCGAAACAGTCGCGCCACCGATCGGGGGGGTGGCGGGACTCTGGACCTCTTTTTCGAGCGGAGCTTCCTGTGGCGGAGTCGTTCGCACGTTACGCAAACACCGGCAGTATGACCCGCAGAACCTAGAGCCGAGCCGAGTTAGGTCTTGGCCTGCTGGAGAACTGCTTCCTCGTATTTGGCGCCGTGAAGTGGGTTCACCGTGCTACGTCCAGCGGCGAGGGCATACAGCGCCAACATCACCAAACCAACCCCCAGGGCCCCGTAAGCGGCCTCTGCGTGGAACTGTTTCGTAATGAGGCCGCCGGCGACCGTCCCAAGAATGCTTGCGGTCTGAACAAGGCCAAAACGAGTCGACATGACACTCCCACGATTCCCCGAATCTGCCGCCTCGACAAGAGCCGTCTGGTTCGCGACCGCGTATATCGGGTTTCCGAAGGATGCTATTACCAACGCTAGAGCCACAAGCGGAGCCGGTAGCCCGAGGGCGATGGCGACGGAAAAGATGCCCGTCAGGAACAGTCCGGCGCCGACCGTTCGCATGTTCCCGATTACTGCATAGCGCGACACGGCGACCGACCCTGCCAATATTCCGACTGACAGGGCCAACTCGAGAATGGAGTACGTCTGGCCGCCACTCCTTGGTGATATTTCGTAAGCAAGCGCAAGCAGAGCTGGAAAGCTCATGGCCAGTAGGAAGGACGCGATCCCGGCTACCACGAGATGAGGTCGAGCCGCGACAATCGACCAGCTGCGAAGTGGTGCTCCGGCGAGCGAAGTTTTCGAAACTCCTCCACCAAGATTTGGAATGCCTGCAACGATCACGGCTGCCAGGACAAACGTTGCTGCGTCTGCGATGAACAGCAAGTACGGCGACTGAAAGATTGCCAGAAATCCTCCCGCCAAGCCGAAACCGACTGCGCCGGAGAGCATCGTGGTGGCTGCGATAATTGCGTTCGCCTTTCCGACTTGCCCCGCGGGAACAAGGTTTGGAATAGCAGCTTGACGCGCTGGCTGTACGACTGCGTTTATTGCAGCCAAAAAGAAAAGGATTGGTATTAACAACCACCAATGCGTGGCGTGGGAGACACGCGCTAGGACCTGGCCGCCGACGATAAACGGAGTAACGACGAGGATTGCAGCTCTGACCAATTCAAGCGTGACAACGAGTTGGCGGCGCCGGAATCTATCAGCGATGCCTCCGAGCGCCGTACTCATGCCAACTGTTGCGATGGCCTGCGCCACGAACGCGAGCGCGACTAGCCGCGGATCGGATGTCGCTAGGTAGATTGCTACCAGAGTGGCGACTTGTGTTAGCGGATCGCCTAGGGACGAGATTGCGATCGCCGTAACGAGGCTGCTGAAACCTGGGTTCGCTCGGATAACTCGCAGCGTCGTGATTCGGCGCGGAACCTCGGGCCTATTAATGACTTCGAGCGGGCGCAAACCATGGATCTCGCGGAGCGCGTCGACAACGTTGGCGTCGTACCAGTGGCTTGCGCGTCGACTGATATCTTCCACTGCCTCGATTGGCGTCATAAGCGACGGCCGATAGAGACGAGCGCCGGTGATCGTGTCAAACGAATCGGCCACAGTGAGAATCCGCGCTCCGAACGGAATGACGTCGCCCTTGAGGCCAGCTGGATACCCGGTGCCATCCCACCGTTCGTGATGGTGACGGACGATTGGCGCCACTTCAGCAAGGGCTGAGTGTTGGGCAATCATGTCTGCCCCAATGTCGGGATGCCGCCTCATAATCTCCCACTCTTCTTCGCTGAGTGGACCTGGCTTATTGAGAATGTCGTCGCGGACCCCGATCTTCCCGAGGTCATGGAGCGCTCCGGCGGTGCGTATTAGTTCGCATTCCCTATCGCCCAATTCAAGGTGTTCCGCCAGCGCACCAGCAAGTTCAGAGACGCGAATTGAATGCGACTCCGTGTATCGATCTCGAGCATCGAGAGCCTGCGCCGCTAGATCCAACGTCTGGTCCTTGAGAATGGTCTGGCGCTGAACGTCGGCAATGGTGCTCCTTACTGCTAGAACGAATCCGAAGAGCCCGGGGGCGATCACATAGCCGACCGGATAAGGCTGGGCGAACAACAACAGGTACAGAATGCCGCCCGCGAAGTTGAGCGCAATTGTCGGAATCGTTTCCGCAAAGCCGACGTTATCCAGGAGAGTCGTCCAAAAAGAGGTCCGAGTCGCAAGCGCGATCGCAAGTGCGGTGATGATGTAGTTCATCGCTACAGCGGCCACGACGTACAGGATCGTCCGTGCCGGTATCGACCACCACGCTCCCGCGGCGATGGACGCCACCGCAATTGACGGCAAGACATGAGTGATCGCGTATGCAGCGCGATTGAATAGAAAGGCCCACCAAGGGATTGAACGGCCAGGAACTCTGCCGTCGAATGTCGCTAACCACGCGACGAGCCCCACGCCAAATCCGGGCGAGTACAGGCCGCTCGCCACGAGAAGCGGGTCGACGACCGATTGATGCCCTGTCTTCCAGGGGATTGGTCGAAGCGCAGCAATTTGCGTGCCTACGGCGAGATACAGCAGCGTAGGGATTGCGCCGGCCGATAGCGGTGCGAACAGAAACCATGACAGGGGCAGCAGCGCGACCCCAATGGTGATGACGGTGACCGCGTAAAGGCGCGCCGGCCCGCTTAGAGCTCGGAAGGGTGGCACGACGGTGGAATTCTAGGCCGCAGGATTTCGAGTTGAGCGACCTTACTACCCCGCGAGCCGCGTGCTCAGCACTCCTGGCTGAGCACCGTTCTACC
>DASTIX010000082.1:0-30787 GCA_035717165.1 Candidatus Dormiibacterota bacterium
CAGCCCGGTCTTGAGCCCGGTGGCGCCCGGGTAAGTGAAGAGAAAGGAGTTCACGTTCTGCGGATAGAAGGCCTTGTGCGTCGCCGTGGCCGGGATGGCGATGCTCTTGGTCGCCCCGATCGCCGCCAGATCGGGGTAGTACGTGTCGAGGTAGGCGGCGGCGTGTGCGAGGTCGTGGGCCGACATTCCATGACCTGGTGCGTCGAGGCCGCTCGGATTGACGAAGTGGCTCGCTGTCAGGCCGATGCTCTTCGCCTTCTGGTTCATCTGCCGGATAAACCGGTCGCGCGGCACGATGCCGCTCGCGAGGGCTTCGGCCGCGTCGTTACCTGAATCGAGGAAGAGGCCATAGAGCAGCTCACGCACAGTCAGCTGTTCGCCGGCAGAAAGACCCATGACGCTCGGGATGATGTGGGTCGCTTCCGCTGTCACCGTTACCGCGCGGTCAAGCGACCCCGCGTCGTCGACCGCGACCATCGCCGTGATCAGCTTGGTCAGGCTCGCCGGCGCGCGCGCCGTGTCGGGGTCGCGCTGCCAGAGGACCTGGCGCGCATCGAGGTCGATGAGATAGATCGCCTCGCCGCGGATGGGCAGATCTGGCTGGCCGTGCATCGCAAGCCAATAGTTGGAGAAGTCGAAGTGGTCATAGGTCCTGGGCGCAGGTGCGGTCGCGCTCTGGAGGTTGAAGTCGAACGTCGACGTGTGTGAGTGGACCACGTAGACGGTCGAGGCGATCGCGGCCGCGATCACGCCAAGGGACGCGAAAAACGTCAGACGCTCGCGCCGTCTCCGGCGCTTGGCGCGCGTGAAGGAACGTGGTGCTGAGACGTGTGCTGGGATGTTGCCGGGATTTTAGAGCACGGGGGAGGCGGGCCTCCCCCATGGACCCCTCCGGCGCGTGCGACGTCTGGCGGCGTTTGGGTATTAAAGCCAGGTGACGGCCGGAATGAATCCGGCCTGCACGCGACCTTCGTCTAAGCAGCAGGTGCGTGGATCGGCGCCATCGCGGGCGCGGCGGGCATCGTGGGAATCGGCGAAGTCGTCGGTTCGTGCTGGCCTTGAGCCAGCTGATCGCTGGCCGCCTCCATAGTCTGCAGCGCCGTCGCGTCGTCCTGCGCATTCATGAACACCGGCTGCCCATAGTCGTAGATTCGGTACGCCCTCCAGGTCGCCGCGACCAGCTGCGTTCCGTAGAAGGTGTAGGTCCCGATCACGCCCTCGCGTGTCTCCTCCGACCACATCTGGTCGAAGACGAAGTTGCCGTGCGCATACGTGATCAGCTTGCCCTTGTAGATCTCGATGCCCTGGTACCAGTGCGGATGGTTACCGATGACGATGTCCGCGCCCCAATCGATCGCGTCGTGTCCTATCTCGATCGGGTTGTCCGGCGTCGGCACACCCCGATCGGGCATCGGCTGCCGCTCGTATTCCTTGCCCCAGTGGAATTGCACGACGACGATGTCCGCCTGCTGACGGGCGAACTCGATCCCGGCCTTCAGTGCGGTCTTGTCGATCGCTCGCCCAACGCCGTTGAAGCCGATGAAGCCGAACTTGATCCCGCGCACGTCTATGACGGCGACCGGACCGAGACCGGAGACCTGCATCCCGTGCGACTGCAGCAGCTGCGTCGTCAGGTTGATCCCCTGGGCACCGTAGTTGGAGAGGTGGTTGTTCGCGAGGTTGACGACGTCGGCGCCCATCAACGTCAGGCCGTCGACGAAGCGAGCGTCACCGCAAAACGTGAAGCCGGAATTCGGATCGACTGGGCAGCCCGGGAACAGCGGCGTCTCTAGGTTGATGTAGGTGATGTCGGCGTTCTTGGTGTAATCCGCGGTCGGCCGGAACGGCCACAGGAAATCGTGGCGCTGCGTGGCGAAGTAATTGACGCCTCGCGCCGGGATGACGTCGCCGGTGACGAGCAACGTCCGGATCTTGCTCGGATCGTTGGGCACGACGTACTTCGGATGAAACAGGTTCTGGAGGCTGAGCGCCGGCAGCTGGCCGGTGCGGTCGGAGAACGAAGGCTGGTCGTAGAAGTCGGGCGCGGCGACGAGCTCCCGTGCCGTGGAGGCGACTGTCGAGGCAACAGGCGCGGCGGTCTGGTTGCATGCGACGAGCGCCACCACCAGGACCACCAGGCGCTTCATCGCACGGGCAATTGTGCCAGCAGATCCTCGATGGCGATCAACCGCGCGACGTAGGACCGCACCGGCTCACCGAGCTCACCGGCGGCGCGAAAAACCAGCTGGTTGCCTTCGGCGCGCCGGACGTCGAGCATCTTGCGCAGGTTCGCGTCCAGCGAGCCTCGGCGAAGCCCAACCTCGACGATGCTGCCAATCCACGAGGCGTACAGCGCCACCTCCTGCTCGCGCGCGTCTTTGCCGCCGACCGGCGATGGCGAGTGGACGTGCTCGTTCCACAGGACTCTGAGGCGGCGGATCTCCGGGGTTTCGGCCGTATCGAGGGGTCCCCGCGAAGTCACGGCGCAGCCTCTGACTTCGTGGGGTTATTTAAGCCCCGGCTTTCAGCTGCGCGATGACGGCATCCGCAACCTGGGACGTGCCCACGGCCGTCGGATCGTCGCGCTTCTCCTTGAGGTCGTAGGTCACGTTCTCGCCGAGAGCGATCACGTTGGCGATCGCCTTCTCCATGGCATCGGCCGCCGCGGTCTCCTCGAGGTGGCGCAGCATCATCACGCCCGACAGCATCACCGCCATCGGGTTCACCTTGTTCTGGCCCGCGTACTTGGGCGCGCTGCCGTGCGTGGCCTCGAAAACCGCGCCGTTGGTGCCGATGTTGGCTCCCGGCGCCAGGCCAAGGCCGCCGATCATGCCCGCGCCGAGGTCGGAGATGATGTCGCCGTACAGGTTCGGGCAGCAGAGGATGTCGTATTCCTTCGGCCGCAGCACGAGCTGCATGCACATGTTGTCGACGATGCGGTCCTCGAACTCGACGTCGGAGTTCTTCTCGGCGACCTTGCGCGCCACCGCCAGGAACAGCCCGTCGGTGTGCTTCATGATGTTCGCCTTGTGCACCGCCGTCACCTTGCGGCGGTTGTTGCGCCGCGCGTAGTCGAAGGCGAACTGCACGATGCGCTCGGTGCCGCTGATCGAGATCGGCTTGATGGAAAGCCCGCTGTCCGGCCGGATCTTTTTCTTGGCGAGGTCCGAGATCTCGCCGATCAGGTGGTTGGCGTCGTCTGAGCCCTGCTCGAACTCGATCCCGATGTAGATGTCCTCGGTGTTCTCGCGGACGATGATGAAGTCCAGGTCATCGCGCAGGTTGCGCGCTCCCTTGTAAGCCTTGACCGGCCGTACGAGGGCGTACAGGTCGAGAGCCTGGCGGAGGGCGACGTTGACGCTGCGGAACCCGCTCCCGATGGGCGTCGTGATCGGGCCCTTGAGCGCGACTTTGTTCTTGCGGACGGAATCGAGGACCACGTCAGGGAGCGGTGTCCCGTACTTCGCGATCGCGGCCTCGCCTGCCTGTTGGACGTCCCAGTCGAACTGGACACCGGTGGCTTCGAGAACGCGGACGGATGCCTCACAGATCTCGGGCCCGACGCCATCTCCGGGGATGAGCGTTACGGCGTGTCGTGCCAATCCGTTCTTACGTGCGCGGTGCTAGAGCTACCGGTTTTTGAAGTAGTCGGCGTTGATCTGAATGAAGTTGCGCCACTGTTCGGGGACTTCATCCTCGGGGAAGATCGCGTCGACCGGGCACGGATCGACGCAGGCGCCGCAGTCGATGCACTCGTCAGGGTCGATGTAGTACATGTTGGCCGCGTCGTCTGAGTGGATGCAGTCCACCGGGCAGACCTCCACGCAGGAGGCGTCTTTTACGTCGATGCAGGGCTGGACGATGACGTATGCCACGTGCACGAAGGGTACCATGCACCGTTAAATGCCCGAGACCGAGCCCAAACCGAAGCTGATTGAACTCGTAGCGCCCGGCGGAGCACAGGGCTGGAAGGCCGTCCTCAAGAGCGGCAAGCCGGCCGTCGTGCACGAAATCCAGGTCGCCCAGGCGGAGGCCGTCGCGGCCGCGCCGCGCCTCCAGAGGCTGTACGAGCATCGCCACCCCGCCCTGTCCGCCGTTCTGGCCTGGGGCACGGACGCCAACGGCGTGTGGGTCGCGGTCGAGCCCAACGAGGGGACGCCGCTCTCGTCGATCCTGTCCCGCGGCCCGCTCACACCACCCGCCGCAGCCACGCTCGGGGCTGCGGTGCTGTCCGGCGTCGCGGCACTGCACGAGGCCGGCATCGCGATGGGCGGCTTCGGAGCCACCGCGGTGCGGGTGACGTCCAACGGCGAAGTCCGCCTCGCCGGCCACCCGGCTGCCGCCGTACGCGGTGCGCCTTCTCAATCGGATCTCCGGGCGGACGTGCGGTCCTGCGGCATGGCGGTCTGCGCGGCTTTCGGGGTCGATCCCGCGGGCGCCCCCGCCCCGCCGAACATCCCACCCGGGCTGGTCGTGACAATGCGCTCGATGGCGTCCGGTGCGATGGGGCCTTCCGCCGATCGCGCTCAGGCCGCCTTGCGAGAGATGGCGGCCGCCTTGCTGGCGCCGGACCGTGAGGTCGCGGCCCAGTCGGAGCTCGCGACGCGGGCCGGCGGGCGCGAGGTGCCGGCGATCACGCCATTCCTGCCGCCCGGGACCGTCGTGCCCGAATCGCGGTCATCGCAGCCGGTTCCGTCCGTAGCCGCAGTCGCCCCGGCCGCTCCGGCTGCTCCTGCTCCTTACATCGCGCCGCCGCCGCCGCGCCAGGAGACACCGGTACGCCAGTCGGTCTCCTACGACGCGCCTGACCGGCCGCTCCAGACCTATCCGTCGATGCCTGCCGTGACTTTTCCGCCGGTTCCGGCGCCCCCACCGCCCCTGGAACCGCCTGTGGCGCCCTCTCGGCCGGCTCCAGCGGTCCCCACGTGGTCCGAGGCGCCCGCGGCCAGCGCCGCGCCCGTAGAAGCGCCCAAAGCCGAACCCGAAGCGCCCAAGCCTGTCGTACCTCCCGCACCGACGTGGGATGAGCCGGCTGCTCCCGAACCGGCGGCCCCTGTCGCCCCGGCGGTGCCCATCACCCCGGTTGCGCCGGCCTTCGCGACGTCACCGCCAGCTCCGGTGTCAGCGCCAGCGCCTCCGCCTCCCGCCGAGCCGACATGGACTCCGATGGAGCAGCCCGTGTGGAGGCCGGGCGACGCTGTGCCGGCGGAGCCGCTCGGGACAGGTGTCGCGGTCGCCGAGGCGGTGCGGACACCGACCCCGCCGCCACCCTCGCGCACGCCAACCGTTCCGCCGCCAGTTCGGCGCCCTACCGTACCGCGCCCTCCCGTGAGCGCCGGCGTAGGAATCCTCGCGGAGCGGCCCCCTTGGCTCATTCCAGCGGCCGTGGCTGTGATCATCGTGCTGGTTCTCGGCATCGTCGGCATCAAGCTGCTGACGAGCCGCGGCACGTCCGGTTCGCCGACGGCCCAGGTGACCGCCTCACCCTCCGCCCATGCATCAGGCTCGCCGCACGCGACGCCTTCGTCAACGCCTTCGAACAAGGGCCCGCTGGCCGTGCCGACGACCTTCGGACCGGCTTCGGCGGAGCCCGTGAAGTCGATTCAGATTTGCACGGTGGCGGCACCGTGCAACATTCCGGGCGCGTCGGCGGAGACGGCTACGGCGTGTGAACTTTCGTCGTGCAAGATCGAGGTCGCGATGTACTTCACGGCCGTGCAGAAGAGCGTGCCGATCTCTTACATCGTCAAGCTGTTCGACCGCTGCACCGGCCAGACGACCGACCTGCCCGGCGCGGGCACGACGACACCCTCGACGGGATTCATCGTGGCGATCCCGACCGACCACCTGACGGTCAACATTCCGAGCGGGGTCAAGTCCGGCGCGCTCGTGGCCGTCGCGCAAACGCCCGCGGTGGCCGCTTCGGCGCCGCTGCTGATCGGTTCACAGAACAGCTGCGCGTAGCTTTCTGATCCGGCGCGAGGGCTGGCTGGCGCTGGCCCTCGCGGTGGCTTACTTCGCTCTCTACTCGGCCCTGTCGATCCTGCGCCATCGCTCGTATCACTCGTTCGGCTTTGACCTTGCCCTTTACGACCAGGTCTTCTGGAACACGACTCAAGGTCGAATCCTCGAATCCACGATGACGCAGGCGATCGCCTATCCACACTCGCAGCTGGGCGACCACTTCACGCCGATCTACCTCGCGCTGGTCCCGTTCTACTTCGTTTATCCGCATCCCGAAACGCTGCTGGTGATCCAGACGTTTGCCCTCGCGCTCGGGGCTTGGCCGGTGTACCTGCTGGCAAAAGCCAAACTGCGGCCCGGTTTCGCCGTCATGTGGGTGCTGGTGTACCTGATCTTCGTACCGCTGGCTTACATCAACCTCTATGACTTTCACGAGACCGCTTTGTCGGTCGCGCCCCTCGGCTTTGCTCTTTATTTCCTCGAGCGAGGCAAGCGGCTCTGGTTCGTCGTCTTTCTTCTGATCACATTCCTCGTCAAAGAAGAGATGGCGCTCGTAGGCGCGGGTTTCGGGTTGTACGTACTGATCGGCAAGCGCGATTGGAAGCTTGGCTTTTCGGTGCTGATCGGAAGCCTGGCGACCTTCGAAGTGATCATCCAGGTTGCCATTCCGTATTTCGCAGGTGGCCACGCATTCCCGTACATCGCCGATCGCTATGCAGACGTGGGCGGAAGTCCGATCGGCGTATTGCGGACCGTGGTGACGAATCCACTCCGAATCGTGCGTGAGGTCGCACAGACCAAAAAGCTGGAGTTTGTCATCGCATTGTTTGGGCCCGTGATCGGGTTGAGCGCGGTCGCCGGGTGGGCAGGAATTCTCGTGCTGCCGACACTCTCTTACAGCTTGCTGTCGAGCTACGAGCCGCAATTCGCTTTCTCGTCTCAGTACTCCGCCCCTTTGATCCCGCTGATCATCGGAACATCGATCATCGGCCTGTCGCGGCTGCCCGTACGAGCGCAGTCGGCGGCGATGGCATTGGTCCTCGTCAGCGCCCTGGCGTTCAGCTGGGCATACGGCTACATGCCGTATTCACGAAAGTTCGACCCCGGCCTCTTCGAGACCCAATCTCGGTACGCCTCATTCGTTCCGGCCCTGACTCAGATTCCCAGTGATGCTCGAGTGTCTGCTGAGAACGGTCTGCCGCCGCATCTCGACCATCGTCGCTACATCTACGACTTTGGATTCGAAGGCGTGCAGGATGCCGATTGGGTAGTCCTCGACTATGAAGGGACGAACTACAACATCGAGGCGTTCAACGAGCAGGTCGCAACGGTGGAGTCAAAGGGATACGTCGAGGTGGCTGCGGGCTACGGATTGGCTCTTTTGCGCAAGTCGTAGCGAAGAAAAAGAAAGTCACCGTGCCGGCGAGCGCTGGTGAGCTCACTCCAGATCTGACGCGACGGCAACAACTCCACGCCGGCGACCATTCCATGGCGCGCTTCCCTGTCACGACCCGCAATGACCGGCGAGAGCGTCAGGAACGCCTCGTCGAGCACCCCGGCTTCGATAAAGTCCGCGACAAGGTGAGGGCCTCCTTCAGTCAGCAGGACCTCGAAGCCTCTCGCGTGTAGCTGCTCGAGCGCGGCGGTCACGTCGACATCTCCCTTCTCCCCTACTTCGACGACATCACAGGAGGCAGGGAGATGTCGCTTCAGGTTTGCCGCACCGGCCCGTGTCGTCACGATCGTCGCGCCGCCGACGACCGCGGGATGGGACACGTCGACGTGTCCGGATGAGGTGAACAGGACCAGACGAGGCTCCGCTTGCCTGCGCAGACTTGAGCGCAGATCGGCGAACGTGCCGGCCATCGATGGATAGATGTGCTCGGGAGTCCAGTGGTGACCAGGGGTGGCCCGAAGCGTCCCCGCCCCCAACAGCACGGCATCGGCACACGCGCGCAGCAAGCCCATGAGAAACCGGTCCGCTTGATTTCGTCCGCTGATGATCGACCCTGCTGAAGCGACCGAACCGAGCGTCACGACGCCGTCGAGCGATGACACGAAGTTCGAATAAAGCACGCGATCCGCGAATCCAATCGGTCCGTAGATCCTTTCGAGGTCGTGCGGCAGATCGTAGCGAGGCACCTCGGCCTCGTACAGAAGGTCGAACGGCTCGATCAGTGGTCGGCTCGGGACTGTGCGGTTTGGAGAAACTCGTTGCGGAGCTGCGGATCGGTCTCGTAGTTGCCGCGCCAATAGGACGTCCACGTTCGCGAGTGGCTTTCGCGGACGCCTCGCATCTGCGTGCAGAGGTGCATGGCGTTGAGATGCACAGCCACGCCATGTGGCTTGAGGATGCGCATCAATTCGTCGGCGATCTCGACGCCCACGCGCTCTTGGACCGTGAAACGCCGCGCGAACAGTCGCACAAGTCTCGTCAGCTTGGAGATGCCGATGATCTCCTCGTGCGCGATGTAACCGATGAACGCGTGGCCGTGGAAGGGAAGCGCGTGATGCTCGCACAGCGAGTAGAACTCGATCGGTCCCTCGATGACCTGGCTGATGTTGCAGTCCGGTCCGCCATGGCATTCGGTCGGAAACGCCGTGAGCAGCTTCGAGTCGCCTTCGTAGCCGGAGGTGGCGTCGTACAGGGCGCGCAGGTAACGCGTTGGCGTGGCTTCAGTGCCGGGAGTGTGGAGGTTCATTCCAAAGGCCTCGAAGATCTCGGCTGCGTAGCCTTCGAACTTCTTCCATTGCTCGGGCTTGATTTGACGTGGGCGAACCTGTTCCCAATGTGTTGTCTCTTCCGGATCAAACGCAAGCGTCGACATGCTCCTCTCCTTCAACGGCGGTACGAATCCAGACCAACTGTACGCGGCACGAATTGCCGGGACAGGAGATGGAAAGGGAAGTTAGCATCCGTTCTATCGCGAATGACACCGTGACGGCCACACGCCCATCGACCGTCCGCGCGCCCGGGCCCGTCAAGATGCACCCCTTCGCCCGCGCCACGCTTTTTGTCGTGCGACGGCCAGGCCTAGCAGTGGCCGTTGTCGCGTCCGCCCTCGCGATGATCGTTACACAGCCGGTCATCGCTCACATGGGGGACACGATCTACGGCATTCCCGGGGATGCCACCGGCGGCGTGACACAGTACTGGTGGTGGGGTTACGCACTCACTCACGGCAAGTCGATATTCGACAACACGCTCGAAGGCGTACCGCTAGGCTCCGAGTGGTCCCAGATCCCGTTCGTTGTCCTGCCGCTGCTGATATTTCCGTTCCTGTCGATCGCGATCGGTCCGATCGCGAGCTACAACCTTCTTGTACTCAGCGCATTTCCGCTGACTGCGTGGGCCACGTTTCTTCTTGCACGCCGACTCGGTTGGACTGCCCTCGCATCTGCATTTTCGGGACTTGCCTTTGCATTTGTGCCGTACCACGTCGAGAAGGCAATGGGCCACGCCAATGCGACTCACATGGAGTTCGTTGCGCTGACGTTTTTCTTCCTCGTTCGTTGGCGTCAGCACCAGCGATGGCGCGACGCCGCGCTGGCAGGGGCGATGCTTGGTCTTCAACTCTGGATGGACTATTCATTCACCCTTGTGCTCACGTTCGGCGTGCTTGCGTTCTTCGTCGTCAGCGTGGCATTGGTCGAAAAAGGATTATCGCGGGTGGTCTGGCTGAGATCGAACATCGCGGCAGGCCTCGTGATGGCAATCGTTTTCGTCATGTTCGTGCCATTGATGCTGGTCACAGCCCATCGCCCAGGGACGAGCGGTTCGTACACCGCATCATTGGGATCACAGCTCGGCACCGTCCAGCGCAGCTTTGCCGAAATCGAGATCTACTCTGCAAGGCCGCTCGAATTCGTCGAACCGTGGAGTGCAAATCCATTGGTTCCTGCAAGGCTTCGAGCTTGGGAATTGCAGCATCTGCACGGCAGCAACACCGCCGAGTCGACTCTCTTCCTCGGTTACACGGTGATCGTTCTCGGGTTGATCGCGCTCGCCATCGGTCGCCGTCCCCTTCCCACGGCGCTGGCGTTGGGATTGATGGCGATGGGCGCGGTGATGGCCGCGCCACCGACATTTCACGTGCTCGGGATCGAGCTGCATGGACCTTCGTACTTCCTGTTCCAGGTGATCAACTTCTTTCGCGAATACGCGCGGTTCTCGATTCTCACCATGCTTGGCGCGGCATTGTTGGCCGCCGGAGGGTTCACTGCGCTTCAGGCTCGCCTCGGCTCGGGTAGGCGCCAACTGCTGATGCTTCTGCCCTTTCTTCTGCTGGCGGTTGAGTTCAACAACATGCCCCCTAACCACGTCACTCAGATACTCCCTGCGCCTGCCGAGTACACATGGTTGCGCGATCAGCCACCCGGCGTCCTTATGGAGTACCCCGCTCACTCAGGGAGTGACATCACCCAGGAGGTACAGGATCGCCAGTACATGCTCTACCAGATGGTTCACCTCCACCCCACCTTCCTCAATGAATCTCCCACCAAAGGCATCGTCGCCAGCGCCGCCGAGCAGTTAGAGCCCTATTACGGCCCAGGTGTCGCGGGGCGCCTGAAGTCTTATGGGGTCAAATACGTTTTCGTGCATCGCGATGACTACATGAGGGACGGCTGGCAGCTTCCCACTGTGGTCGAAGGGTTGACGTACGTCACTACCATCAATGGCGTCGACGTCTATACGGTCGGCTGATTTCTATCGATTGGCTCGACGAGTCGCCCAGAGCACACCAAGCGAGGAATCGGGTCGGACGACTTCGAAACCCGCATCGCGGAGGACGCTCTCTAGCACGCTCACGTCTTGGCCCGGCTCGGGGTGGTACTCACAGGCCACCGCTCTCACACTGCGCAGCAGGTCGGGTTCGAGACTACCGAACACTTCGTACTCCTGGCCCTCGCAATCGATCTTCAAGAAGTCGATCTCGCTTGCACCGGTTTGTGCGAGCAGGTCCCGAAGGGTTCGCACTCCGACTAGCGGAGCGTCTGCGGGCGCGGTGGTCCTCACAAGACGCGTTCCCAACGAGTGCTCGAGACGTTCGAGGTGCGCGACGCCCTCTTCGGCTCCGAGTGCCGCCCTCAGCGTCACAGCGCGGTCGTTGAGTCCGTTGGCGTGGATGTTTCGCAAGAGCAGGTCATATGTTTGTGGATTGGGTTCGACCGCGACTAGACGCGCGCGCGGCGCCCGCCTTGACGCCCAGACGGTAAAGGACCCGACGTGGGCGCCGATGTCCAGGATGCAGCCGGCTTTGGACCAGTCAAATCCGGGAATGTCGTAATCGCGGTCGACGTAGACAGACAATGGACCTCCGCTGTCCGCGATCCGGCAGCGCAGACTCGAGCCGTCGCGCATTCGCAGCGTAACCTCACGGCGGGCCACGCGGCTCGCCGCGATCCGCGTTCTCATCGAACGGTTTCGTGGCGTCGATGCCTGCATCGCCGTTTCGGCGCCAGGGGCCAGATATCCGCCGTGGGATTGAAGGCGCGCGTAAGAGTAGACACCGAGCAGCAGCACCGCCGTCCGGAGACTCCCCGACTTCGACACGATCGATCGGGGTCCTGTCAGTGTTGCCATCGTTCACGCGAATGTGGAGCTCGGCGCACCCTGGACACGAGCACCGCGCGGCTGTAGAGCCAGAGCGTCATCCAACAGACGGGCACATGGTTGAGCCACGCGCGGTCTGGGACCCTGAGCCAGCCCCGCAGCACCTGCCACAGCAAGGGAATGACGAGTACCGTGTAGACCGCGAACCGCATCAAGGCGACCCGCCCCTGCCCGAGCCATGGGTACTTCCGTATAGACCGCCAGTAAAGGAAGTCCTCGATTCTCCGGCGAATCTTGCGGTTCAGCGCCCCCAGGTCGCGGGCGAAATGATGGCCGAGCACAACGTCGACTTTGGCGATTCGGCGGTGACCTCGCGCCACGAGCTCATGCACTGCATCGATGTCAAAGTAATAGTCACCCTGCGTCACCGACTGAACGATTGCAGTCCTGGCCAGGTACCCGTTGGCGCCCATTGTTGGCACGTAGCCGGGCTCGAGTTCGGCAACGAGATATCCGTCGTGGCGCTCTTCTCGATGCGGCATCTCAGTCCATTTGCCTGTCAGATAGCTGTACCGGCCGTAATTGCCCATAAAGAGCGAGACGGGATCGTTCACACCCGTCAGTGCGAAGTAGCGGTTCAGAGGCGGATCCGACCGCGCGTAGTCCCACTTCAGCGGTTCAGAGGCAAATACGGTCTCATCATCGAGTAGAGGCTGAACCATCCTTCGCAACCAATCGCGGCCCACCAGGTAGTTGTCGGAGTCGATTGAAAGGATCAGCTCCTTGGTCGCCAGACGGTTCAGGATGGCTCGAGCGGCTTCACCGGTCACGCCCGGATTCGGCACGATGCTGTCGACGTCGTATCGCGCAAGAATCTCGAAAGTCGAGTCGGTGGATCCACCGTCGGCGACGATCACCTCGATCATGTCCTGCGGGTAATCCTGCTCGCGCAGGGACCGGAGACATCCGTCCAGGTAACGCTCGGCGTTCAGGGTGGGAATCAGCGCACTGATCCCGAGCAGTGAGGTCATCTTTCCAGCCGTCGCGTGAGAAGACCTCGCAAGAATTGCAGGCCGTAGGTCACGTGGCTGAGGAACGCCACCACCGGCAGCGCAAGCGCGAGCGGCGGCTCGTCTGACTCGGCGAGCCCAATGGTCACCCCTGCGACGAAGTATGCGGCGAGGGCACCCACGAGCAACCGGCGCGCGATCCCACTGAAGGCTGATGTCGCAAGGAGGCCGGCGAGGGCCACCGTTCCCAGGCTCGGGAGGAAATATGAAGGGCGTAGCGAGGTCGCGGGATAGGCCTTGACGAAATAGCCGCGATGGAGTCCGACGTTGCCGACCTGTGCGAGGTGCTTCCTGATCACCGGACGCCGCTGGTGAAAGACGACGAGTTCCGGGTCGTATCGGATGAGCCATCCGGCCCGCACGAGGGCCAGACAGATGACCGTATCCTCCCCACCATAGAACCCGGTGCGCCAGCCCTTGACGTGCTCTGCCGCCGTCTTTCGGACGATCAGGTTATACGCAGGGTAATCGTCCACATATCGCGGCTTTCCGGGACGGAACCGATAGCGGTAGGGTCCGCTACCCAACCAGGACTCGTAGAACGAGCCCCCCATCCGCTCACGCCATGGGCTGTCGGGCGGGGTCACTCCAGGGCCGGCCACCGCTCCCAGACTCTCGTCGGCCAGCAGGTCCGCCGCTCGTGCAAGCCAGTCGTGTCGGGGTATTGCGTCGTCATCGATGAAGGCGAGAAACGAGCCGGCTGCCTGGTGCATGCCGACGTCCCGCTTTTCGCCTGGACCGGTATTCGTGTGCGAGCCAGTCAGGAGCAGGCGGGTTCGCGGTGGCAGGTCAACAGGACCATCGCTGACCACGATGACCTCGAAAGAAGGGTGTTCGAGCGCAAGGCAGCCTGCGAGACACTTCCTGAACGCGGGATTGTCTCGGTGCAGGGGAATGACCACCGAGAACTCGACAGACGCGACTGAGCGTTGTTTAATGCGCGGCCCTGTCGTCGTAGTAACGAAGTAGATATCGGCGATAGAAGATTGCCGCCGTATCCCACAAGGCGTCGAACACCGCTTGCGGCCCAATGGTGCTCGAAAACTGGTAGTCGAGCGTTATCGGCGCCTCCGCGATCTTGCGGTAACCGAGATGATGCGCGACGACCAACAGCTCGAGGTCGAAGGCGAAACGCTTGACGGCCAGCCGTGGCAGGACGTCAACGAGAACATGCCTGCGAAACAGCTTCAGTCCGGTCTGGGTATCGCGCACGTCGAGGTTGAACAGGATGCGGATCAGCATTTGGTAAGCCCAGCTCTGGATCCGTCTGAACGCGGGGTACCTGACATTTGACTTCGGGTGCCGCTTCGAGCCGACCACGACGTCGTAATCACCTTGTTCCATCAGGCCGATGAAATCCTCAATCGCTCTAGGGTCGAGTTCCATGTCGGCGTCGATCAGCGTCACCAGCTCTCCCCTGCAGTGCTGGATCCCATACGTGAGCGCGTAACCCTTACCCATGTTCGTCTCGTAAGAAAGCACCCGCAGCCTGGGCGATCCGACGCGCACGGCTTCGGTGACCGTGTCGTCGGTGTTGCCGTCAGATACCAGGATGACTTCGTAATCGCGACCAGTGGCCTGCAGTTCGGCGAGCAGGCGTTGCATGTTGTTGTAGATATGCTCGCCTTCCCTGTACGCGGGGACGATCACAGAGAGCTCGGGAGAATGGCTCGTCGGCTGTAATACCTGCCGTTCCTGGTGTTTCACGGCCACGCGGGTATCGTAGACGACTGATTCGTCGCCTTTGGCCCGAGCAAGGCTCTCTAAGATGTTGATCGGAGCAAAAGACTTGGCACTTGATTTGAAAGGCAAAAGGATCGTGGTCACCGGCGGGCGCGGCTTCCTGGGGAGTCGTGTGGTCTCGGAGCTTGGAAAGCGCCAGGCAAATGGCGTCATCGCGTTTTCGAGCCGCGATTACGACCTCACCCGGCAGACCGAGGTCACACGCATGTACCGGGATCACCGACCCGAGGTTGTCATCCATCTCGCCGCACGCGTCGGAGGCATTGGAGCCAACCGTGACAATCCCGGCCGATTCTTCTACGACAACGCGATCATGGGCATCGAAATGATGGAGCAGGCTCGATTGCATGGTGTCGAGAAATACGTGCAGGTCGGCACGGTGTGCGCCTATCCGAAGTTTGCTGCGATTCCTTTCTCAGAGGACGACCTCTGGAACGGATATCCCGAAGAGACGAACGCTCCGTACGGCCTCGCCAAGAAAATGCTGCTCGTCCAGGCACAGGCTTACCGTCAGCAGTACGGATTCGATGCGATCTACCTGCTCCCAGTCAACCTGTATGGCCCTGGCGACAACTTCGACCCCCAGTCGTCGCATGTGATTCCGGCGCTCATTCGAAAGTGCGTCGAAGCACGGGACAGGCATGCGCCGACGATCGAGGTCTGGGGCACCGGCTCCGCCACGCGTGAGTTCCTCTATGTGGACGACGCCGCTCGCGGCGTGGTCCTCGCCGCAGAGAAATACGACAAGCCGGCCCCTGTCAACCTCGGCTCCAGCACCGAGATCTCGATTCGCGAGCTCGTGACGTTGATCGCCAGACTGACCGGTTATTCCGGCGAGATCGTGTGGGACCGGACCAAACCGGACGGCCAACCACGCCGAAAGCTCAACGTCGAACGTGCCAGCCGAGAGTTCGGGTTCGAGTCGAAGATCACATTCGAGGAAGGGCTGCGAAACACTATCGACTGGTATGAGCAGCAGATCCGGTCCGAGATTCGGCCGGCGCAGACGTCCTGACCCTCCGAGTCGCGACTCGGTCTGCGGCATACAGTCCGACCATCGCCATTGCCAGCGCGGCCATCGAGATGGCCACAACCTGAAGGATTTGATACGCACTCGCGTGAAAGATAGAAATGAGGGCGACCTCCAGAATGCATGAACCTACGAGGGGAACCATGAACCGGAGGCTGTTGACCGACAGGAAGTAGTTGACGAGAAGGTTGGCAATCGTCAACAGGCTCAACGCAAGAGCGAAAAGGCCGAGTAAGGGTCGGGTTGCCGCAAAACCAGGGCCAAGTGGAAACAGGACGAGGCCTGGCACGAGGCCGTAAACAGCTACGAACACCACCGATACGGCGGCCATGAATAGAAGCGAGAGATCGACGACGCGAAAGTGGGCTTGATCGCGAGCGTGCAGTGACGCGACCTCCGGAAACATGACCGCGGTCACGGTCAGTCCCAGGAAGTAGACGACCCTCGCCAGCACCGCACCTGCCGCATAGATCCCGGCTGAGCTCGGCGCGAGATAGTGCTTGGTGAGGAGGACGTCGGCGTTGAACAGAAACGTGATGCCCATCACGCCGATCGCAGCGGAAACCGCATAGCGACCAAGCTCTCCGTAGGTCACGTTCGCCTCTGCCGCCACCCGCCGCTGGCGGTTGAGCAACCATGCGCTCTGGGCCCACGCGACCGCGGGGCCGGCAACGACCGCTGACACTGCTCCAAATGGACCTCCGCCCGCAGCGATGGCGGCCAGCGCGGATGCGACCCGTACCGCGTTGTCGAGGAGCACGTTCAAGGACAGGACTACGAACCGTTGCAGGCCCTGGAGGACGCCACGATTGGCAGCCACCAGGATGCCCGCAACCGTTGCGACCGCGAGGACGTAGGCAATCTTCCGATCGGAAATCTGCAGGTATCCCGCGACCTTGGGCGCAAGGATGGCAAGACTGATCGCGATGGCAATGCCGAGTGCGAAGCTGACGACTCCAACCCGAACCATCACCTGGCGGATCTGACCGACGTCGTTGCGACCTGCGGCCTGACTCGCAAACCGCGCCGCCACGGTCTGCATGACCGGTGCCGGCAAGATCAGGATGTACAGCGCCGCGACCGCGGAAGCCACGGCACTGTAGGCGGCGGGTCCGAGGAGTCGTGCCGTCAAGAAGTGGTATCCGTAGCTCAGAGCGCCGGCGACTACCGTGCCCGAAAAGAAGATGGCGTTGTTGCGCACGAGACGATCGCCGGCGAGTCGGCTTACGAGCAGACGGAACCGAGACATCGGCCGATGCTAGGGCACGGGTGCGCCTCGACGCTCTGAATCGCGGGGCATGCCGGGTAACCTTTAGCTGGTCATGGCTCGGCAAGATCAGCCCTTGGCGCGGTCCGCAAAACCTACGCTCGCCGGCCGAAATGCTTCCCTCGCCGAGGCACCGGCGTCAGTGGCCCTGCCGCCGGACTGGCTGCCCCTTGCGCTGCTTGGTGGCGACACGCTCATCGTCATCGCATCGGTCCTGGGCAGCTACTGGTATCACGGGCACCTCGACCCTTTTCGAACGCCGGGCACGCTGCCGCCGTTCGGTCCATACGTTGCCGCTTTGCCTGTCGTCGCGCTCATGTACCTCTTCTCGCTCGCCATCAACGGTCAGTACGCGTCATGGCGAGGACGCACTTTGCTCGATCTTCTTCTCGGTCTGTACAGCGGGATTGGACTCGCGGGGATCCTGCTGCTCGCTGCGATCTCTATCGCCAACCTGGGCTTCTTCTATTCGCGTCTGACTATCACTTACGCCGTCCTTCTCACCGCCGTTCTGATGACCGCGGAGCGCTATGTGCTCCGTCAATACGAGACCCGACTGCGTCGCCACGGTATCGGCGTCGAGCGAGTTCTCATGGTCGGTACCGGACCTGGAAGCGACACTCTGCTCCGGAGAATGACGATGTTCCCCCAGTACGGCTACCGGATCTGCGGAGTCCTCGACGACGACCGTCCGGTCGATTCGAGCTTTGGCGATACGGTCGTCGTCGGAACGATTGACGAACTCGAGGACAAGGCCAGGAATCTGCGTATCGATCAGGTGTTCATCGCCTTGCCCGACCACCACCGCGGGCGACTTCTTCGTCTGATCAAGCTGTGCGAAGACCAGCGGCTCGAGTTCAAGGTCGTGCCCGATCTGCTCGACCTGATGAGCACGCGGATTGAGGTCAACTCGCTCGACGGCCTTCCCCTCATCGGGGTGAGGCGGAGCAGGCTTCGCGGCGTCAATGGGCTGGTCAAAAGGGCGATCGACGTCGCGGTCAGCGCCGTTAGCGCTGTGATTCTGAGCATTCCGATGCTAGTGGTGGCTTTGATCATCAAGATCACGTCGCCGCGCGGCCCTGTGCTTTTCAAACAGGAGCGCATCGGCATGAATGGGCGGCCTTTCGTGGTCTACAAGTTCCGCACCATGATCCCGAATGCGGAGGCGGCCACTGGACCGAAGGTGGCCACTCCTGGCGATCCACGAGCCACGCCTTTTGGCCGGTTCATGCGCAAGACGAGCATCGACGAATTGCCGCAGTTGTGGAACGTCCTCAAAGGTGACATGAGCCTTGTCGGGCCGCGACCCCAGCCGACCTATTTCGACGGGCGTTACAGCGCCGAGGTGCCCCGGTACCTCGAGCGACAACAGGTGCGCCCCGGCCTGACCGGCTGGGCTGAAGTCAACGACCTGAGGGGTGCGGCGCCTATCGCGGACCGCACCATCTACGATGTCTACTACATTGAGAACTGGTCGCTCGTTCTCGACATCAAGATCATTCTCCTAACAGTCCTCCGACTGCTTTTCCAGCGTCACGCCTACTGACGACTTGAATGCGTTCTCGTCCCGTGTAGCCTCGCCGCCCTATCGCATCACGACCATCGTATGCGCGATCACGTGTGCTCTTGCGCCGGCGTATGTCGTGCGCTGGCACATCGGTGCCTACCCCACCACGCTCCTCGAGATCGCCATCGCCGTGTCGGTCGTGGCGTTCGCCGTGGAGTACTTTCGGAACAGCCGGCTGCTCGTGTGGCGAACACCCCTGCTGTGGCCCGCCGCCCTGTTCCTCGTCGCCGGCGCGATCTCGGTTGTCACCGCGCCGAGCATCACCGCCGCTGCCGGCCTCTACCGCGCCTATCTGATCGAACCGATCGCCTTCGGACTCGTTCTGGTCAACGTGCTGCGGACCAGCGACCGTGCCTTCGTCGTTGCGGCCGGCCTCGCCGCCGGCGCGGGTGCGGCCGGTATCGCCAACTCAGCGGTGGTGCTGAACGGCCTCCTCCAGCACACCTACAACGTCGCGGAAACTCCGCCCGTCGTGATCTACTCCACCGCCAACGCCGTTGCGCTCTTCGAGGGGCCTGTCGTGGCACTGGCGATTGGTCTCGCGGTCCACGGCACGCGCCCGTACGAGCGCTGGGCCGGTGCAGTGTTCGCCGCGCTCGGCGTCATAGTCGTGGCGCTCAGCTTTTCGCGCGGAGGTTACATCGCCCTCGCCGCCGTCGTGGTCGCCGCAGCCGTGTCACATCGCCGCCGCTGGATCCTGCTCGGCGCAGCCGCGGTGGCATTCGCCGTTTTTGCGGCTGTTCCGCCGATATTCCGAAGAATCGACATCGAGCTCCACAACGTCTACGGCAACACGGTGCAGAGCCGGATCGATCTGTGGACCGCGGCCATCAAGCTGCTCGAGCACCGTCCGGTGTTCGGCGCCGGCCTCTCCGGCTTCCAGGAGCGCGCCGCGCCGTACTACACGCACCTCCACACGCAGGCGAACTTCATCGATCCCCACAACATCGTCCTCAATTTCTGGGTCGAGACCGGTTTGCTCGGCCTGATCGCCTTCGTCTGGATAACGTTCGTCGCGGTCCAGATCTCCTGGCGCGGCTGGACGAGCAGCGCCATGAACTGGCGTCCGTATCACCTCGGTGTGCTGCTCGCCCTGATAGCGGTGGTGGTGCACGGAATGGTCGACGTCCCCTATTTCAAGAACGACCTGAGCCTCGAGTTCTGGACCATCGTCGCCATCTCGGTCGCAGGGGTGATCTGGTCACGTTCCGAGGCCGAGCGACCGACGGTTCCCCGAGACGAGAAGGCTCTCGTAGGCTGATTCGACGCGCTCGGCTACGCGCGGCCAGCTGAATTTCTGGCTGGCGTCGCGCCGTCCAGCCTCGGCCAGTCGCCCTCGGAGCTCGGGGTCGGTCAGGAGCCGCTCGAGGGCGCGCTCGGTGTCGGCTGCCGACGACGGGTCCACGAGCAAACCGGTCCGTCCGTCTTCGATCACCTCGGACACGGCCGGAATCCTGCCGCCGATAACCGGCTTGCCGACTGACATCGCCTCGATGTAGACGCGGCCGAATGACTCCTGGGACGACGGCACGCACAGAACTGTGGCTGCCGCCAGCGCGTCCCATTTCGTCTGATTGTCGACCGCGCCGGTGACGTGCAGCCACGGCCGAGCGCGCGAGGCGAGAAAGCGCCTGGAGAAGCTTGTCTCGGGTCCGACCAGCGCGAGGGCGAATTGGAATCCGCGCCGGTGCAAGTTCTCGGCCGCAGCGAAGAGTTGCGCCACACCCTTGTACTCGTAGAGCTGGCCGAGAAAAAGCACCAGGGCGGGAGCGTTGATCCCTGCCCTACGCACGAATCGTGAGCCGTCGGCGGGAATCGGATCGTCGCCTGCTCCATAGACGACGTGAATGCGGTCGCCGGCCACGCCAAGGCGCTGGAGCGCGATTTTTTCGCTGTGGGTCAGGGCGAACAGCGCGTCGGCGGCTCGGTAGACCCGAGACCAACCTTCGTACAGAATGCCTTTCCACCGCGGATGGTGATACGGGCTCAGAACGAAGGGCAGATTCCGCTTGCGAGCTACAGCCAGCGACGCCTGAGCGAGGAACTCGCGACCGATCCTGTGGGTGTGGATTACGGCATGGTCAGGAGTGACGAGGGCCTCGAGATACGGCGCCATCTGGCGTGCGATGTGCGGCCCCGTGAAGGTCACCGCCCCGTAGTAGCCGAGGACCCAAGGAGCCATTCGGAGACGTGTCGACGCCGACCATCCGAGCTGTCGCACACCGGTTTCGTGAGTCCCATCTCGCCGGCCAAGCCGCAAGGTGGTGCCGAGAAGCCAGTCCCTACGCGTCTCGAGCCACAAGCTCACCACCTCCGGCTCGAACTGAGTGAGTCGGGCGCACAGGTCGGCCAGGTAGCCCTGGACACCGCCGATCGACGGTGGGTACGCCGTCGTCGTCATCAGGACCCGCCGCGTCATCCGCGTGCTGCCTGACCCAGGATCGCTTCCATTCGCGAGACCGTGTGGTCCCACGTCCATTCGTCGAGCACACGCGATCGCGCGGCGGCGCCCATCCTGGCGGCCGTGGCCGGCTCCTCGACCAGGCACCTGATGGCCTCAGCGAGCGAGTCGGCGTCCGGCTCGACAAGGAGGCCGGTTTCGCCATCGACCACCGACTCCCTGAAGCCGCCCTCTCTGATGGCTACGACTGGCGTGCCGCACGCCATGGACTCGACCGCCGTGAGGCCGAAGGGCTCCAGCCGAGCGGCACAGACCGTCGCGATCGCATGCTGGTAGCGATCGATCAGCGCCGGTTCTTCGATTCCGGTCTCGAGAATCAGCTCAACATCGTTCTTCCGCGCTGCGTCGGATAGACCCTCCGACCTGTCCTTTCGCGGCAGGATCACACGGAGGGCCGGCCGCGCGGCGGCGGGCACTCGCGACAGAGCTTCGACGACCAGCGTGTGGTTCTTCGCGCTGATCGGCGCCCCGATGGACAGAACTTCACGCTGCCTGCTCGCACCGCCGGCGCCCGGTACGAACCGGCTCGGGTCCACACCGAGATAGCAGACGGTCGCATTCCGCGAATAAGCCGCCCACGCCCGCTCCCGGCTGAACACAGAATTGACCGCGATCGTGGTCGCGCACGTGGCTGTCACGGCGTCCTCGGCGATCAGGCGATCCATGACGATGCGGTCTTCGAGCAGTCGCACCGCACCCATTCCGTAAGGGCTCGAAGCCAGGTTGGCGCGGTGCTGGTCGCGGACTGCCCGCTCGAACGCAACCCGCGGCGGCTCCTGGCAGTAGTACACGGACCGCGTGCGACTCAGCCAGCGCAGCGCGTACGGCGCAAAAGTCATCGCGTCGGGATGCACCAGGGCCACGTCGTAGCCCTGGGCGTCGATCTCCGCAGCGAGCCGTCGGTGCAGCCGTCTCAGCGGACCGAACAGCGTGTACGACCGGGGCGCAAGGTGGCCGTCGCGAAGCCTACGTTCCAGCGTCCCGAAGAGCGGGCTGTAAGGCACCACCCGCACGGATCTCGCGTCTTGCGCGAGATCGAACGCGCCCTTGTCGGCGTAGGTGGAGAGCCGGTAAAGGTCGATCTCGTGGCCTCGGGCGACCAGCCTGCTGCCGAGCTCATACGAGGTTCGCAGCGCGCCGCCTGGAGGGAGGTTCTCGTAGACGGCGATTCGCAACTAGAGCTCGTAGCGCCTTAAACCCAGGCGCTGCATCAGGACGGACCACAGGAACCAGGGATTGTCGATGACGTAGCGCCGCCACAGACGGCGAGGATCGACCGCGAGCCGAAAAAGCCACTCCAGGCCCGACTGCTGCATCCACCGCGGCGCCTGGCGCACCGACCCACTGTGGAAATCGAAAGCCGCGCCCACCCCGATCAGCACAGGCGCGTCGAGCATCGGCCGCATTCGAGCCATCCAGCGCTCCTGCTTGGGAGATCCGACTCCGACCCAGACGACATCAGCCTGCGCCGCGTTGATGACCGCCGCGGCTTCGGGTGTACACAGCTCGTCGAGGGAGGCAAATGGCGGCTCCATCACGCCCACAATCTCGAGCCCCGAGAAACGGGCCTGCATCTGCTCGGCCAGCTTCTTGCCCACGCCTGGGGCGCCGCCGTAGAAAAAGTGACGGTGACCGGTGCGGAGCGAACCTTCGAGCTCCGCCAGCATCAGGTCCGGACCATAGACTCGCGTGACGTGTGGGTAGAGGCTGCGTCCGATCCACACGAGCGGCATGCCGTCGGGTGTCACCATGCCGGCCGCATTGAAAATGCGCTTCAACTCCGAGTGGCGCTGGCAGTCCATGACGCTGTGTACCGTACAAACGCAAACGTAATCACGCCGTTGGGTCATGATCCATTCAGCAAGCTCGGCAAGGGCCTGATCCATGTTGATCGCGCTGACTCCCACGCCGAGCACGTTGACCCGGGCCGCGATCGTCATGACCTGACGCGCCCTTCGGTGATCACCGACCGATATACGTCGCACGTCATCTCGGCGCACTTCTCCCACGTGTAGTGTTTGGCGCGACTCGCGCCACGACTCTGCAGGGCGGCGCGGAGCTCGGCGTTTGTGAGCACGGCTTCGATCGCGTCGCGCAGCGCTTTGACGTCGGTGGGATCAACGAGCATGGCCGCGTCACCGGAGAGCTCGGGTATCGGCCCACGATTAGAAGAGACAACCGCCACCCCGGCGGCGAAAGCTTCGAGCACGGGAAGACCGAAGCCTTCCGCGAGCGACGGGTACAGAACGGCGCTGGCGCGCGCAACGACAGCCGGCATCTCCGAGTCGGGAACGTGGCCGAGCCACCGCACACGATCCCGCAGTCCGAGATGGTCGATCTTCCAGGCCACGTCCGGAAAGTCCAAAGCCGTCGCTCCCGAGATGTCGAGGTGGGCGGCTGAGATCGCGCTGCCCGCACTCCCGGCCACCATCGCCTCCAGCACGGCATCGATGTTCTTGCGCGGAATGGGCGCCCCAGGGAACAGCAGGTTGTGATCACCAGGCCTGTACGGGTTCCCGCCATCCGCCGCGAAGAACCTGGCGTCCACGCCCAGGGGGATGACTGTGACGCGAGCCGCCGCGATGCCATATTCACGGACGATGTCATCGCGAGCCGTCTTGCTGTCGGTGATCACACACGCCGCCGCCTGCAGTCGTCGAGGCAAAATGACGCGGTCGTACAGCCTCCACTCGAGCGGGTGGCCGCCCGGCACTTGCCTGGCGGCCGCGTCATGCACGGTGACGACGACGGGAGCGCGCACGCCCCAGGGAATTACGAAGCTCGGGCAGTGAAGGACCTGCGACCCAAGCGCGCGGACGTCTCGCGCGGCGCCGCTCACAAGCCATGCGAGAGTGCCGGCGACATTGGAACGCAGCGGCCCGGCGATCTCCTTCGCGCTGACGTCGTCGCGATTCCGCAACGCCTCCAGCAACGACCGAGCGTAGACGCCGGTGCCGCCGCGATTCCGATTGGGGAAGGTCATGTCCAGCGCGACCGCGATCGGAGACACGCCTGCTCCGGCGCTCAGGCCAGTCCCGTCTGGCCGGCCTCGGCCCGGCGCCGCGAAAACCGAGCCGGGACGGCGGCCGTCGCGGCGATGGTTCCGCCCGCGCCGGCGGCCCACCAGAAGAGAAAGGTGACGGACAGGTCCCCCCAAACGTCGCTGGTGGCGGTGATCGGCAGCAGCGCCAGACCGCCCACTGCTGCGGTCAGGGCGAGCGCACCGGCGACAGGCTCACCCCGCAAAAGAATGTATCCGCGAAACCCATTCCAGATCGCGAGTGCATACAGCGCGACGTAGACGAAGCCTCCCGCTATCCCGAGGTCCCCGAAAAATCCCAGAAGAGCGCTCTCACCAGTTCCGACCAGTTGACCGTATCTGACGGTCGAGGCTCCGGTGCCGAGGCCGAGCGGATGCTCGAGATCGATCTTGAAGTCGCGGATCAGGTAGGTGTAATGCTCGTTGGCAGATGTGTCGTTGCCGGAGATCACCCACTGCCAGTGGCTTCGCGTGACGGCGCTCAGGTTGCGATCCACAGCCGGCCCGACTGACGCGTATGGGTAGGAGACAATGACCACTCCCGCCAGCAACACCGGCACCAGGATCGCAAGCCAACGACGGCGAAGCATGAGAAACAGCAGCGCGGCTTCTCCCACCAGCGAGATCACCGCCAGGCGCGTGACCGAAAGCAGCAAGCCCACCACGATCAGGGCCAGCGCGATGGCCGCCAGACGTTGCGCTCGCCGGTTGCCTCGCAGATGCTCGATCAGGGCCACCCCAAGCGGAAAGACGAGCAGACCTGTATAGGCGATGCCGAGGGGACTGACATAGGTCGAGACCATCCTGCGCAGCAGCGTTCCGTCGGGAAGCGTCACGAAGAAGTTCTCCGGCAAGCCTTTTGGCCCGTGATACGTGAAGCCGAGAAAGCCCGTGTACTGGTTCACGCCCCAGTCGAGCCAGGTGCGGGTTGGCACCAACGCGAGCTCGACGATGCCGAGAGCAGAAACAACAGCGGCCGAGCCCACGCACAGCCACAGGACAGCGATTCCGTCGCTCGTCGATGAGGACTGGATCGAGCGCCCGAGCAGATACATGACCGGAATGAGGATCGCCAACCGGAAGCCGACCAGTCGCTGGGCAAAAGTAGCGCCAGAGTGCAGGAATGAGCCGGGCAGCAGAAAGTACACGACCGTCAGCGCCGCGAACGCGATGGCGAGCCAGTCGAACAGGGAAAGCCTCGACATCCATCCGAAGCGGCCCCGTCTCCAGAGGGTCAGCGCCGCCACCAGGACGAGGAGGGCGATCAGCAGCTCTTTCCACGCCTGAAACGCGCGCACCAGCAGCAACGGCGTTTCCAGGCGTAGGAGAACCATCAGCAAGAAGTTGTGAAAGGCCATGCCGGCAACGAGAAATCCAAGTCCTAGAAATGGCCGGCGCCACGTCCACCACAGGGCAATTGCCAGGAGGACGAGAAGGACCAGCGCAAGGACGGTGCCGAGGAATGCCAAGCGGTTACGATCCTACCCGGCGAGCGGCCCCTCGATGGCTTGCCGGTATTCGGCCAGAGTCGTTGCAACTGCTTCACCCCATGTCAGCGCCTGAGCGCGGTGGAGGCCTCGACTGACGAGATCCTCGCGCAACCCGGGATCGCTTGAGATCCGCTGAAGGCATGCCGACAGCTCGGTCACCGATGTCGGGCTGAACGTCAGCGCGGCACCCGCCGACGCTTCCTCGAGAACAGGGATCTTGCTGTGCACCACCGCGGCGCCGGCAGCCATCGCTTCCGCGACCGGCAGCCCGAAACCTTCGATCAGCGATGGCACGACCGCGGCAGTGCAATGTCGATAGAGCGACTGCAATGTTGTGTCATCGACGTAGCCCAGGTGTTTCACGCGACCGCGCAGCACGTCGTTGGAGGCGGCTCGAGCGGTCAATGCGGCAACGTCGTTCTCCGGCCACTTCCCCGCGATCACAAGGGTTTCCACAATTTCGGGCGACAAGCGCAAGGCCTCGATTAGCAGATCAACATTCTTGTGACGGTCCGGCGAGCCGACATAGAGAAAGAACTTGCCTGCGATGGGCGCTTCGGAGACGTCGTCGGATTTCGGGACTTCGACCCCGGGTCGGGCTACAAGAATGTGCTGCGCCGCCGGCCTCAGCGTCGCAACGACGTCATCGGCGGTGGCCTGCGAGATGGCGAAAAGCGAACGCGCCGAGCGGAGCGTATTCAAGTACGCGTCGTAACCCCCTGGGCGCGCTACATCCGCGTCGTGGAGTGGAATCAGGTCGTAGACGGTCGTCATGAGCCGTCCGCGGCTCACCGGCACCAGGGCGTTGGGGTCTGTGATGTGCACCGCCGCCGCCGCCGAGGCAGCTGATCGCGCCCACATGATCCAACGCAGGAGCCGTGGAAATCGCGTCCGCGGCACGCCCATGCGCGGCAGCCATCGAGCACTATGCGGTGGATGTGTTCGGAATGGGATTCCGTCGGCCCAGCCCCAGAACTCGATCGGAACCTCGTCTTGCGCCGCCAGGTGCGCCGCCAGCCCTCTCACGTATGTTCCAATGCCACGAAACCTGTGGCCGTTCTGCAATGGCGTTACATCGAAAGCAATGAAGCCACGAGCTGCCAAGGACTAGCCCTGGAGCGACCGGTCGGTGCCTGATCGAGCCGTCCTTTCGACGCCGCCCCCGCTTCTACGCAACATTGCTTTCAACGTCGGGGCGAGAGGCGTACTGATCGTCCTGTCAATCGTCGTCACGCCAGTCCTCGTGAGGCGATTAGGAACAGACCGCTTCGGCATCTATTCGCTGGCGACGGGACTCGGCGCAGGCCTGACGAACGTTCTTGCGCTGGGACTCATCCCGGCAATAGTAGCGACGCTAAGTCGCGCTCTCGGCAGCGGCAATCGCGAGGACGCGCAGAGCATCGTCCGGACGTCCTTCACGATGTTCGCGGTGATCGGGATCATCGGCGCGGCGCTGGTATCGGCGGCGGTCCCGTTCCTCGTGACCGAGGTGCTGCACATCGCGCCGCCGCTTCAGCGAGAAGCTGCGGTGGCGTTGTGGATCAGTGCAGTTGGGCTTGGGCTGAACCTCGTCTTCGCAGTGTTCACGGCCATCCCCTACGCGCTTCAGCGATACGACATCGTGGCCGGGCGAGTGGTCGGCGTCACGCTCCTGACGATGGCTGCGACAGTCGTGTATGTGCTGGTCGTACCCAACCTCGTCGGGGTCATGGTGATCCAACTGCTCGGCGGCGCATCCGGCCTGCTGCTGTACTACCTGGTGAGCCGGCGCGAACTGACCGGAACCAACCTCTGGCCCGGGTTCCAACGCGAAACCTTCAACCGTCTAGGACGGTTTGTCGCCTTCAAGGCCGCAGGCGACGCTGCCCTCGTGTTCGGGCAGCGATTCGACCAGTTCGCGATCGGAAGCCTGATGAACATCAGTGCCGTTGGGATCTACGCGGTGCCCGTAAATGCCTGCCAGCGTGTGCTCCAGCTGTTGGGCGAAGTTGCGCTGCCGACTTTTCCGCGCATGAGCGCGGTCACATCAGATGAGGCGCGCCGGGATGTTTTGCTCCGTGGCAGCCGGCTGGTGGCTCTGATCGCATCGTTGACAGCCGCGATGTTGCTGGTGCCGGCGGATCTCATCTTGCGGTTGTGGATCGGCGGTCAGCAAGGGGCCTTGATTGCCGAGCAGGCTACCGAGGCCTTCAGGCTGTTGACACTGGCCATCTTCATCCAGGCAGTTGCGGTGGTCTCGGCGTTGTTCTGCGAGGCGTTGCAGCGGCCCGCCATCAACAACAGCTTCACGGTTCTCGGCGCCGTGGTCCAGGTGCCGGTCATCCTGTACCTCGTTTCGCGTTATGGGATCAACGGCGCCGCACTGGGCATCCTTATCGCAAGCGTCGTTCAAACTGCACCGCTTCTGTGGATCGTCGCGGAGCGTATCGCCAGGGTGAGCTTTCGCCGCTTGCTCAGCGACGCGTTGGGACGGCCTTTCTTGGCGGGCGTGACGGCGGTTCTCGCGGGGGTGATCGTGCGCCAGGTAGGCAGCGGCCTCGTGGCGCTCATCGTCACCGAGGCCGCGATCGTCATCGTGTACGCTGCGGTGGCGATTGCGTCCGGCGCACTGCGCGCCGGAGACCTGGATCAGCTCGACAAGGTGCTGCCTTTCAAGGTGGGAAGAATCCAGACGAACCCGCTCGTGGCGCGCATCCTCCGGCCATGACGCATCAGCCGGCGCGCCGCAACCCGGCCGTGCTGGTGCCGGAACTTCCGAGAGCAACCGCGATGTCAATACCCCATCGCGAGTAGGGGGATATAGCCGGTGCGGATCCAAAGGGCGCAATGCCCCCGTAGCCGTCGAGCACCCAGCCACCCGTTCCGCTGCCCGTCCAGGCGACAATGCCCCTCGCGATGTCCCAGCCCCAGTAGGGCCCGTTGCTTATCGTTGGCGCCGCTCCGAACTGGTGAATGCCCCCGTAGCCGTCGAGCACCCATCCGCCAGGGTTCGACTTGGTCGCCGAAGCCATCAGGGTGATGCTGTGGGCGATGTCCCAGCCGCCCCAGTAACCCGTGAAAGCCACGGCCGGAGCACCACCAAAGGGATGGACCCCGCCATAGCCGTCAAGCGTGTACCCGGCAACGGACCCGGGAGTGCTGTCGGCCAGCACGACAATGCCTCGCGCGATATCCCAGCCCCAGTACGACGCGCCAGTGATTGCGGGCGCGCCTCCGAACGGATGTATTCCGCCGTAGCCGTCGAGGGTCCATCCGGCAGGCGAGGCGACGGTCGACCATGGAGCCAGCACTATCTGGCGCGCGATGTCCCATCCCCAATAGGAAAAGCCGCTGACCGGGTTCGCGCTGCCGAAGGGATGGATTCCGCCGTAGCCGTCGAGGATGTAGCCGCCGGTGCCGTCGGGGAACAGCGCGAGGCTGCGGGCAATGTTCCATCCCCACGCGGTTGCTGAAGCCAGCGTCGGCGTCGTGCCGGCCGGGTGAATTCGACCGTAGCCATCGAGCGTGTAGAGATGACCCTGGTTGTCGATCGCGCTGAGACCACTGAGGGGAACGGTCCGCGGGCTTCCCAAACCGTTGTCGGTGATGGTCACCGTGGCGGGATGCGTCCCGAACGCCGTCGGCTTGAACGTGATCTGCACTGAGCACGATCCTCCGGCCGCGACGACCATGCCGGAGCATGTGTCAGTGCCCTTGAGGTAGTTCGTGGTGTCGCTCAAGACGGTGGTCGCCACCGTCAGCGACGAGGATTGGATGTTGTGAAGCGTCACCGTTTGCGCGGCCGACGTCGAACCGGGAAGCACGCCTCCGAAATCAAGACTCTTCGGAAACAACGTGATTCCGTAGCTAAAGGATCGGATGACGGTACCGGAGGGAACGAAGACCTGGCTCCCGGCTTCGGTCGGCGTCACGAAACGGTTTATGCCAAAGCCGGCGCTGTGAAAAATCTGTGTGCCGTTGGCGGCGTTGAAGGCATACAGTCCACCGCCGTTGCTCGCGACCCACACCGCGCCTCCGGCAACAATCGGTGGTCCGAAGGTGGTCGTGCCGCCGGCGTTCCAGTCCGGCGCTCCGCAGCCCGAGCCACACGGCGTGAACGACGGCGTGGCGGTATTGACGTTCAGGGCCACGAGACCGTGTCCTTCACACTCGACATAGACAAACGGAGCCGCGTACGCGAAAGACCCGAAGGTAGCATCCGAGGTGTTGCCCAGACACACGTCCGCCTGGACATAGGGATTTTGCGCAGGGAACAGCTGACCGTCGACACCGCCAAGGTTCGTGGGGTTGAGCAGAAAACCGCCGCCATGCTTGCCCGACTGGAACATGAGATTCGGGCTTAACAGTGTTGGGCTCGCCGACCCAAGATCGGAGTCTGGGCCGCACCAGTTGGCCTGCCAGTCGTTCGGTTCGAAGAAGCTCGGCGAGCCGAGCGTCGGGCTCACGCGTACGACCGCATCGCTGTAAGTAGCACCGCTGCACGGAATGGCATTGCCGGTGGCGAAGAAGACGTTATGCGAGGTGTCGTCGACGACAATTCCTCCCGCGTCCCAGACGCTCTCGCCCCCCGACGGCGTTCGGTAGACAAGATTGGACCCGCCTCCGACGGGGACGCCGACCACCCATCCGAAATAAGGCTGGCCGTTGTCAAAGCAGTCGCCGGCGCGTCCACCGAACGGGACGTAGACGTAGCCGTTCGCGATGGCGATGGCGCCGCGTTGCTGCTGAATCTTCCAATCGAAGCCGGCGGGGGCCAGCGGCACGTCCATGACGACGTTTCCGGATGAAAGGTCGAGGCCCCAGAGGTGGAAGATTGGTGTGCTGCCCGCAATCTCACCGACGGCGTAGATCCGGTTCGCCGGAGCGTCGATCGCCATCGTGCCGAGGATTCCGGACGCGGAGATGTTCCCACAGATCCATCCGAAGGTCTGGGGCGCACCCAGATGGTCCTGCCAAACGATCGAGCCAGTGTTTTGATCGAGCGCGTAGACCGTGTTGTTGAGCGTCGCCGCATAAACGAGGCCCCCCGAGACGAGTACCTCGCCATAGACCTGTTGATCGAGGGCACTGAGGTTCCACCCGGGCGTCGTCTGCACCGCACTCATCGCCGGCGCGGCTGGGTCGAAACCCGTGTGCGCATGGTCGAAGTGGTAGGTGGTCCACGACCCGTTGGGGGTGAGTCCCGCCTTGATCGGCGGGGACGAGAGAGTCGGCCGGACGTTGATGTCAGCGGCGGCTGGGGCGGGCAGAGCTGTCCAGATGAAGACGGCGACAAGCACACCTGACCGGATCAATACATTCCTCCTCTCGACCGATTACGCCCGGGATCTTCGCAATGCATCCAAACCAACAAGACTCGCTATCAGGTCGTTCATCGCCAGTCGAGCAATTCTGGTTCAGGCGCCCCAGATCTCTTTGGCGATGTCCCAGCCCGGCCAGTAGGGGAAATTCACGATCGCTGGCGCGCCACCGAAGGCGTGGATGCCTCCATAGCCGTCCAGCGTGTAACCGGCACTCGCCGACCCGGGCAGCATCCACATCGAGCGGGCAATGTCCCAGCCCCAGTACGACACCCCGCTCAGAGCCGGCGGCATCGCGCTC
>DASTIX010000083.1:0-9404 GCA_035717165.1 Candidatus Dormiibacterota bacterium
GGTGTCGCAGTCCATCATCAGGCCGATCGTTCCGGTCGGCGCGAGGACGGTCGCCTGCGCGTTGCGATAGCCATGGGCGCGGCCGAGCTTGACCGCCTCGTCCCACGTCTCGCGTGCGGCGTTCACGACCTGCGTGGATTCGGGCGAGGTGGTGAGCTGGTGTGCCGCTGCCCGGTGCTTCTCCATCACGCGGAGCATTGGCTCGCGGTTCTTGGCGAACTCGCTGAACGGGCCCTTGACCTGCGCCATCCGCGCCGACTGCGCAAATGCGCGGCCCGTCATGATCGCGGTGATCGCACCGGCGAACCGCCGGCCTTCGTCGGAGTCGTAGGCAAGGCCCATCGACATCAGGAGCGCACCGATGTTGGCGTAACCGAGCCCCAACGGCCGAAGCGCCTCCGAGTTCTTGCCGATGGCCGGAGTGGGGTAGGAGGCGTTGGAGACGAGGATCTCTTGAGCGGTGAACGTCACATCGATCGCGTGCTGGAATCGCTCGACGTCGAAGTTTCCGTGCTCGTCCTGAAACTTCATGAGGTTCAGGGACAGCAGGTTGCAGGCGGTGTCGTCGAGGAACACGAACTCGCTGCACGGGTTCGTGGCGTTGATCCGCCCAGTGTTCGGCACGACGTTCCAGTCCTGGATCGTGGTGTCGAACTGCAGGCCGGGGTCGCCGCAGACCCAGGCCGCATCCGCGATCTCCTTCCAGAAGTCGCGCGCCTTGTAGGTGTCGATCGTGCGACCGTCGACGACCGCCCTGGTCTTCCAGTCCTTGTCGTCGATGACCGCTCGCATGAAGTCGTCGGTCACGCGCACGGAGTGGTTGGCGTTCTGGAACTGGACCGAGTCGTACGCGCCACCGGGGACGTTGAAGCCCGCGTTGTAGCCGGCTTCGATCAACGCCCACGCCTTCTTCTCTTCCTCCGCCTTGCAGCGGCTGAAGTCCATGACGTCCGGGTGGTCGGCGTTGAGGATGACCATCTTGGCCGCGCGCCGGGGGGTGCCGCCGGACTTGATCGAGCCGGCGAACGAGTCGTAGCCGCGCATGAAGGACACCGGACCGGACGCCGTGCCGCCGCCCGACAGCTGCTCCCTGGAGGAGCGGAGGACGGACAGGTTCGTGCCCGTGCCGCTGCCGAACTTGAACAGCATGCCTTCGGTCTTGGCGAGATCGAGGATCGATTCCATCGAGTCCTGGACCGAGTTGATGAAGCAGGCGGACGCCTGCTGCTGCCGGCCGGGCACGCCGATGTTGAACCAGACGGGGCTGTTGAAGGAGGCATGCTGCGTGACGAGCAGGTAACGGAGCTCCTGGCTCCAGTTCTCGGCGTCTTCCTCCGTGGCGAAGTAGCCGCCCTCGCGGCCCCACTTCGTCAGCGTGTTGACGACCCGGTCGATGATCTGCCGGACGCTCGTCTCGCGCTCCGGGCTGCCAGGGCTGCCGCGGAAGTATTTCTGGGCGACGACGTTGATCGCCAGCTGTGACCAGGAGCGGGGAACCTCGACATCTTTCTGCTCGAAGATGACCTGACCCTTCTCACCGGTGATGGCCGCGGTCCGGTGCTCCCACTCGACCAGGTCGTAGGCGTGGCTGCCTGGAGGCGTGAAGAAACGGCCAAAGCGCAGACCCTTGGCCTTGGTTCCATGCCCGTTCCCGTTCCCGTTCGAATGCTTGGGGCGGGTCCCTGTGAGGTCGCTCAGATTCTTGGCCATCTGGTTCAGAGAAGCCTCCTTAAATCATCCCCGTTCAGGGTGTTTTTGAAGCGCGTTGGAAGGACGTGAGCTGGGACGTTCTGGTCTATTCGTTTGGGGATGGAAGAGGCCCCAGAGCATGCCCGCCACTTATGCCCCAGGGCCTCGATGTAACGCTGTGGACTATACGACCGGCTTTTGGGCTTGTCAAGGCCTGAACACAACATATTTGGCCTTGGCGAGCGATTGACCCCAACATGTTGGTGGATTACCTGTGGATATCCCTGGTGAGGAATTGAGCACAGGATGGGTAGAGGCTGGGGGAAACGGCGCAAAACTCGGCTACTGAACGGGTTCGAGTAGCGCCAGGCGGAGAGTTTCTGTGGAAAGGTCCTGCGTGCTTCCGGGCCGTGCGATTTCCCCGGGCCCTGTGGACTCTGTGGAAACCTCCGTGCCGCCTTCCACAATCTGGACCGACTGCGCCGAGGACCGGATCTTGGCCGTGGCCTGGCGTCCTTCGGTGTAGGCGTTCTGGATAACCGTCAGGAACCGCTGGACCTTGTTCTCGAGGATGCCGTCGAGGAGGTCGACCTGGCGCTCGATGTCGATCAGCGCCGACTGGAGCTTCTCCATGTCGACCGTGCGGGCGAACTGCATGTGCAGCTGGTAGAGCGTCAAGAGATAGGGCAGAGCCATGGCGTAACCGACGACCATCACGTGACGCCGGTGAGCGTTGACGATCGCCCCGCGACACACGTCGTACGCGGCGTCGGGAATGACTGCAAGCGCAAACGGAGACGTGGTCGCGGGGTCGATGTACTGGCTGACCTCGCGAACGCGCCGTTCGACCTCGCGCTCGACCTGGGCGATCAGCTGCGCGCGACGGTTGGCGTCGAGGCCAGGCTCGGCGAGCTGCTCGAGGGCCGGGCTCGACACCCACTTGGAGTCCATCGGCAGCAGCTTCCCGCCCGGAAGGCGCAACGCCAGCTCGACGACCTTTCCTCCGACCCATACGTTCCGCTGCAGCATCTCCGGCGGCAGATGGCGCAGGGCCTCCTCGAGGATCCGCTCGCCCGCGGCGCCCCGGCTCGAGCTGCCGGCGATGATGCTTTCGAGCCGCTTGAGGCTCGCGCGCGCCTCCTCTTCGATCGGCTGCCTTGCCGAGACCGCCGAACGCAGCCCTTCCATCGCTGACTGAGCTTGAGCCAGCCGCTCCCGGATCTCGGCCGCCTGCGCGTCCTGCGTCTCGCCGCCCGATTGCAGGCGGGCCTTCAGCTCGGCCACGTCTCGCGCCTGACCGTCCGCACGACGGACCAGGTTCCAGACGAGCACGGCGACGGCCGCGGTTGCGGCCATGAGGCATACTAATAGCAGCGCGAACAACAGTTCGAGCACCGACATGTTGGGCATTGTAGCCCCGAACCGGGGTATAAACAAGCCCATTAACATGGGCTCGATGGCTGAAGTTCACCCGCTTCCCGAGGCGGACCAGACACCCGATCGGATCCCCCTCGAGGAGGTTTACATGCGCATGGCCGAAGAGCTGGCCAAGCGCTCGACCTGTCTGCGCCTTCAGGTCGGAACGGTGATCACGACGCCCGACCTCACGCAGGTCCTGGGCATCGGTTACAACGGCAACGCGCGTGGCCTTCCGAATCGGTGCGACACGACGACGCCGGGCGCCTGCGGCTGCATCCACAGCGAGCAGAACGCCCTGATCAAGGCGGGCGCGCAGCAGCCCGGGAAGGTGATGTTCGTGAGCGCGTCGCCCTGCGTGATGTGCGCCAAGATGGCCATCAACGCGAACGTCGCGCGCGTCTATTACAGAGAGGCGTATCGCGACCCTTCGGGACTCGACGTGCTGCGTCAGGGCGGGGTGGACGTCATCCACTACGACCGCTGGCGCGACCTCTGGCGCTAGTCCCGAACGACCTCCCAACCGGCCGCGGTCTGGACCATGCGTGGTTCGACGACGGGAATGTCGCGGAGCTTGCGTGCTCGTTCGAACAGCGAGTGAACGTCGCGCGCGTCGGCGACTGACTCGAGGATGGCACGGGTCGCGTAAACCAGCGTGATGTCGGGGCTTTCGAGCGCGGTGGCAGGCGAGATCCACACCCAGTCCGTCACCTCGCCCTCCTGAGGACGCACGGCCTGACCGTCGGGCAATCGCGTGAGGAAAAACCGTGTGTCGTAGCGCCGCCGAAGCTGAGCCGGCGTGATCCAGCGGGCGAAGATGACGAGCTCGTCGAACGCCGGCTCGAGCCCGAGACGGCGGACGGCACCGGAGAACGTCGCGCCTGCCTGGATCAGCTCCCGCACCTGGCCGCAGTGGGCGTCCAGAGCGCCCGGCGCCAGCAGGATCCCAACCTCTTCGAACACTTCGCGCACCGCAGCACCGCGGATCTCGTCCGGCCACGTCCGGTCGTCCTCATGCACCGTCCCGCCCGGAAAGACGTACGCGCCCGGCGCGAAGTCGGCGCCACCGGGGCGATGGACAAGCAGGAGCTCCCACGGATCGGCCTCGCGCACCACCAGCACGGTGGCCGACGGCCGCGGCGTGACTGGTTCGCCTTCGTTGATCACGGTCGGTGGCACCACGTCACTAGCATGGCTCGCAGTGGAGCTCGGCATCGAGGGGAAGGTCGCGCTCGTCACCGCCGCGACGAAGGGCATCGGTCTGGCCATCGCGCAGCACCTGGCCAGAGAGGGCGCCAAAGTCTCGGTCGTGGCGCGGACGGCTGGAGACGTGAAACGCGTGGCCGAGGAGATCGGTGGGTTTGGCGTCGCGGCCGACGTCCTGACCGAGGACGGCTGCAGGCGCGCGGTCGAAGAGACGCAGCACAACCTCGGGCCGATAGAGATCCTCGTCAACAACTTCGGAGCGCGTGCGGGGACGTCATGGCAGGACACGCACCTCGAGGAGTTCGAGCAAGCGTTCCGTGGCAACGTCGGGGTGAGCGCGCGCATGACCTCGCTCGTGTTGCCGGGAATGGTGGAGCGCGGATGGGGTCGCGTCGTGGTCATCTCATCCGTATTCGGACGTGAATCCGGCGGGGCCCCCGCGTATAACGCAGCCAAGGCGGCGGAGAACAGCTACGTGAAATCGCTGGCGCGGGAAGTGGCTGCAAGAGGCGTGACCGTGAATGCGGTCGCGCCCGGGTCGATCATGTGGGACGGCGGCGGATGGTATCGGAGGCGCCAGGCCGACCCTGAAGGCATCGCTGAGTTCGTGCGCCGCGAGATGCCGCTCGGCCGTTTTGGGACAGTCGACGAAGTCGCCGCGGTGGTCGCATTTGTCTGCTCGACGCAGGCGACCCTCGTCAATGGCGCCTGCATCGCGGTCGACGGCGGCCAGGGAAGGTCGATTCTTTGAGACGCGCCGCGCTCGCGGTCGCGCTCGTGATGGCCGTAGCCTGCTCGTCTTCGACCGGGCAGCAAAGCCACCAGAGCAGAGCGATTCACCTCGCCGGCACGCTGGGGAAAGCCGGCTACGAGATCCAGGCGCCGGCGAACTGGAATGGGACGCTGTTCCTCTACAGCCACGGGTACGTCCCGCTCGGCGAGAACAACTCGCCGACGGCCGTGCCCGATGCGACCGTACGCAAGTGGCTGCTCGACCAGCACTTCGCCGTCGCGGGCTCGGCCTACAGCTCGACCGGCTGGGCGGTCGAGGACGCGTTCAACGACCAGATCGCGCTGCTCGATTACTTCGTCACGAAGGTCGGGAAGCCGAAGCGCGTCATCGGGTGGGGCCACTCGCTCGGCGGCATCATCACGGCCGGGCTGGTGCAGCTGTATCCCGACAGGTTCGCGGGCGCGATGCCGATGTGCGGGGTGCTGGCCGGCGGCGTGGCGACGTGGAATCTCGAGCTCGACGCGGCGTACGCCTTCAAGACTTTGCTCGCACCGAGCTCGGCGCTCCAGGTGGTCCACATCTCGCCCGGACAGTCGAACCTGAACCTGGCGGAATCCATCTTCGACTCGGCGGCGCAGACGCCGCAGGGCCAGGCACGGCTGGCGCTGGTCGCCGGGCTGACAGAGCTGCCGGGTTGGTTCGATCCGACGAAGAAGGCGCCCGCTGCGTCCGACTTCGCCAAGCAGCTGCAGGGCCAGGAGATCTGGGAGGCGCGCGCCGACTTCCCGTTCGCGTTCGAGTACCGCAGCGAGCTCGAAGCGCGCGCCGGAGGCAACCCGTCGTGGAACGAAGGCGTCGATTACGCGCAGCTGCTCGCGGCGTCACCCAACCGCGAGGAGGTCGTGGCGCTGTACCAGCAGGCCGGCCTGGACCTGAACGCCGACCTGCGCGCGCTCAACGCCGGAGCGACCATCAAGGCCGACCCCGCCGCCGCGCAGTACCTCGAGCGTTACGTGAGCTTCGATGGCCGGCTGCAGATTCCGGTGCTGTCGGTGCACACGGTCGGCGATGGGCTCGTGATCCCGTCCAACGAGGCGGCGTACGCGGACGTGGTCGCTTCCGCGTCCAGGGGCGAGATGCTGCGGCAGGTCTTCGTCAATCGCGCCGGCCACTGTGCTTTCACGCCGGCGGAAACGATCGCGGCCTTCGAGGCGCTGTTGAAGCGCATCGATACGGGCCGGTGGAACGAAGCGTCACTCCAGCCCGATCCGCTGAACAGCGCGGCAGCGGATCTGCGGCCGGGCGCGAGCACGATCTTCGGGTTTCCGTTCGATCCGTCGTTCATCAAGTACGCGCCGGCGACGTATCCGCGGCCTTTCGCGAGCGGCCAGACGATCCCGTCGTGAAGTTTCGGGCCAGACTGCGATCGGACCCGACAGGCTCCGGGGTCTACGTGCCGATCCCACCGCAGGTCGCGAGCGCGCTCGGATTGAGGGGACGTCCCAAGATCCAGTCGGTGATCGCCGGCCACCCATACCGCGGATCGCTGATGCCCATGCCGGACGGTTTCGGGCTCGGCGTGCTGAAGGCGATCCAGGAGGCCGAGAATCTCAAGCCGGGTGACTCGATCACCGTCGAGCTCGATGTCGACACCGCGCCGCGGGTGATCGAGCCGCCGCCAGACCTGGCGAAGGCGCTGGCGGGCGACGGGCGTGCCGCCGCCTCATGGGAAAAGCTGTCGTACACGAACAAGCGCGAGATCGCGATGAGTCTCGAGGAGGCGAAGAAGCCCGAGACGCGGGAACGTAGGTTGGCAGCAGCGCTGTCGAAGCTGACCGCGCGATAGTCCGAGATATCGGGCATTCCTTGCCGCGCAAAGTCCGGATAGGCGCGCCTATCCGGGGCTCAGCGGCGACTAGGGGCCGCTGATCGGGTTCGCGCCGAACTGCCCCGCGATGAGGAGCGAGGTGGGGTAGAGGCCGAGCGCGACCGAGGCAAGGGCGCTGAGGACGATCGCGAAGTTGCTGCTGACCGAGGGACGCAATCCTTCGACCGTCGGCGCCGGTGTCCACACCGGAACCAGCACCCGGATGTAGTAGAAGACCGACACCACGCTCATCAGCACGGCGAGGACCACAAGCCACGTATAGCCGGCGCTGATTCCCGCGGTGAACAGGAAGAGCTTGCCGAAAAAGCCGACCGATGGCGGAAAGCCCGCGAGCGAAAGCATGAACACGCTCATCGCCACCGCAAGCACGGGATTCCGCCGGCCGAGCCCTTCGAGGTCGGCGAAGCTGTCGCGGTCTCCCTCCGGGCCCGCGAGCAGCGTCAGCACGGCGAACGCCCCGAAGTTCATGAACATGTAGACGAAGAGGTAGTAGAGGACGGCGGACAGGCCTGCCTGACCCCCGGCGATCACGCCGATCAGGACGTACCCCGCCTGCGCCACACCGGAATACGCGAGCAGCCGCTTGATGCTCGTCTGCGCGATCGCCATCAGGTTGCCGACCACCATGCTCGTGGCCGCGACGAAGGCCAGGAACACCTGCCACTCGGGGGCCATATGCGGAAGGCCCGAGGCGAAGACGCGCACGATCATGGCGAAGGCGGCGGCTTTGGTCCCGACCGACATGAACGCGGTGACCGGAAGCGGTGCGCCCTGGTAGACGTCGGGCGTCCACATGTGGAAGGGCGCGGCCGAGACCTTGAACGCGAATCCGACGCCCATCAACAGAATCCCGAGCACCACCAGCCAGTTCGTCTCGCTCGCCGAGCCAAGGTTCTTGGCGATGTCGGGGATGACCGTCGTCCCGGCGCCGCCGTATACGAGCGCCATGCCGAACAGCACGAACGCGCTCGCCACGCCGCCCACCAGCAGGTACTTGGCCGCCGCCTCCTGCGAGCCGAAGTCGGTGCGAGCGAAGCCGCAGACGATGTAGAGCGAGATCGACAGCAGCTCCAAGCCGAGAAACACGGTCACAAGCGACGTGGCCGAGGCCAGGACCATCATGCCGATGACGGCGGCCATGATCAGGATGTGGAACTCTGACTCCAGGAGCCCGCGCTTCTTGAGGTACGAGTGGGCGAGGGCGACCGTGAGGATGCCGAGGCTCGCGAACAGGATCTCGAAGAACAGGGCGAAGTCGTCGCCGCTGGCGAATCGGTGATACGCGTAGCCACCGACGCCCGCCTGCCAGCGATACAGCGCCGTACCCAACGAGTAGGAGAAGCCGACGACCGCGACCATCGCGATCGCGCCGCTGCGCCGAACACGTGGCAGCGCGAGGTCGACGACGATCGCGAGCAGGAAGAACCCAACGAGCGCGACGATCGGCGAGATCTGGCCGAGGTCGGCGACAGCCTGTGACCACGTGTAGTTGAGGTCGGTTCCAGCAGGCATCGTCTAGCGGTAAAGCCCCGTCTGGCCGAGCGAGTTCATGGCGCTGGTCAGCACGTTCGGGTAAAGGCCGAGCGCAAACATGAGGACGATCAGCGGCGCGAGCACGCCGAGCTGGCCGGCGTAGATGTCCGACTTCGGCACGGGACCGGTCGGTGCGCCCTGGGTCACTCCCTGGAACAGTCGAAGCATGTACACCGGCGTGAGGATCAGTCCGATGGCGGCGAACACGGCGAGCAGCGGCGCGCGCTGCCAGGCGCCGAGCAGCGTCATGAACTCGCCGACAAAGCTGTTCAAGCCCGGCAGCCCGAGAGCCGCGAACGTCACCACCGCGAACACGCCCGCCATGATCGGCATGCGCAGCGCCAGTCCGGCCATCGCGGTCGTTTCTCGGGTGCCCACGCGATCGCCGATCCAGCCGACGATCAGGAACAGCGCGGCGATGATGATCCCGTGGTTCACCATCTGGACCACGGCGCCCTGCTGGCCCTGCACGTTGAACGCGAAGATGCCCAGCACGATGAAGCCCATGTGGCTGATGCTCGAGTAGCTGACGAGCAGCTTCATGTCGCGCTGGACAAGCGCCATCAGCGCGCCCCAGATGATCGCCGCGACTGCGAGCACGGGAATGACCCAGCGCCAGTCCCACCAATCGACCGGCTGTGGGAACAGCGGGACCGCGATGCGGAGGAAGCCGTACGCGCCGGCCTTGCCCATGACGCCGGCGAAGGTGATCAGCATCGGCGTCGGGGCGGCGTTGTACGCGTCGGGCAGCCAGCTGTGGAACGGGAACAGCGGCGTCTTGATCGCGAACGCGAGCGCGAACAGGAAGAAAAGAGCGAACTGCGTCGATGGTCCCGGTGCCAGCTTCGCGAGCTGGGCGAGATCGAAGGTCTGGTGACCTGTGGCGAGGTACTCGCCGATCACGCCGACCAGCATCAGCAACGAACCCGCAAGCGTGTA
>DASTIX010000084.1:0-2796 GCA_035717165.1 Candidatus Dormiibacterota bacterium
TGACGACATGCGGTATTAGCAGCGGTTTCCCGCTGTTATCCCCCGCGATAGGAAAGGTTGCCCACGTGTTACTCACCCGTTCGCCGCTAGGAACCCATCTCCCTTGCGGGAAATGAGCCCTCGCTCGACTTGCATGTGTTATGCGCGCCGCCAGCGTTAACCCTGAGCCAGGATCAAACTCTCCGTCCAAAAAACGGAGGACCCAGAGCATGTGCCCTGAGTCTTCTCAGACTCTCAGAGTCTTTCCCACTCTTCAGTTGTCAAGGTGCTGGCTCCGGCCGGTCGAACCTGATTTCTACCGCCCATTTGGGCGCACGAAACCTGTTCGGCGGAGGAACCGGTGAATCATACGGCCGCCCGCCGCGCGATTGCAACTCGGCTTGTCAAGAGCCGACGGCCGGCCGCCAGGCCACCAATCAGAAGGCCCGGCGCCCCGCCAGCGCCCTCGCGAGCGTCAGTTCGTCCGCGTATTCGAGGTCGCCGCCGACCGGCAGGCCGTGCGCCGGCCTGGTCACCCTGGCGACCAGGGGCGCCAGCGCCCGCTGCAGGTAGACCGCGGTCGCCTCCCCTTCGATGTCGGCGTCCGTGGCGATGATCACCTCGGCCACGCCCTCGTCCCGAACCCGCTCGAGCAGGCGGGGGACGTGGATCTGGTCCGGTCCGATGCCGTCGATCGGCGAGATCACCCCGTGGAGGACGAAGTAGAGCCCGGAGAACTCGGATGTCCGCTCGATCGCCAGCACGTCGAACGCCGACTCCACCACGCACAGCACTGAGGGATCGCGGCGCGGCGACGAGCAGATGGCGCAGAGCGGCCCTTCGGCGATGTTGTAGCAGCGCTCGCAGTAGCCGATTCGAGCCTTGACGTCGAGGACGGCCGCCGCCAGCGCCTCCGCTCGCACGCGGTCGACGCGGAGGAGGTGGAACGCGAGCCGCTGCGCCGTCTTGGGACCGATCCCCGGCAGCCGGGACAGCTCCTGGATCAGACGCTCCAGCGCCTCCGGCAGCTGCGGCAACTCAGCCCAGAAGGCCGGGCGGCAGACCGAGGCCGGAGGTCAGCGCCGACATCTTTTCCGAAGCCATCTGCTTCGATTTTTCCAGCGCCTCGTTGACCGCGGCCACGACGAGATCCGCGAGCATTTCGGCATCGCCCGCCGCCTCGGGGTCGATCCGCACCGACATGATCTTCTGGGTGCCCGTCGCGACCACGGTGACGGCGCCGCCGCCGGCCGAGGCCTCGACGGTTTCCGTCTCCAGCTCCTTCTGCAGCTTTTCCATCCGGCCCTGCATCTGCTGCACCTGGCGGAGCATCTTCAGCGGATCTTTCACTCCGACACTTCCTTTACCCGTGTGACTCGGCCGTCGAACCTGCGCACGATCTCGCGCACAAAAGGATCATCCTCCGGGCTCGCAGTTCTCGGTTTCGGCGCGTCATTTTCGCGAAGTCGAAAATCGATCCTGACGTCATTGCCGAGCCATGCCTTCACATGTGGCATCAGCTGCGCGGATTGCTCCTGCGCCTTTTTGTGATGAAACCCGTACTTGAACCACAGGACCAGCATCGATCCATCGACTTCCGGCTGCGCGTCGAGATAAACGGCCCGCACCGTCCGGTTCAACTTTTCGAGAACATCGGACCACCCTGTCACCTCCGCACTTTGTGGGGGCGTGGCCGCGACAGCGGGCGGAGGTGTCTGCGAGTCAGCCACCGCCGGAGCGGATTGCGCCGATTGCGCCGACTGCGCCGACTGCACGACCGGCGCCGGTACGCCCTCGGCCTCGACCGCCAGTCGCGCCAGCGTCGCCTCGACCAGGAAGCGCGGCTCGGCGTGACGACGGACTTCGCCGTCGAGATGCAGCAGCGCGTCGAGCACATCCGACAATCGCCGCGCGGTCGCCTGATCGTGCCGGGTCAGCGCCGTGACCAGCCGGTCGCGACACGCCTCCATCAATCCACGCACGACCTGCCGCAGCTCGCCTCCGGCCGAATAGATGCGATTCAGCTCATCCAGAGCTTCGGCGGCGCGCCCGGCGAGCACGTTGTCCAGCAGTCCTTCGACGATGCGTGGGTCGGCGATCCCGAGCAGCGATCGAGCCGACTCCAGTGAAATCGGTCCGGATGCGAGGGGTACGAGCTGGTCGAGCAGTCCCACCGCATCGCGCATCGATCCTTGGGCGGTTCGCGCGATCAGCTCCATCGCCGCCGGCTCGATGGCAACCTTTTCCGCCGACGCGATGTGCGACAGGCGCGACACGATCTGTGTCTCCGAATGCCGCCGAAAGACGAACTGCTGGCAGCGTCCGATGACGGTCAGCGGAATCTTCTGTGCGTCCGTCGTGCACAGGACGAACACGACGTGCGCGGGCGGCTCCTCCAGCGTCTTGAGCAGCGCGTTGAACGCGGGTTCGGTCAGCATGTGCGCCTCGTCGATGATGTAGACCTTGTAAGGCCCCAGCGCCGGCGCAAGATTGACCTTCTCGCGCAGGTCGCGAATCTCGTCGATGCCGCGGTTGGATGCGGCGTCGATCTCGATCAGATCCAGAGCAGACCCTGCGAGAACGTCGAGGCAGGATTGGCACTTGTTGCATGGCTCGGCGGATGTGCGCGGCCGGCCGGTGCAGTCCAGCGACTTCGCCAGCAGGCGCGCCGCGGAGGTCTTCCCCGTCCCTCGCGATCCCGAAAAGAGATACGCGTGCGCGACGCGGCCGGAGATGATCGCGCCCTGGAGCGCGCGCGACGCCGCGTCCTGACCCACGAGGTCGGCGAACGTCTGCGAGCGGTACTTGCGGTAGAGG
>DASTIX010000085.1:0-4728 GCA_035717165.1 Candidatus Dormiibacterota bacterium
GGGGCGACGAACCGCAGTTCCCCGACGAGGACGAGAGCTTCCTCTTCATCGACGTGATCTACCGCGGCATCGACCTCGCCGCCCGCAAGAAGGGCTTCGACGTTCTCATGGGCTCGGTCGGGTTCAACGACGAACACGTCGATTCACGCGTGGCAGCGGTGGCTGGAAAAGCCGACGGCTTGATCCTCCACGACCGCATGGTTTCTCCGAAGAGCATCGCGAGGCTGGCGGCGATGGTCCCCGTCGTCACGCTCGCCGGCAGCCCGGTGCGCGGCGCGATGAACGTGCGCTGCGACAACGACGCCGGCATGCGTGAGCTCGTGCGCCACCTCGTCGAACACCACGGCTACAAGACGCTCGGCTATCTATCGGGACGGTCCGACAGCCCCGACAACAACGCCCGCGCGAAAGCGATCGAAACCGAAGCCGCCGCGTATCACGCGACGGTCGCGATGGGCGAACGGTGGGAGGGCGACTACAGCGCGGCCGGCGGCGCCAAGGTGATCAACGCGCTCTTGGACGCGGGCCAAAACCTTCCGCGCGCGATCCTGTGCGCCAACGACCAGACCGCGCTGGGCGCGATGCATGCCCTGGCGCGTCGTGGAATCAGAGTTCCGCAAGACGTCGCCGTCACCGGATTCGACGACGTCCCCGTCGCGCGTCATCTCCACCCGCCGCTGACGACGGTGCGTCAGCCCATGCAGGAACTGGGCGGAATGGCGTTCGACGTCCTCTACTCGAAGATCAGCACCGGCAGATCCGAAAGCGACGTGGTTCTGCCCGTGCAGCTGATCGTTCGCGAAAGCTGCGGGTGCACGTCGAGATGAGAGCGCTCGCGCGGCGGCTCGGCGTGTACATCCTGGCCGCCTGGGTCGCGATCACAGTCAGCTTCCTGCTCCCGCGTGTCGTCCCCGGCAACCCCGTCGCCGGCGCGGTGGCCCGCGCAAGCCAGTCCGGCAACTGCAACGAGCAGTGCGTCATCGCCATCGAACAGCAGCTTGGCTACAACGTCCACACGAGCCTGTGGGACCAGTACACGCAGTACCTCGGCGCCCTCGCCCACGGCGACCTCGGTCACTCGTGGTCGGAGAACGCGCCGGTCGGCTCGCTGATCCTGAGCTACCTGCCCTGGACGCTGGGCCTGCTGGTCCTGGCCACGACGCTGGCGTTCGTCGCGGGCAGCGTGCTGGGGACGGTGGTCGCGTGGCGGCGGGGTTCCTGGACCGACTGGATCCTTCCCGTCGGGACCTTCTTCCAGGCGCTTCCGTACTTCTTCCTCGGCATCGTCCTCGTCCTGATCTTCGGCCAGACCGGAACGATGCTGAAATGGATCCCGAGCCTGTTCGGCTACGACATCTACACCACGACGCCGGGCTTCAATCTCCCGTACCTCGAGAGTGTCGCGAGCCATGCTCTGCTCCCGGCCGCGACTGTCGTGCTGGCCTCGATGGCGGGGTTTCTCCTCGCGATGCGCAACCAGGTGATCACGACCATGGACGAGGACTTCGTCCTGGTCGCCCAGGCAAAGGGGCTGACCGACCGGGCCGTGATCTGGTACGCGGCCCGCAACGCGCTCCTCCCTGTGGTTGCCAACTTCACGATCGCGCTCAGCCTCGTGGTAGGGGGCCAGATCCTCGTCGAGATCGTTTTCAACTACCCCGGCATCGGATTCCATCTGTACGACGCCCTAGGCAAGCTCGATTACCCGCTCGTTCAGGGAGTGTTCGTCGTGATCACGCTGGTCGTGATCGCGGCCAATCTGATCGCCGACGCCATCTACGTGGCTCTCGATCCGAGGGCGAGGCAGGCCGCATGACCATCGACAGCACGACGATCGGCCAGGCGCCGGCGACCCTTCACCGCGCGCGCATCCTCCGCGTGCCGCGCTCCCCCAAGGTGATCGCGGGGTTGATCATCGTCGGCCTGTTCGGGGTCGTAGCGATCATCGGCCGCTGGATCACGCCGTACTCTCCGAACCGGACCGACACCCAGAACTGGGTTCAGCACGTGATCGTGCCGGGCACCGGGCCTGGCACTCCGTTCCCGGCCAGCTACTACCCGCTCCCGCTGCCGCCGTCGGCCGAGCACTGGTTGGGCACGACGGTGTTCGCGCAGGACGCGCTGTCGCAACTGCTCGCGTCGACGGAGGCCACGATGTTCGTGGGCCTGGTGGCGGCGGCGATAGCGACCATGCTGTCGATCGCCTTCGGCGTGACGGCCGGCTACATCGGGGGCACGACCGACGAGGGCCTGTCCCTTATCGCCAACGTCTTTCTCGCGATCCCCGGCCTTCCGCTTCTGATCGTGCTCGCGGACTACGTGCCCTCGGCCGGCTCGAGCATCGCGCTTGTGGCCGCCATCATCGCGGTCACGACATGGGCGTACAGCGCGCGCACGCTGCGTGCTCAGACCCTGTCGCTGCGCAACCGTGACTTCGTCGAGGCGTCGCGTGTCTCGGGCGAGTCGCGGCTGCGGATCATCATGGTCGAGGTCCTCCCGAACCTCATCCCCATCGTCGCCGCATCGTTCCTGTTCACAACCATCTCCGCCGTCTACGCCTACGTCAGCATCTCGTTCCTTGGGCTCGCCGGCTCACCGACCGGCTCGCCGCCGGGCCTATGGAACTGGGGCGAGATGCTGCGAGAAGGGCTGGCCAACAACGCGGTTCGCGGGGGATGGTGGTGGTGGTGGGCGCCGCCCGGCATCTGCGTCGCCCTGCTCGGAACCGGTCTCGCGCTCGTCAACTTCGGGATCGACGAGTTCATCAACCCGCGGCTTCGCAGCTCGGGTCTTTCTGCCCGCGCCGCCCGCAAGGCCGGCCTGCGCGTCACCACCACCGTCGGCCCGACACCCGTGGTGCGGGGCCTCAAGCCTCCCGCTGCGTCCGCGCAGACACCGCCCGACGCCGTGCTCGAGATCCGCGGGCTGTCGGTCGACTACGGGTACGGCGCCGAAGCCGTGCACGCGGTGCGGGACTGCGACCTGGTGCTGCGACGCGGCCGCGTGCTCGGCCTGGCGGGTGAGAGCGGGAGTGGAAAAAGCACCCTCGCGCTGGCCGCCCTCCGCCTGCTGCGCGTGCCCGCGGTGATCACGGGCGGTCAGGTGCTCTTCCACTCCAGGCCGGTAGGGTCCGGCGGTCCGAGGGGGACGATCGACCTGGTCGCAGCCGGACCGCGTCAACTGCGCGAGATCCGCTGGTCGCAGATCGCCGTCGTGCTCCAGAGCGCCCTCAACGCGCTCAACCCGGTGATCACCGTCGGCGCCCAGTTCGACGACATGCTGCGCGCGCACCGGCCCCAGATGTCGCGCGCCGAACGCTTCGAGCGCGAACGAGAGCTGCTCGACATGGTCGGCATGACTGCCGACAGCCTGCGCAGCTATCCGCACGAGCTGTCAGGTGGGATGCGACAGCGGGCGATGATCGCGATGGCGCTCGCTCTAGAGCCGCAGGTGATGGTCCTCGACGAGCCGACCACCGCGCTCGACGTCGTCACCCAGCGCGAGATTCTCGAGGAGCTGATGGCCCTGCGCGACCGCCTCGGTTTCGCAGCACTGTTCATCACTCACGACCTGTCACTCCTCGTCGAGCTCGCCGACGACATCGCGGTCATGTACGCGGGGCGATTGATGGAGCGCGCACCGGCGAGGTCGCTGTTTCGCGCGCCGCGCTTGCCGTACACGCACGGGCTGCTGCACTGCTTCCCGCCCATGCACGGCAAGCGCGTCCCGATGGAGGGGATTCCCGGATCACCTCCCGATCTGCGGGATCTCCCCACGGGATGCGCTTTTCAACCGCGCTGCCAGTGGGCGCTGGATCGGTGCAAGACCGAAGTGCCGCTGCTGCAGCCGGTTGCCGGCCCGAATCGCGACGTCGCGTGCTGGCTGCACCGCGACGGAGCCACGCCGCCGCCCGAGCTGTCGCTGCCCGAGCCCTCGCCAATGGTGCCGGTGCCGTGACCACGCAAGCTCCCGTGCTCGAAGGCCGCAACCTCACGAAGTATTTCTGGGTCAAGCAGAGCCGCGGCCTGTTCGCGCGCAAGGCGCCGGTCCAGGCTGTCGACAACGTCTCGGTCAGCCTTGCCCAGCGCGAGGTCACAGCCTTTGTGGGGGAGAGCGGTGCCGGCAAGACGACCGTGGCGCGCATCCTGGCCGAGATCACCAAGCCCGACAAGGGCACCGTGCTGCTCGACGGCAAGCCTGTGCCCCCCGGGCGGCCGCGTTCGTATGCGCGGCAGGTGCAGATGGTCTTCCAGGATCCGTTTGCTTCGCTCAACCCCGTTCACCGCGTGCGCCACGACCTCGAGCGACCGCTCAAGATCCACCATCTCGCGAACGGGAACGCGGACGCAGCGATAGCAGACCTGCTCAGACGCGTAGCTCTGCGGCCGCCGGCGCAATTCGCCGACAAATTCCCTCACGAGCTGTCGGGTGGACAGCGTCAGCGCGTGGCCATCGCGCGCGCGCTGGCGGTCAAGCCACGGGTGCTCATCGCCGACGAACCCGTCTCGATGCTCGACGTGTCGATCCGGCTCGGCGTACTCAACCTCCTCGCCGACCTGCGGGACAAAGAAGACCTCGCGATCCTCTACATCACCCACGACATCGCGTCCGCGCGCGACCTCGCGGACACGATCGTCGTCATGTATGCCGGGCAGCTGGTCGAGGCGGCGCCGAGCGCCGAGCTGACCGACCACGCTGCTCATCCGTATACGCAACTTCTGCTCTCCG
>DASTIX010000086.1:0-5290 GCA_035717165.1 Candidatus Dormiibacterota bacterium
CGTGGAGCGCGTGCACGGTTTCGAAGTGGCCGGCCGCGCTCATTCCGGCGCCTCGGCCCTCGAGTCCGTCGATCGATTGCGTCCGGAGCTGGTCCTGCTCGACATCTACCTGCCCGACATCTCCGGCCTCGAAGTGCTGCAGCGGCTGCGCGAGGAAGAGCACCCGCCGGTTGACGTTATCGCGATCACGGCCGCGCGCGAGGTGAACAGCCTGCGCTCGGCGATGCGCGGCGGTGTGGTGCACTACCTGATCAAGCCGTTCCTCTTCCCCGCTTTCGAGGAGAAGCTGCTTTCCTATGCGGCCGCACACGAGCGGATGACGCGAATAGGCAAGGCTGAGCAAGGCGACGTCGACCGCATCTTCAGCGCTCTTCGATCGGCAGGCAACGAACCTCTGCCGAAGGGACTCTCCGACACGACGCTGGATCTGATCGTCCAGGTGCTTGCCAGATCACGGTCTGGTCTGCCGGCGGCTGCGGTCGCCGAAGTCGCCGGCGTCAGCAGGGTCACTGCTCGACGGTATCTCGACCACCTCTGCCAGCTGGGGCGTGCTGAAGTGGCCATGCGGTACGGAGGCCCCGGGCGGCCAGAGCACCGCTACCAGCTCGTCCTGTCTTCCGCCGCGCGTCCGGAGGCGCCCCGCTGAGAGTGCGCCGGCTTGCGGTCGTCGCAGGCATCGCAATCGGCGTCGCAGCAATGACGTCCGGCTGCGCGACCGGTTCGAGCAGCAGTGGCGCTTCACCGCAAGACACTGCGTTCTACGGAGGCACCATCCTCGTGACCGCACAAGGTGGTCAATCGACGCTGCCGCTGTCCAGGATCGAGGAGATCAAGAACGTGGCCGGAGTCAAGACCGCATTCCCCACGTACCGCTTCGACGCCCAGACCGGGGTAGTCGAGAAGGCGGGCATCGTGACATCGGATGAGATCGTCGCCAGCGATCCTACGGAAGCAGCCTGGAGCAGTCTGAAAACCGCCTACGCGCAAGGACACGCAATCGATGCTGACTCGAGCGGCGAAGTCGTCCTCGGTTCAGCGATCGCGCAGCAATTGAAGAAAGCGGTAGGCGACACTATCGACTTGCCGATCAGCCCGTCCGGCGGTGCATCGAGCCACGAATTCAAAGTCATCGGCGTTCTGGACGCGACCCATACCGGTCCCGATCGCATCGCCAACATCAACATCACCGACGGCCAGATGCTGCTCAAAGACAGCATGCCGGCCGCGCAGCGCGACCAGATCGACGTGACAACCGTCGCGACTGCCATCGATGTCTACGCGAACAGTGGCACGTCGGTCACAGATCTCGACAAGATCGCGGACGAGATCAACAAGCAAGTTGTCGGTGTCACGGCGATCAAGCCGAGTGAGTTGGTGGCCGGCGTCAAGCAGTGAGCGGTGTCGTGAAGTGGTCCAGCGCACTGGCGAGCGATGCGGCCGGTGGTCAGGGCGTTTTGGAACCAATTGTTCGACCGCTCCGACCGGGGTCGGTGATCGCAGGGCCTGCAAGCACCGTTCGGGTGACGCGAGACGACAACTTCGACCTACGACGTGCCATTGATGCGGGAGGCCTTGGAGGGAAGGTGTTGGTCATCGCGGGCGGCGCTGGATCCCGAGCGGCGTGCATGGGCGGCAACGTCGCCAGAGATCTCAAAGCCTCAGGCGTCATCGCGGTGGTGACGGACGCGCCTGTCCGCGACTCGACGGAAATTGCCAGAATCGGCCTGCGGGTTTGGTCGCGAGGCGTGACGCCGTTGAAGCCGAATAAAGCCGGCGGGGGCAATGTCGGCGGTGACGTGGAGCTGGCCGGCGTCACAGTAAAGCCCGGCGATTGGGTGATCGCCGACGACGACGGCATAGTGGTGTGGCCACACCAACGCCTTGAGGAGCTGAACGCGAGAGCCGCCGAGCTCGAGCGCGCGGAACGGCGAGCGTTGAGGCGAAAGGCGTAGGCCTTTACAGCCTCAGGCTAGGCCGCTTCCTCAATCGCTCGCGAAGTCTGAGGTTTGCGGTCCGAGGTACGGCCCGGCCACCAGATCACGTCTCCGATGTCGTGCATCAGGCCCGGCACAAGGAGAGTGCGGACGATCGCGGTGTCGAGGAGCACGCCGAGCGCGATCGCGAAACCAACCTCGACGAGCACCACCAGCGGCAGGGCCGTGAAAACCGCGAACGTCGCGGCCAGCACGATGCCGGCCGATGTGATGACGCCACCCGTTCGCGCCAGCCCTGCCACGATGCCCGGCCGGGTGCCTAAACGGCGCGTCTCCTCCTTGACACGAGTCATCAGGAAGATGTTGTAGTCAATCCCAAGTGCGACCAGGAAGACGAACGTGGTGAGAGGCCATGAAGCGTCCTCGCCGGCGAAACCAAAGACGTGGCTGAAGATGAACGCGCTGGCGCCGAGCGTGGCGGCAAACGAGAGCACTACGGTGGCAATGAGTACCAGCGACGCAATTACGCCACGCAACAGAACCAGAAGCACCGCGAGGATCAGGATCAGGACCAACGGAATGATCACGCGGTTGTCATGCTCAGAGGCAAGGCGCTGGTCGAGGCTGGTGGCCGCCTCCCCGCCCACCATTGCGTGCGCACCGGGCACAGCGTGGACGGCAGAACGGACACTGGTGACCATGGACTCTGCGGCCATGCTGTCCGGTTTCAGGTTGGTGGACGCCTGCAGCAGGACTCTGCCGCCTACGACTTTGGGCAGGGCGCCCGGTACCGGCGACGAATCGGAGTACGCAGTCACCCCCGTGATTCCCGGTACCGAGCGCAGCGCCGACGTGACCGCTGTCTGGCTCTCAGCCGACGTCACTACGTAGAGGGGACTTCCGGCGCCGGCCGGAAAGTGCCGGTCGGCAACGTGCTGACCGGTCACCGACCCGAGTTCGACCGTGTACTGGCGATCTGCCGGCAGCCCGCCTGCGCTGAGCTGCGTAAGGCCGGCGATCATGAGAACGAGCAGCGCGAGCCCTCCGATCCAGGTCCGCCTCGATCGGCGTCCGACGGCCGAAGCGATGCGGTCCCAGACGCTCAATCGTGGGTTTGCGTCGACCCGAGCGTCAAAGCGCGGAACCAGCGGCCAGAAGAGCCACCGCCCCGCGAGGACCAGGATGGCCGGCATTAGGGTCAGCATGGCGACCATGACGACGGCGATCCCGATTGCAGCCGAGCCGCCCAGGGTGCGGTTGGCACCTTGCTCAGACAGAAGTAGCACCAGGAGTGCGAGGGTCACGGTCGTGCCTGAGGCGAAGATCGCCGGTGCCACGCCGCGCCAGGCTGCGAGCACCGCTCTCGCGGCGGACGCATGCCGGTGGAGTTCCTCTCGGTAGCGACTGATCAGGAGCAGGGCGTAATCGGTTCCTGCTCCGAAGACCAGGATCGTGAGGATCCCCTGGCTCTGGCCGTTGGACTGCAGTCCGAACCTCGTCGCGGCGAAGTAGACCAGCGCCTGGGCGATGAACAGGGCGACGGCCACAACCGAGATGGGCACCATCCACAGCACCGGGCTGCGGTAAACGAGAAGCAGGATCACGATCACGACGAGGCCGGTTCCGAGCAGCAGCTTCAAGTCGAGACCTTTGAAGGCGCTGCCAAAATCAGCCGCGAGCGCCGCCGGCCCGGTCACGTACGCGTTTAGACCGCCCTGGCTGTGGACCTGCGCCCTGACCTGATCCACCTCGTCGCCCAGCTTGAGGAAGTCGCTGCTGTTCAGCTGGGCGAAAAACTCGAGCGCCTTGCCGTCACCGGACGGGATGACCGGCGAAACACCGCCGACAATTCCTCTTGTGGACCCCACGGCGGCCGCCTGCGCGGCCACCGATTCGCGATCCATCTCGGTGATGCCCGACGGCCGTTCGTATACGACGATGACCGGGATCGAGCTGGCACTCTGGAAGCTGCCGAGCAGCTTGGTGACCTGAGTGGATTCGGCGGAGCTTGGGAGAAAAGCCGCCGGATCGTTCTGCTGGATGCTGGTCAGCCTGGATGCAAAGGGTGCCGCAACGGCAGCCAGCACAAGCCAGGCTCCAACCAGCACCACCGCCCCAACCCTGAATCTCGACATCCTCGATCACCTCGAATTTGATGTTTAATTAAAGCGAATGTTCGCTCGATTTATTCTAGACCCATCCAATTGAGTCGCCGGGTTGGGCGGCCGCTTGGTCCGAGCGGGAACTACGAGGGCCAGCGCGACCGATTGCTGCGAGCGGCGGCGGCCGTGTTCGCTCGAGGCGGGTTCGACGCCGCTTCGATGCGCGACGTCGCCGAAGAAGCGGACGTCAGCGTCGGCGCCGTGTACCACTACTTCCCCTCGAAAGAAGCCCTCATGGAAGGCCTGATCGACCGGGCCGCGAGCGGTCCGCGATCGGGAATCCAGTCCGCGACGGGGGCAGCACGCACGGTGCGCGAGCTCCTCACAGCACTTGGATCAGGTTTCTTCCTCGGTGCCGGCGATCCTCAGGCGAAGCAGCTCACGCATGTCGTCTTCGTGGCGGCGCACGAGCGTTCGGTCTGGGCGCAGATGTACCTCGACCGGCTGGTCGACCCAGCAGAGGGCGCCGCTGCCGCGGCTCTCGCCGCGGTCATGCCGCCCGGAGCACAGAGGCGCCTCGACCCAGCGATGCTGGTCAAGCAGCTGGTGGGCGCGTTGCTCTCATTTGTGATCCATGAGGAACTGCTCCGGCGCGGCGGAGGCAATCACCCGGCGCGGCAGAAGTACCTCGATCAGGTGGTCGACGTCATCGCCTCAGGTGTCGAGGCAATCGCAGCGCGTGATCGAAAGGGCGAGCCTTGACCCTACTGCGCGGGAGTTGGGGGCTCGGGCGGCTGTGGCGCCGATTGCGGAATCGGCTGCCACTGCCGGCCATCCCACCACCACTTTCCATCCGGCGAGTATTGCGGCCGCGCTGCTAACTGGCCTCGATCAGCCGATTGCCTGCTCATCACGACGACCAGGACGATGATCGGCACCAGGACGATCAGCATCATCGTCAGCATCACCAGGATCCACAGCGGGTGAATAGGCATGGGCGTCACTGATGGTGGCGCCAAGCCGCTCAGGCGTCAAGGCCGACCGCCGGTTGCGAGTGCGGATGTGAGCCATATCGGTTCCTCGGCCACATAACTGGTTTCCGGAAAGAGCGCGGGGGTAAAGGCGAAGGTCCTGACCGTTACCTAATTGATAGGTTCGCCAGCAATGGCGGAACCCCGCATAGGGACTGGTAAGGGAATCGAAGCAAGGTCGACAACCAGGCGATCAGGAGCAGATCGGCGCAGGACGGAGCGC
>DASTIX010000087.1:0-8052 GCA_035717165.1 Candidatus Dormiibacterota bacterium
GTTGGCGCCGATCAGGGCGACGACCTCGCCCGCGCCCACACGAAACGATGCACCCCGGAGAGCGACGATCGCGCCGTAACTCACGGTCAGGTCCTGGACGTCGAGGATCGGCTTGTCGGGCTCCCGTGTCGCCCGGCGCGACGCAAACTCGATCTCGGCTTCCTCTTCTTCCTCGACGCCACCCGCGCCGAGCGCGCTCGTCACCTCACGCTCGCCGCCGGCGCCGAGGTACGCCTTGATCACCGCTTGGTCACTCGAGACTTCGTCGGGCGTGCCGTCCGCAATCTTCTTGCCGAAGTTGAGGACGGCGACACGCTTGCATACGCCCATGACAAGGCGCATGTCGTGGTCGATGAGAAGGATGGTCAGACCGCTCGAGTTCAAACGCTCGATCAGCTCGCGCATGCCGTGCTTCTCCGAGGGGTTCATGCCCGCCGCGGGCTCGTCGAGCATCAGCAGGCGCGGTTTCAGCGCGAGCGCCCTCGCGATCTCGAGCCGGCGCTGATCGCCGTAAGGCAGGGTGTGCGCATCCCGCGGCCCGATCGAAGCTGAGAGTCCGACGGATTCGAGCAGCGACTCCGCCTCTTTGATTTGCGCGCGTTCGGCGGAACGAAACCAGGGCAGCGTCGCCAGCTGCGCGAGCGTGTCGTCGGGCCGGTGCGTGTGCATGCCGATGAGCACGTTCTGGATGGCGGTCAGATCGCGAAACAGGCGGATGTTCTGAAACGTGCGCGCGACGCCTAGCGCCGCGATGCGATGCGCGGGCAGGCCCGTCAGCTCGTCGTTCTCGAGCCAGGCGCGCCCGGACTGAAATCGCACGTAGCCCGTGATGACGTTGACGAGCGTCGTCTTGCCCGCACCATTGGGACCGATCAGACCCTGGATCGACCCCTGCTCGACTTCCAGCGAGACACCGTCGACGGCGCGCACGCCGCCGAAGTGCCGCTGGACGTCAAGCAGGCGAAGCAGCACGGGCCTTGCCGCGTGGCCACCACGACGGGCGCACCAGCGCGAGGCCGCCGCGGCCGACGATGCCCTGCGGCCGGAAGACGATGACGGCGATGAGGAAGATCCCGCTGATGACGTTGATGTAGTCGCCGATGCCCTGGAACACGTACGGCAGCAGCGTCACGATCGTTGCTCCGACGATCGGTCCCAGCACGTAGCCGGTGCCGCCGAGAACCGCAAACGTCAGGATCTGTACCGAGCGCGTCACGTCATACGAGTTCTGGTCGACGAAGAAGTTGAGATGAGCATCGAGCGCGCCCGCGTAGCCGGCCAGAAGAGCGCTCAGCACGAACGCGATCATCTTGTAGCGCGCGACCCAGATGCCCTGGCTCAGCGCGGCTATCTCGTCCTGCCGGATGGCAGACCAGGCATTTCCCAACCGCCCCTTTGTCAGCCGCCACATCAGAAAGGTGATGACGACGAGCGAGATCAGGATCTCCGGCACGCCGCCGAGCGGGTCGGCGTTGGGGTTCTTGAGGCCGAGGCCCTCGCCGGTGATGGGCAGATTGAGGATGACTCCGAGCCGCAGAGCTTCGACGAAGCCGATCGTCGCGATCGCCAGGAACACGCCGCGCAGGCGCAGCACGGGCAGGCCGACGAGCACGCCCACTACTCCCGCAAGCGCCACCGCCACGACGACGTTGACGACGTACGGCGTGTGCCAGTACAGGTCCATCAGCACAGACGTGTAAGCGCCGATCGCCATGAACCCCGGCGCGGCCAGGGACAGCTGCCCTGAGTAAAGGACGACGAACATCGAGACCGCGAGGATCCCGTTGATCCCGATCTGCGAGATCAAGAGCGTGTGCGAGTTCCAGAATCCGACCGGGTCGCTGAACAGCGATATGAAAAAGTCCATCGCTACCTAGATCCGCTCGCGCAAACGCGTGCCGAACAGACCCTGCGGCCGCAGGACGAGCATGAGGAATAGCGCAGCGAACGCCACGCCCCCGCGCGCGTTGCTTCCCAACGTCACGAGCGCGAGCACCTCGATCGCGCCGAGCAGGTAGCCGCCGATCACCGCGCCCGGGATGCTGCCCATCCCGCCGAGGACGATGACCGCAAGCCCGCGCACCTCGACGCTGTCGCGCCCGATGTATGGGCTGATGTCGCCGAGCGCGATGCCGAACAGGATGCCGGCGAGGCCGCCAAGCGCCGATGAGATGACGAGCGTCAGCGTGATCATCCGGTCGACGTCGAGACCCATCAGGCGCGCGGCGCGGGGATTTTCTGCAACTGCCCGCAGGCCTCGTCCGACCTGGGTGAAGCGCATCACGTAGCCGAGCACGGCCATCAGCGCGATCGAGATCGGAACCACAGCCGCCTTGCTGGCTTCGAGGGTCACGTCACCGACATGCCAGACGGGGTCCGGGAATGTGTTCCTGGGAAATGCGACCGAGTTGGCGCCGTCGACCCACAGCCACGAGGTCAGAGTGCCGGGCCGCCCCTGCTCGATCGCGGCCACGATGACCAGCGCCAGCCCGATCGTCGAGATCAGCGCGGCGATGGGCGGCGCCTGGCGGCGGCGCAGCGGTCGCAGACACAGGAACTCGATGATCAGTCCCATCACCGCCGACACGGCGACGCCGAGGACGCACGCTTCCGCGAACGGAAGACCATGGTTGACGACCAGCGAGTACGTGAGCGCGGCGCCGAGCATGAAGACGGCACTGTGCGCGAGGTTGAGGATGTCGAGGATGCCGAACACGAGCGTGTAGCCGACCGCGAACAGCGCGTAGATGGACCCGATGAAGATCGCGTTGAGGATCTGCTGATCCATCAGCGCGTCAGGTTATTGGAAGAGGTGGGGGAGCGGGTGGTGCTCCCCCATCCCTTTACGAACCAGGCTGAATCTGGTGGACGAGCGTGAACCCGCCGTTGCCGTCCATGGCGATCACCCAGACGGTCTGCTTCACGTCGTGCGTCGACGTGAACTGGAACGGGCCGAGCGGCGTCTGAATGTTGACGGTCTCCATCGCCTTGCGCATCTTGTCCCGGTCTCCGGTCATGTCCGTGAACGTCAGGTTGGCGCGCTTGGCGGAGTCGGCCATGATCTTGATGCCCGTGTAGCCCTGGGCCGCGAACTGATCGGGGTCCTTGTTGTACTTCGCCTTGTACGCGCTGACGAAATCGGCGTTGGACGGAAAAGTGTTGCCGATGAACCACGCGCTTGCGCTGCGCGCGCCCTTACCGGCCGCCCCCGCCTGCGCGGACACGACCGCGGTGTTGAAGCCGTTGCCGCCGAGGAACTGCCCCTGCCAGCCCTGGTTGCGGGCGGCGGTCATGATCTTGGCCGGGATCGCTCCAAGAGACGTGATGAAGATCACGTCGGGCTTGGCCTGTACGGCCTGCGTGACGTACGGGGAGAGGTCAGCCTCGCCCTTGTTGAACTTGATCGTCTTCAGCAGGTCGATCCCGTACTGACCGACGGTGTTCTGCACGATCGTGCCGCCATCGCTGGAGAACTTGTCGTCCTGCGCCACCAGCAGCACGCCCGTCTTCGGGTGTGCGTCGCTGACGTAGGACTTGATGTTGTCGGGGATCGCGGTCTGCTCACCGAGGCTGTCGCGGAAGACGTACTGGCATGGCGTCTCGGTCGGGAAGTTGCAGTCCGGGACGATGTGGATGCCCGTGGTGCTCGTCGCGAGGATGGGCACCTTGAGGCTCTCGGCGAGCGGATGAACCGCGACCGCGGAGTTCGACAGCGTCGGTCCCAGCATGGCCAGGACGTTGTTCTGCTGGATCAGCGTCTGCGCTTTCGCAGCTGAGGTGGCCTTGTCGGAGGTGTCGTCCTCGACCGTGAGGTTGATCTGTGCGCCGTTGACGCCGCCTGACTGGTTGATCTGGTCGACCGCGAGCATCATCCCGTCGCGAGTCTGTGGTCCGTAGACGCCCCCGGCGCCCGTGATCGACAGAACCGCGCCGAGCTGGATGGTCTTGCCCGAGTACGAGTTCGACGAGCTCGAACCGCCGCCGCCTCCCCCGCTCGAGCCGCAAGCGGCCACCATGACGGCTGCCACCAGCCCGCCGACGAAACGCGTGCGATGCACTTTCATACCCCCCAACAAGACTTAGCGGAAGCTTAACTTAGCACTGCGTTCGCGCAGTCGTTACGCCTGCAGGCGCTTCATCAGGCGGGGGATGTTGAGTTTGGGGCGAGGGTACTCGGGGTCCATGTGTCGGAGCGTCTCGAGCAGGATCTTCGTGATCGCCCAGTCGCGATACGCCTTGTCGTTCGCCGGCACTATGTACCAGGGCGCCCAGTCGGTCGAGCACTTCGTCACCGCCAGCCCATAGGCGCTCATGTAGTCGTCCCAATACGCGCGTTCGTCTATGTCGTGCTCGCTGAACTTCCAGTGCTTGTCGGGGTTGCGGAGGCGGTCCATCAGGCGTTTGCGCTGCTCGGCGTAGGAGATGTGGAGGCAGAGCTTGACCACGGTAGTGCCGTTCTTGACGAGGTCCTTTTCGAAGTCGTTGATCTTGCCGTAGCGCCGCTCGATGACGGCCGGCTTCGCGAGGTTGTGGACCCGCGCGATCAGCACGTCTTCGTAGTGGGAGCGGTTGAAGATGCCGATGTCGCCCGCCACAGGAAGCCGCTTGCGGATCCGCCAGAGGAAACCGTGTCGCAGCTCCTCGGGCGTCGGCGTCTTGAACGGCGTGATCAGCACGCCCTGCGGGTTGAAGTTGCGCATGACGTGCGTGATGGTGCCGTCCTTGCCGGACGTGTCCATGCCCTGAAGGACGACCAGCAACGAGCGCTTGTGCTCGGCGTACAGACGCTCGTGCAGGTCGAACAGCTCGTCCTGATGACGACCGATGTCGTTGAGGGCTTTGCGCTTGCCGCCCTTCAGGCCAGGGGTGGAGTCGGGGTCGACGTCGACCATGCGGAAGCGGCCGTCATGGATCTGGGCGCGAAGGAGCTGGCGAAAGTCGCGGCCGGCCACGTCGGCCGAAGTCTATTAGGTCAGTTCGACGGGCACGACGTTGAGGTCGAGCAGCTGCTCGCCCCGCAACACGGTCAGCGGCAGCGCCGCCCCGATGTTCGCTTCGACCATCAAGCGCTGGAGATCGCCGGCCCTGCTCACGCCGGCGCCGCCGACCGAGACGATCACATCGCCCGCGCGCAGCTTGCCGCCCGCCGCCGGCGAGCCGCTCACCACCTCGTGGACCTCGACGCCTGCCTTGCGCGCCAGCCGCTCCGCGATCGGGGGCGGCAGCGGCCGAGTCCCACCGGCGATGCCGAGGTAGGCGCGCCGCACGCGACCGTTGCGCATGAGCGCCCCAAGAATCGCCTGCGTCGTGCCGTTCATCGGCACCGCCAGGCCGAGCCCCATGCCGGCCACCGCGGTGTTGACGCCGATGAGCTGCGCGTTCGAGTCGGCCAGTGCGCCGCCCGAGTTGCCGGGATTCAGCGCCGCGTCGGTCTGGATAACGTCCTCGATGAAGCGCCGGTTGCCGTTGCCGTCGGCGGTCGCCAGCGAGCGGCCTAACCCGCTGACGACCCCCGACGTGACGGATCCCGAAAAGCCCATCGGGTTGCCAACCGCGACGACCAGCTGGCCAACGCGGAGCTGGTCCGCGTTGCCGATCTTCGCGGGGTGGAGGTCGGTGCCGCGTGCGCGAGCCACCGCGAGGTCGGACAGGGGGTCGGCGCCGACGACGTCGACGTCGTACTCGGTGCCGTCGATAAACGAGGCGCTGGCCGAGCTGCCCGACGCCACGACGTGGGCCGAGGTGACGAGATACCCGTCGGGCGTGATCACCACACCGGAACCGGCGCCGCCGAAGCCGCGGCCGCCACGCCCGATCCGGAGGCTGGCCACCGAAGGCAGGACCCTCTCGGCAACGGAGGTCACGATCGTCGAATACGCGTCTAGAGCCTGCTGTTCCGTGGGTGTTTCGACCATGGTGCTTACAAGATTACCAAGTAACAGACGGGTTAAACTCTGGCGGCGGTTTTGAGCGATTTGAACTCGCGCTCGAACCCTTCGACGATCTTCTCCGGGTCGCTGACCAGGCCCTCGTCGGTCGCCACGCCCAGCATCACGCCGCCGGCGTAGCTGAGGATGCTGATGCCCAGCCCGAGGCGTCCCGACTGCGGCACCCAGAACATCACCTTGTCGACCTTCCGCCCGGCGAGGTACAGCGGCTCGCGTGGTCCGGGCACGTTGGTGAGCACCGCCGTCGCCTTGCTGCCGAAGAAGCGAAGGCCCAGCCGTTCAACCTCGACCGGCGCGAATCCCATCACGTTCAGGACGCCAAACGCGACGAGCGCCTCGGGCGACCGTTTCAGCTCGTCCATCTCCTTCTTGATCGAGCGCAGGCGGCGTACCGGGTCGATGGTGCCGACTGGGAGGGTGAGGAAGACCAGGCCGAACGAGTTGCCGAGCCGGTGCGCTTCGTCGAAGGGCCGCAGGTTCACCGGCACCGATGCGCGAATCGACAGGCCTTTCGTCGGCTCGCCGCGCCGCTCGAGATAGCGGCGCAGCGCTCCCGTCGCCGTCGCGACGAGGACGTCATTGACGGTTGCGCCGAAGGCCTTGCCGATGGCTTTGAAGTCTTCGAGCGGAACCGGCTTCGACCAGGCCGCGACCTTGCGCCGGCCCAGCTCGCCTTTGAACGTGGTCGGCGGGTCGGGCGGCAGGAGGATGAGCCGGCCCAGGCGATAGGCGCCTTCGGCGACGCGGCCGGGATCCTGCACGACCTTTGCGGCGGCGCCGGTCAGGCCTGGAATCCAGTCGAGCGGTCCGGCGTGATTGGACGACGCGGCGGCGCGCTTGCGTGGAGGAGCGGTCGGCGTCGCGTCCGTCAGCGACAGCATCACGCGCACCAGCGCGATGCCGTCGGCGATCGCGTGGTGGATGCGGGCGAGCACCACGGAACCGCCGTCGTGGCCGTCGATGAGGTGGACCTGCCAGAGCGGTTTGCTGAAGTCCAGGGGCGTGCTCATCTGCTCGCTGACGAGGGCCGTCAGGGCCTTGTCGCCGCCGGGCGAAGGCAATGCCATGTGGCTGACGTGGTTGTCGATGTCGAACGTCGCGTCGTCCTGCCAGTGCAACAGGCCGGCGCGCGTCCGCGGCCGTACGACTCTCTGGTGAAAGCGGCCGAACGGCGTCAGCCGTTTGTCCAGCACCGTGCGCAGCCGTTTGGGGTCGACCTTGCCGTCGAGCATGAGCACGCCCGTGACCATCATCAGATTGGTCGGGTCTTCCATCCCCAACCAGGCCGCGTCGACGCTCGACATCGGCACCAGGCGCGCCATTCGACTCGAGCAGATCCTACGCGCTGGTCAAACGCAACCTAAAGGCCAGGTCCCCGGTCGGTTATCGCTTTCCGTAGTCGCTGTTTCGGCTGAAGACTCCCAATACGCGATTTTCAACGACGGTCTCCGGCTTGACGTCCATCTGGTCCAAGAGACGTTCGATACCTGAGGCGCCATACAGAACCGGACTCAAGAACAAGCCGGTCGGGCCGTTGGAAGTGCAGACCTCGAACACTCGCGCGCTGCGGTTCCACGGCAACTGCACAGTCTGGTTGTAGGAGAGGTTGACAGGCACGATGCGCGTGATCTGCTCGACGGGAACGTCGATGCGGCCGAGTAAACTTCGACCTCTTAACAGTCCGCGGTCGAGTCTCAGATATGAGAAGGCTGAGTTCGCAAAAGCGAAGAGGCCAAATCCGGCGCCCACTGCGCCGATCAGTGCCGGTTGGAGGACTCGACTCGACCATCCGGCATAAACCAACAGCAAGCCTGGGACCACGAAGACGGCCCACCGGACTGCCGCACCGGCAAGCGCTCGAGAAGTCGGCCGAAGAGTCACGCCGAGATCAAAGCAAAATTCGCGGGCAAGAGGATGATTCGAGCATCGAACCTTCCCGCGCGCGCTTACGAATTCTTCACATCCGTCTAATGCCACGGGCGGCGGGATCGGCATTAATGAGGACGTGAGCCTCGCACCTATAGATCAACAGGAAGCCATCGCGCCAGCTCCACGACGCGGCATGACGCGCCGTCAGGTCCTTGCCGCGGCCGCCGCGACCGGC
>DASTIX010000088.1:0-7080 GCA_035717165.1 Candidatus Dormiibacterota bacterium
TCGCGCCGGGCGACACGGGAGCCCGACAAGCCGATCCTCGACGTCCAGGACCTGACCGTGAGTTACGGCGCGATCGTCGCTCTCCGGGGTGCATCGTTTCGTGTGGGCGCGGGCGAGGTCGTCGCCCTGATCGGCGCCAACGGCGCCGGCAAGTCGACGGTGTTGAACACGCTGTCTGGACTGATCCGTCCGGAATCCGGGACCGCGGTGTTCGATGGGCTTGACCTGGCCGTGGCGAAGGCGTCGGCGATCGTCAAGCGCGGCCTGGTGCAGGTTCCGGAAGGGCGCGAGATCCTCGCGCGACAGACAGTGCTCGAGAACCTGGAGCTGGCGACATGGGCCCGGCGCGATGGAGCGTCAGCGCACAAGCAAATCGATTCGGTGCTCGAGCGGTTTCCGATCCTCGGCGAACGGCGCCATCTCTCGGCAGGGGCGCTATCCGGTGGTGAGCAGCAGATGCTCGCGATCGCGCGCGGGCTGTTGGCGCGACCGAGATTGCTGCTGCTCGACGAGCCCTCGCTGGGCCTCGCGCCGCAGATGGTCGACGAGGTGTTCCGCGTGATCGAGGAGATCCACAAGGACGGGACGACGATCCTGCTGGTCGAGCAGAACGCGCTCCGCGCCCTCGAGATCGCCGACCGCGCTTACGTCATCGAAACGGGGCGCATCCTGCTCACCGGCACCGGCGCGGATCTTCTCCACAACCCCGCCGTGCGCCGCGCATACCTGGGCGGCTGAAATGACATTTGCCGGCAAAAGTGCATTTGCATCCCAGTCGATTCATCCTTTTGCCGGCAAACTGGGCAATCGCAAATAAAAAAGGCCCGGGCCGAAGCCCGGGCCTTCGCTGATTCAGAAGTTACGCGACGCGGACGCTCTTGGCGCGCGGGCCCTTCGGGCTCGACTCGATTTCGAACGAAACCTTCTCGCCACCCTGGAGGCCGTCGAAGTCACCCTCGGTGCCACTGCGGTGGAAGAAGTACTCCTGTCCGTCCTCGGCCTTGATAAATCCAAAGCCACGGTCCGAAACCAGCTTCTTGATGGTGCCTGTTGGCATTTCCATCTCCTATCTCTCGAACGGCGGGGTCTAACTCAACTAGCTAGGCCCGTTCGAGAAGGAGATCGCAGCCCACTGTGAGCGCCGGCGCTTCGCCGGCTACCAGCAGTATACCCAGATCCTCAGAAACCTATTCCTGCCGCCTCCGCCGCCCGGCGAGCGCGCGACTGCTCGACCTCGGTGAGGTGGCGTTTGCGCAAACGGAGATGCTTGGGCGTGACCTCGAGCAATTCGTCGTCGGCGAGAAAGTCCAGCGACTGCTCCAGGCTGAGCCTGGACGCCGGCGTGAGGCGCACCGAGATGTCCGAGGTGGACGAGCGCACGTTGGACTGCTTTTTCTCGCGGCAGACGTTGACGCGGATGTCACCCGGACGCTTCTGCACACCCACGATCATCCCCTCATAGACCTCCTCGCCCGGCTCGATGAACGTGGTGCCGCGCTCCTGCGCGGCCGCCAGGCCGTAGGTCAGCGACGTGCCTGGCGATGAGGCCGTCAGCGCGCCGTTGCGCTGCTCGCGAAACTCGCCGAGCCATGGCCGGTAGCCGATGCCGATCGAGCCCATCACGCCTGTGCCGGCGGTCAGCGTCAGGAACGTGTTGCGAAACCCGATCAGGCCGCGCGTCGGGATGAGGTACTCGAGCCGCACGCCGCCCTTCTTGTCGTAGTTGATCTCCATCATCTCGGCGCGGCGCTTGCCGAGCGCCTCGGTCACGCCGCCGAGGTTCTCCTCACGGACGTCGACCGTGAGGTGCTCGACCGGCTCCATCCGCCGGCCTTCGATGACCTTGACGATCGCCTCCGGGCGCGACACCTCGAACTCGTAGCCCTCGCGCCGCATCGTCTCGATCAGGACGGCGAGATGGAGCTCGCCGCGGCCGCTGATCAGGAACTGGTCGGCCGAATCGGTGTCGGCGACGTGCAGTCCGAGGTTCGTGTCGAGCTCCTTGTAGAGACGCGCGCGCAGCTGCCGCGTGGTCGAAAAGCGCCCTTCGCGGCCGGCGAACGGCGAGGTGTTGACGCCGAACGTCATACGCACGGTCGGCTCTTCGATCTCGATGCGTGGCAACGGATCGGGTGCTTCGGGATCGGCCAGCGTGTCGCCGATGGCCACGTCCTCCAGGCCGGTGAGGAGGACGATGTCGCCGGCCCTCGCCGATTGCGCCGCCACGCGCTCGAGGCCGCGGTACATCAGTACCTGGATCACCTTCACCCTGCGCGGCTCTCCCTCGCTGCCCAGCACGGCGACCATCTCTCCGGGCGCAATGGTGCCGCGCGAGATCCGCCCGATCGCCATCGTCCCGGTGTAGTCGTCGTAGGCGCGGTTGGCGACGAGCATCTGGAAGCCGCCATCTTCGGCTACCGGCGGCGGAACGTGCTCGAGGATCGCCTGGAAAAGCGGCTCTAGATCCGGGCCGATCGCGTCGGCTCGCAGCCCGGCGCGTCCCTGTTTCGCGATCGCATACACGACCGGCGCCTCCAGCTGGTCGGCGTCTTCAGCCAGCTCGAGGAAGAGGTCGTGAACTCGCTCCAGCGTGCGGGCCGCGTCGGCGTTGGCGCGGTCGACCTTGTTGATCACGATGACGATCCGCAGCCCGACCTCGAACGCCTTACGAAGGACGAAGCGCGTCTGCGCCATCGGGCCCTCGGCCGCGTCGACCAGCAGGAGGCAGCCGTCGGCCATGTTGAGCACCCGCTCGACCTCGCCACCGAAATCCGCGTGCCCCGGCGTGTCGATGATGTTGATCGTGACGTCGCCATGCCGGATCGACGTGTTCTTGGCGAGGATGGTGATGCCCTTCTCACGCTCCAGGTCGTTGCTGTCCATGATCAGGGTGCCAACGTCCTGGTTTTCCCGGAACGTATGGCTCTGTTTCAGGAGCGCGTCGACGAGTGTCGTTTTCCCATGGTCGACGTGCGCCACGATGGCGACGTTGCGGATGTCGTGGCGGAGATTGGCGTGAGTCACGGCTGCAGCGAGGCAATATACGGATCGCGATGAAGAACCGGTTGTTGCTCGGCGCCCTTGCGACGGCGTGGGTCTTGTGGATCTCCGCCACACCGGTGCGCGCGGACGAAGGTTGGGTGATCAAGTCGTTCCACGCGCAGATCGCGATCAACGCCGACTCGTCCATCGACGTCGTCGAGAACATCCAGGTCGATTTCGGCAGTCAGGTCAAGCACGGGATCTTCCGCATGATCCCCGTCCGCTACCGCTACGACGCCTCGCACGACCGCTACTACGTGCTCGACGTCAGGTCGGTGACCGACGGCCAGTCGCCGATTCCTTACACGACCTACGACCAGGGCGCCGATCGCGTGATCAAGATCGGCGATCCCAACCGCACGGTGACCGGTGGCAACACGTACGTGATCGACTACTCGCTGAAGGGGGTGATGAACTCCTTCGCCGATCACGACGAGCTGTACTGGAACGTCGACGGCGATCAGTGGCCGGTCCCGAAGCAGTTCGTGTCGGCCGCCGTCACGTTTCCCTCAGGTTCTTTTCAGGGCGCCGCGTGCTACCAGGGCGTCAGCGGCTCGCGCGAGGCATGCAACTACGGCAACACGCAGCAATCGGTGACGTTCTCTTCGACACGCGTGCTGGCCTCAGGCGAGCAGATGACGATCGTCACCGGGCTGACCAAGGGCGCGGTCGCCGTGGCGCCGCCAATGCTGGAACCGCGGCTGCGCACGTTTCCGCAGGACGCATTCGACGTCAACCCGCTCAATGTGGGATTTGGCCTCCTGCTGCTGGTGACAGGCATCGCGCTCATCGGCTGGTTCTGGTGGCTGCACGGGCGCGACCGTGAATACCTGACGCAGTACTACCTCACCAACGACCCACGCGACGAGGCGATCGGACCTTTCCACCGTGATCCGGTTGTGGTCGAATTCGGGCCGCCACAAGACCTGCGGCCGGCGCTGCTGGGGTTGATTCTCGACGAGTCCGCCGACACCAAGGACGTGACGGCGACGATCGTCGACCTCGCGGTGCGCGGGTATCTGACCATCACGGAGGTCCCGGGCCAGAAGGACTGGGAATTGACGCGCAAGCAGGGCGACGTCTCCGGCCTTGCTCCGTACGAATCGACGCTCTTCTACGGCATCTTCGCGAGCGGCCGGCAGCAGGTGAAGGTCTCCGAACTGAAGGGAACCTTCCGCACGACGCTCATGTCCGCCGAACGCGACATCTACACCGATGCCATGGGACGCAAGCTGTTCCGCGTCCGCCCGGACCTCATGCGCCTCGGAGCCATCGGCGTCGCGGTTCTCGCCATCATCGTCGGAGCCGGACTGACCTTTCTCCTCGGCGTTGCTTTCGGCGGAGGGCTGATCGGCGTCGCCGTGATCCTCGTCGGCGTGGTTCTGATTGTTGTCCACCGCGCGCTGTCGACGCGAACTGCCGCGGGCCGCGAATTGATGCAGCGGACGCTCGGCTTTCGGCTGTACATGAACACCGCCGAGAAGTACCGGCAGCAGTTCGCGGAGAAGGCCGAGATCTTCACCCAGCTTCTGCCTTACGCGATCGTGTTCGGCTGCGTGACCCGATGGGCGAACGCGTTCGAGGGGATCGACACGTCGCAGACCAACGGCTGGTACGTCGGCAACCGACCCTTCCAGGCGGCCCTTCTCGCGAGCAGCCTCGAGGCCATGAACTCGAGCATCTCGACGGCGATCGCCACGACTCCGGCCGCCAGCGGCTCTTCCGGCTTTGGCGGCGGCGGCTTTGCGGGAGGCGGCGGCGGGGGCGGAGGCGGGGGCTCCTGGTAGCGCCGAGTTGCAAACGGCTGTGAATCCGCGTTGAATTAAGTCTCGCTTCGGTAATCGTCCGATGGGGGGAGTCGATATGAACGTCTACCTGACGTTCCACCAGGCCTATCAGCCTGTACTGGACAGCATCCTGCTGTCGGCGCTCGTCGCCGGCCTGCCGCTCTACGTCCTGTTCGTCATGCTGGCGGTCCTGCGCTTACCGGCGTGGCTGAGCGCACTGGCGTCGCTGGCGACGGCCGCCTTGCTCGCGTGGCTGGTCTGGGGCATGCCATTCGGGATCACCCTCGGCGCCACTACCGAAGGCATGGCTTTCGGTTTATGGCCGATCAGCTGGATCGTGCTCAACGCGATCGTGTTTCACAACCTGACGGTCGCCAGCGGCGACTTCGACGTGATCAAGCGATCGCTGACGCGGCTTACGCGTGACCGCCGTCTACAGGCGCTGCTGATCGCTTTTTCGTTCGGCGCGTTGCTCGAGGGCATCGCCGGTTTCGGCGCACCCGTGGCGATCAGCGCGTCGGTGCTTGCGAGCCTGGGATTCGAGCCGGTGACGGCCGCGGTGCTGGCGCTGCTGGCAAACACCGCGCCGGTGGCGTTCGGCTCGATCGGCATCCCGGTGGTAACCCTGGGCGGACTGGTCGCGCCGATCCTGCACAAGGACGTGACCCAGACCACGCTCGCGCTTTCGGCCATGGTCGGCCGGCAGCTACCCCTGTTCTCGATCATCGTGCCGGCGTACCTGATCCTCGTCCTGGCCGGCTGGCGGCGGATGCGCGAGGTTCTGCCGGCGGTGCTCGTGTGCGGCATCTCGTTTGCGATCGTGCAGTTCCTCGTCTCGAACTTCGTCGGCCCGCAGCTGACCGACATCATCGCCGCGCTTGTGTCCATGGGCTGCCTCGCCCTGCTTCTGCGCGTGTGGCGGCCGAAGGAGGTCTGGCAGTTCGCGCACGAAACTGCCGGTGGTGCGGTTGTGCGCTCCGGACCCGGCGCCATGCAGCGCGAAGCCAATCTTCCGGGCCAGGCGGTCACCGATCGGCAGGGTCCCGTCGACTCGCTCGATCGGGGCGGCCGGGTCGCCCAGGCGTACTTCATGTACGTGATTCTCGTCGTCGTGATCCTCGTCGGCCAGATGGGCAACCTGCCGTTCTGGTCGGGCCATCCCGTCAACGACCCGAAGACGGCGCTGCACACGCCGGCCAACATCACCGCCGACCTGAACTGCGGCGCTCCCGCCTTCAAGCTGTGCCCGCAGCCGTGGTTCGGTCCCGATCCCGCGAAAGACCGGCAGGCTTTCAAGTTTCCCGTGTGGAACTTCTTCTGGCCCGGGACTTATCAGACGAACGCGAAGGGCGCGCCGGTGTCGCTCGTCTCGCAGGAGAAGCCGATCGTTTCCAAGCCGACCGCTTACAACAACCCGTTCAAGTGGGACTTCCTGGCGGCGGCGGGATCGCTCGTGCTGTACGCGGACATCCTCGCGTTCCTTTTGATGCTCGCATTGGGCCGGCGCGTGAATTTCTTCGTCGTCTACGCACAAACCGTCCGCCAGCTCGCGCTGCCGATCCTGACGATCGCGTTCATCCTCGGCATCGCGTACGTCATGAACTACTCGGGTATGACCTCGAGCCTCGCCATCGCGCTGTCGAAGACGGGATTCATATTTCCGTTCGTCGCGGCGTTCCTGGGATGGCTTGGCGTGTTCCTGACCGGCTCCGACACGTCGTCGAACACGCTGTTCGGGCCGCTGCAGGCCCAGACCGCTCAGCAGCTGGGCAACGTCTCGCCGATTCTCACGGCCGGCACCAACTCGTCCGGCGGAGTGATGGGCAAGATGATCAGCCCGCAGAACCTGTCGGTCGGCGCGGCGGGGGTCAACAAGGTGGGCGCCGAGGGCGAGATCTTCCGGCGGGTGATCCGGTACAGCCTCATCCTTACGGCCGGCGTGGGCGTGCTGGCGATGATCGAGGCGTACGTGATTCCATCCATCGTGCCAACGCCGTAAGGCTCGCGACTGCGCGTTAGTCCGGACTATCCGCATATCCGGCGGGCCGGGATGCGGTGTTAGTCCGGACTATCGCGTAACCCAGGCTCGAATCACCATCGTTGGAGTACGGTGTGGTGCCGAGAGCGGGAGTCGAACCCGCACGTCCTTGCGGACATCGGTTTTTGAGACCGACGCGTCTGCCTATTCCGCCACCTCGGCGCAGCCCTCGAAATCGAACTCACGAGGGGCCTCGACCATACCATTGGCCGA